>NZ_JBNYXZ010000007.1:0-297957 GCF_051380935.1 Janthinobacterium algoris | reverse complement strand
AGCCGCTCGAGGCGACTTTTATTATCATGTGATTTCTGCGCTATTGGTGGAGGTTTGCGGGAGCTAAGCGCTGACCTCTTGCATGCCATGCATGCGCACTAACAGCTTAGCCACATTACCCAGAGGGGTATGGCGGAAAGCGTCGCGGAAATAAAAAAAGCCGCTCAAGGCGACTTTGATTATCATGTGACTTCTGCGCTATTGGTGGAGGTAAGCGGGAGCTAAGCGCTGACCTCTTGCATGCCATGCAAGCGCGCTAACAGCTTAGCCCTATTCCCCCTAGCGAAGAAATCGCTGACGCAAATAAAAAAAGCCGCTCAAGGCGACTTTGATTATTATGTGATTTCTGCGCTATTGGTGGAGGTAAGCGGGATCGAACCGCTGACCTCTTGCATGCCATGCAAGCGCTCTCCCAGCTGAGCTATACCCCCCGGGCGCAGAAACACTGCTACTTCTTTACTGCCACAACACCAGACTGAACTGGCGTCCCCAAGGGGATTCGAACCCCTGTACTCACCGTGAAAGGGTGATGTCCTAGGCCTCTAGACGATGGGGACCTTGGTACTACATTTTTACTTCTACAGTTTGCTACTTTACTTCTGCGCTGTTGGTGGAGGTAAGCGGGATCGAACCGCTGACCTCTTGCATGCCATGCAAGCGCTCTCCCAGCTGAGCTATACCCCCCCGGGCGCAGAAATAATAAAAGCCGCACTTGGCGACTTTGTTCCACTACTTGCTTTCCATCCAGATTCCGCTTTTTACGGGCCTGAACTTACAACAATCAGTACAAACAACTGCCACTACTATACCACAAAACCTGGCGTCCCCAAGGGGATTCGAACCCCTGTACTCACCGTGAAAGGGTGATGTCCTAGGCCTCTAGACGATGGGGACCGCGGAACTACCAAACAACGACTGCACCACTTCAACGACTAACAAAACCCGACTGCGATTTTGCTGCTGGTGGAGGTAAGCGGGATCGAACCGCTGACCTCTTGCATGCCATGCAAGCGCTCTCCCAGCTGAGCTATACCCCCGTTGGTGCAGAAACAAGAGTATAGCAAAGAAGTTTCACTCTGCAAATACCCTTTTTCGTCTATGAGCAACTTTTCATAGGGGCGGTTTCTGCACTGCGTTTACACGTTCAATTCCGCGCGGCGATTACAGCCACTTTGCCAGGCGCGCCAACACGGTGTCGCGGCCGAAAATCACCACTACCTGGTCGATGGCCGGCGTCTGCAACTGGCCCGTCAAAATCAAACGCAAAGGCATGGCCAGCAGCGGCATCTTGATGGTGTTGGCAGCCAGCACTTCCTTGATCATGGCGGCGACGGCTTCCTTGCTCCATTCCACCGTGGCGATGCGTTCGGCGAACTGTGCCAGCACAGGCTTGATCGCATCCGTGATGTGCTGCGCCGCCAGTTCCGCTTCCGGCTGCGGCGCGCGGAAGAATAGCATCGAGGCGGCAGCCAGTTCGTTGACGGTGTTGGCGCGCTCTTTCATCATACCCAGCACTTGCGCCAGGTCTGGCGCGCCTTCGAAGACGGCGCCGGCGGCCAGCATTTGCGGGCGCGCCAGGTCGGCCAGACGGGTATTGTCGGCCTGCTTGATATAGTGATTGTTCAGCCAGGCCAGTTTTTCATTGTTGAACTGGGCCGCCGATTTCGACAGATGGTTCAGGTTGAACCACTCGCAGAACTGCTCGGTCGAGAACACTTCATCGTCGCCATGGCTCCAGCCCAAGCGCGCAAGATAGTTCAGCATCGCTTCCGGCAAAAAGCCTTGCGCCGGGTAATCCATCACGCTGACGGCGCCGTGGCGCTTCGACAGCTTCTCGCCGTCCGCCCCCAAAATCATCGGCAGGTGGCCGTACAGCGGCAGCGGTGCTCCGATGGCGCGCAGGATGTTGATCTGACGCGGGGTGTTATTGACATGGTCGTCGCCGCGGATCACGTGGGTGATCTGCATGTCCCAGTCATCGACGGCCACGCAGAAGTTATACGTCGGCGTGCCGTCCGGGCGGGCGATCACCAGGTCGTCCAGCTCGCGGTTGGAAATCGTGATCGAGCCTTTGACAACATCGTCCCACGTCACGTCGCCATCGAGCGGGTTCTTGAAGCGCACGACGGGCTTGCGATCAAAGGGTAAGGCCGGCAGAGTCTTGCCCGGCTCCGGGCGCCAGGTGCCGTCGTAGCGCGGTTTTTCACCGGCGGCGCGCATGCGCTCGCGCATCGCTTCAACTTCTTCCGGCGACGAGTAGCAGTGATACGCCGTGCCTTCGGCCAGCATCTGCGCCACCACTTCGCGGTAGCGGTCCATGCGCTGCATCTGGTAGAACGGGCCTTCGTCGTGGTCCAGGCCCAGCCACTTCATGCCTTCGATGATGGCTTGCACGGCTTCCGGCGTGGAGCGCTCCACGTCCGTGTCTTCGATGCGCAGCACGAAGGTGCCACCGAAGTGGCGGGCATACGCCCAGCTATATAAAGCGGTGCGGGCGCCGCCCAGGTGCAGATAGCCGGTCGGGCTGGGAGCGAAACGGGTGCGGACGGGAGTAGCGGTTGTGGTCATCGATGTAATCAGGCTTTGAAGTAAAACGCCATTTTACTCTGTTGACCGCCGCCGCTCCACAAGCGCCGTCACAGCTGCAGCAAGCGCCTTTTCACCTCGTCCGCCTGCGCATGCAGCGCCTGCTCGAACAGGGCGACCAGTTGCGACAAGGGCCGGTGCAGGGGCTTGACCAGATTGACGGTGAACGGCAAGGACACGGCAAAGCGGCGCATCTGCAAGCCCTGCCCCGCGTAGTCCAGCGCCGTGAGCGGATTGACGATGGCCAAGCCCACGCCTTCGCGCACCATGGCGCACACGGAGGCGGCGCTGTGCGTGTCGAGCGCCATGCGCCGTTCCACCCCGGCCTGCGCGAAAATGGCGTCGATCTGCTGGCGGTAGGGGTCGACGGCGGCCAGGCTGATGAAAGGCTGGCCCGCGAAGTCCGCCGGCTGCAGCACGGTTTTGCTGGCGAGCGCATGGCCGTCGGGCAGCACGCACACTTCATCGACGGACATCAGGGTGTCGAGCGCGGTGCCCGGCGGCGCATTGCCCACTTCCGTCAGGCCGATATCGTGGCGCTGCGCCGACAGCCACTCCTCCAGCAGCGGCGACTCCTGCGGCGTGATGCTGATGCTCACCTTCGGAAAATCGGCGACGAAGCGTTTACACGCCTGCGGCAGCAGCGAATGGGAAAACACGGGCAGGCAGGCGATCGACAACTGACCCTGATCGAACTGGCGCAAGGCTGCCGCCGTGCTGACGATGCGCTCCAGGCCGAAATACGCGCGCTGCACTTCCTCGAACAGTTGCAGCGCCTGGGCCGTCGGGCGCAGCCGCCCCCGCTCGCGCTCGAACAGCGTGAGGCCCGTCAAATGCTCAAGACGCGCCAGCTCGCGGCTGACGGTAGGCTGCGACGTGTGCAGCATAGCGGCGGCGGCCGTCACGCTGCCCGTCGTCATGATGGCGCGGAAGACCTCGATATGGCGCAAGGAGATAGTCATGCTCATATCATAAATGAATAAGGTAGGCTTAAATGGATATTTTATATTCGAAGCACAATCGGCCATCATGCCGTCATCTCCTTATTTCACCGAAAGCACACGATGCAGCCTGTCACCGACCAGACCCTCGCCCAACTCGCCCAGGAACACGGCACGCCCCTGTGGGTGTATGACGCGGCCACCATCCGCGCGCGCGTGGCGCAGCTGGCGCAGTTCGACACCGTGCGCTTCGCGCAAAAAGCCAACTCGAACATCCATCTGCTCACCTTGATGCGCGAAGCGGGCGTGCACGTGGATGCCGTCTCGCTGGGCGAGATTGAACGCGCCCTGCAGGCAGGCTTTACGCCAGCACAGACCAAGGGCGCGGCCGGTGTGGTATTCACCTGCGATCTGTTCGACCGCGCCACCCTGGCGCGCGTGGCAGAAGCGAAGATCGAAGTCAATTGCGGTTCCGTCGACATGCTGCGCCAGCTGGGCCCTGTGTCGCCCGGCCACCGCGTCTGGCTGCGCATCAATCCCGGCTATGGCCATGGCCATAGCAACAAGACCAATACGGGCGGTGAAAACAGCAAGCACGGTATCTGGCACGAAGAGCTGCCAGAGGCGCTGGCCATCATCCGCGCACATGGACTGCACCTGGTAGGCCTGCACATGCACATCGGCTCGGGCGTCGACTACAGCCACCTGGAAACCGTCTGCGGCACCATGGTCGACCTGGTAAAGAACATGGGCCACGACCTGGAAGCCATTTCCACGGGCGGCGGCCTGTCCGTGCCTTACCGCGATGGCGAGCAGCCGGTCGACACGGACCACTACTTCCAGCTGTGGGATGCGGCGCGCAAGCAGATCGAGGCGCACCTGGGCCACGCCGTGCACCTGGAAATCGAACCGGGCCGCTTCCTCGTGGCCGACGCGGGCCTGCTGGTGGCCGAAGTGCGCGCCACCAAGCAAATGGGCGGCAACCACTTCACCTTGTTAGATACGGGCTTCAATGAACTGATGCGCCCCGCCATGTACGGCAGCTACCATGAAATGTCAGTGATTGCGCATGACGGCCGCGCTCTCGATGTGCCGCGCGCCACCGTCGTCGGCGGCCCCCTGTGCGAATCGGGCGACGTCTTCACCCAGCGCGATGGCGGCGTGGTGGAAACCCGCTTGTTGCCCGCAGCGCAGGTGGGCGACTACGTGGTCTTCGAAGGCGCGGGCGCGTATGGCGCGTCGATGTCGTCGAACTACAACAGCCGCCCGCATGCGGCCGAATACCTGGTCGATGGGGAACAATCCCGTTTGATCCGCCGCCGCCAGACGGTGGCCGAGCTGATCGCGCTGGAACAGTTCTAAAACCCCGCCGCGTGCGGGCATGCGCATCTGCTAACATCGGGGCAACTCGATGAAAGTGCACCATGCCCGCCACCACCCTTGCCCGCCGCAGCACCGGTTTGCTGCTGGCGCTGCTGCTGTCCGCCGTTCTTGCCGGCTGCGCCTCACTGCCCTCGCTGGAAGGCCGCGTCGCCTCCACTGTCATCACCGATACGGCGCGCACCCAGCTGGCCACCGCCATTGCACCGCTGGTGGCGCAGCATCCCGGCGTGTCCGGCATTTATCCGCTGGTCGACGGGCGCGATGCCTTTGCCGCGCGCGCCCTGCTGGCCGCCGCCGCCCAACGCAGCCTGGACGTGCAGTACTACATCTGGCACAAGGACATCACCGGCACCCTGCTGTTCGACGCCCTGCGTCAAGCGGCCGAACGGGGTGTGCGCGTACGCCTGCTGCTCGACGATAACAACACGGCGGGCCTGGACCAGACCTTGACGATGCTGGGCAAGCAACAGAATCTGGAAATCCGCCTGTTCAATCCCTTCGTGCCCCGCGCACCGCGCGCTCTGGCCTTTGCCACCGATTTTTCGCGCCTCAACCGGCGCATGCACAACAAATCGTTCACGGCCGATAACCAGGCCACCATTGTCGGCGGGCGCAATGTGGGCGATGAATATTTTGGCGCGGCCGGCGAGGTGCTGTTTGCCGACCTTGACGTGCTGGCCGTCGGCCCCGTCGTCGACGAGGTCTCGCATGAATTCGACCGCTACTGGAACAGCGCCTCGGCCTACCCGGCCAGCCTGCTGCTGACCAGCCATGTCGACGGCGACGCGGCCACCATCGCCGCCGAGGCGGATCGCATCGACGATATCCAGGCGGCCGAGCAATACGTGCAGGCGCTGCGCACCTCGCCCTTCGTCAAGCAGATGATGGAACGCACCCTGCCCTTCGAATGGGCGCGCACGCGCATGGTCAGCGACGACCCCGCCAAGGTGCTGGGCAAGGCACGGCCAGGCACGGGCGTGGCGAAAAACCTGCAAAACCTGCTGGGCGTGCCGAAGAAGGAAGTGGACCTGGTGTCGCCGTATTTCGTGCCCGGAAAATCCGGCACGCAGGCCTTTGCCGAGCTGGCAAAACAGGGCGTGGGTGTGCGCATCCTGACTAATGCGCTGGAAGCGACCGACGTGGCGGCCGTGCATGCGGGCTATGCGAAGTGGAGGAAGCCGCTGCTCGAAGCGGGCGTGCTGCTGTATGAATCGCGCCGTTCGTGGGAACGGGGCGATGCGCGCGAACAGCCTGGCCGCTTCGGCAGTTCCGCCTCGAGCCTGCACGCGAAAACCTTTGCCGTCGATGACCAGCGCATCTTTGTCGGCTCATTCAATGTCGACCCGCGCTCGATCGAATTGAACACGGAAATGGGCCTCGTCATCGACAGCCCCGCGCTGGCCAGCCAGCTGGGGCAAGCCATGCGCACCACCATCCCGCAACGCGCCTACCAGGTGCTGCTTGGCGACGACGGCGCGCTGTACTGGATCGCCCGCGACGCCAGCGGCGGCGCCACGCGCTACGACACGGAGCCGGGCACCAGCGTGTGGAAGCGCATGGGGGTGGCGATTCTTTCGGTGCTGCCGATCGATTGGCTGCTGTAACGAGCGGCTAGCGCACCGCTTCCGTCAAAATCCGCCCTTCCGACGCGGACGGCTGGCGTATGCGCAGCAAATGGGCAAGCGTAGGTGCGATATCGACCACTTCCGCGTACTGGCCATAGGCGCCCGGCTTGATCCAGCGGGGGCCGAAGACCATCAGCGGCACGTTGGTGTCATACGTGTACGGCGTGCCGTGCGAGGTGCCGCCAACGCCCTTGCCGAAGTACCAGGCAGGCTTCGTCACCACCATCAGGTCGCCCGACAACTGGCGGTTCCAGGCGCGGCGCATCAGGGTGTCCATGCGCGTGGCAACGGCTCCCGTTTCCATCTGCGTGCGCGTGTAGACTTGCGCCAGGCCGTCCTGCTGTAGCAGGAAGCGGGCCGCCGCGTCTTCCAAGGCGGCGCGATTGACGCTGCTCTTTTCCGCCAGCGCGTAATCGAGGTAGATATTCGGCAGCGACGACGTCGTCACCAGCTTGTCCACGCCCAAGGTCGTGGCCAGGTGCTGGTTCAAGGCATCGACAAGTTTGGCGCCGTCGATGCGCTTGGCCGAAAAGCCGCGTGTTTCAGCGAATTCCGGCACGTTGGCAAAGCCATGGTCGGCCGTCAGTACCACCAGCACATTGTCCATGCCGACTTTTTTATCGAGGTCGGCAAAGAAGCCTGCCAGCATGCGGTCCAGGCGCTGCAGGTGATCGTGCGACATCTTGCTTTCCGGGCCGTAGGCATGGTTCACATAGTCGTGCGCTGACAGGCTCACACCCAGGATATCCGGCACGCCGGCCGGATTGCGTCCCAGGCTCTCGCCATCGATGGCGGCACGCGCGAATTCCAGCGTCAGTTCATCGAGGAAGGGACCGGCCTTCAAACGACTGTAGTACTCGCCATCGAGCTTGCCGCTGTCGCTGTAGTAGGCAAACGGGAAGGTGTTGCGCGCGCCCGGCTTGGCCGGCACCAGATCATCACGGGCGTCGCGCGCATAGGCAGAATCGGCCAACAGCGGCGTCCAGCTCTTGCCGTAGTAGCGGTCCTGCGGCCTGGCCGCCTGGTAACGCTGCACCCATTGCGGATGCTGCTGCATATAGTAGGTGCTGCTGGCGAAGTTGCCCGTCTTTTCCATGTACATATAGGCCGTGCCCGTTTTCCCTGCCAGCAGGATGGCGCCGCGGTCCTTGCCCGACACCGTGACGACCTTGGCCTTGTCGCCGGTGGAATAGCGCAACTCGTCGCCCAGGGTGCTCACGCGCAGCTTGGTTGGCGCCGTGCCATCGTCGGGCTGCGTGTCTTCGCCGATGTAGTGGAAATTGCCATCCTCGGTGCAGTACACGGACTTTTTCGTGACGGGATCGATCCAGTTATTGCCAATCACGCCATGCTGGTAAGGGTAGGCGCCCGACAGCACGGCCGAGTGGCCGATGGCCGTGACCGTGATGCCATGTGCCTGGTGCGCATCGCTGAACCACGCGCCCTGCTCCAGCAGGCGGCGGAAACCGCCCTGGCCGAACTGGTCGCGGTAGCGCGTCACCTGATCCTGCGGCAAGCCGTCCACCACCAATACCACTACCAGCTTCGGCTGCGCCGCAGTGGTCGGTGCTGCCTTGGTCGCATGCGCCTGGCACGCCGCCACACTAGCCACCAGCAGCAGCGCCTGCGCCAATTGCCGGGAAGGGGAGAAATTCTTGCTCATATGCACTCATCCAAAGTTAGGCCACCGAGCAGCGTACGCCGACTATATGACACAATGATGACAAAAGGCAACAATATGAAAAAGGCCAGGCTCCATTGCTGAAACCCGGCCCTGGCAGCCCTGCAGAGACAGGCAGGCGATTACTTGACCGTCACCTTGATGCTTTTGCTCAACGCCGGCCCATATGACTGGTGCGCGCCGTTGGCGAACTGCATGGTGAGCGTGTACTGGCCCGGTGGCAAGGTGACGTCCGTTTCCGTCTGGCCTTTGCCGAAATGCAAATGTTTGTCATCCATGGGTATCATCTCGCCCGCCTTCATCGGTCCCATATTGATGAGCAGATGATGGTGGCCCGTCTTGGCCGTCATGTCGCCGGCCGGCTTGATGTCCATGCCGCTGACGGCAAATTTCACCTTGAACGGGCTGCTGACGGTGGCGCCGTCAGCCGGCTCGACGAACGAAACGGATTGGGCGAAAGCGCCGGCGGCCAGCAGGCTGCCAACAACCACGGCTGCGGCTTGGCGCAGGAATACAGTGTTCAGGTGCATGATGTCTCCTCTTGTTTAGTTACAACACGGACTGCATGAAACCATATCCCTGGCGACCATGGCGCATGGGAGCGCCAAACCCAACGTTTAATCGTTCTTGATGACGATACTCGGGAACTTGCTCGTCATATCCTTCGCCTTTTCCGCCACTTTAATGGCGATGGTGCGGGCGATCTGCTTGTAGATCGCGGCGACGGGGCCGTCCGGCTCGGCCACGACGGTAGGCGTGCCCGAATCCGTTTGCTGGCGAATCGCCATGGTCAAGGGCAAGGCGCCGAGGAATTCCACGCCAAAGTCGGTGCACATTTTCGCGCCGCCGCCGGCGCCGAAGATTTCTTCCGCATGGCCGCAGTTCGAGCAGATGTGCGTGCTCATGTTCTCCACCACGCCCAAAATCGGAATGCCGACTTTCTCGAACATTTTGAGGCCCTTGCGCGCGTCCAGCAGCGCGATGTCCTGCGGCGTGGTAACGATGACGGCGCCCGTAACGGGCACTTTCTGCGACAGGGTCAATTGAATGTCGCCCGTGCCTGGCGGCATGTCGACGATCAGGTAATCGAGGTCGCGCCAGTTGGTCTGGTCCAGCAACTGCTGCAACGCTTGCGTAACCATCGGGCCGCGCCACACCATCGGTTCGTCCGGATCGATCATGAAGCCGATCGATGACACTTGCAGGCCGTGGTTTTCCATCGGCTCCATGCTCTTGCCATCCAGGGTCTTCGGCTGGCCGATAATGCCCAGCATCATCGGCTGCGACGGGCCATAAATATCGGCGTCCAGCATGCCGACGGTGGCGCCTTCGGCGGCCAGGGCCAGGGCCAGGTTGACGGCCGTGGTCGATTTACCAACACCGCCCTTGCCGGAAGCGACCGCAATGATGTTTTTCACGTTGCTCATCGGCTTCAAGCCGCGCTGCACCGTGTGCGAAATAATTTTCGACGACACGCCCACGCTGACATTGCCCACGCCCGGTAGCACGCGCAAGGCGGCCAGCACGGATTTGCGGATCAGATCGATCTGGCTTTTGGCGGGATAGCCCAGCTCGATGTCGAGCGAAATATCATTGCCGTCGACTTTCAGATTCTTGACTGTTTTGCTGGAAACGAAATCTTTATGTGTATTTGGATCAATAACCTGGGCCAGCGCGGCCTTGACGTCTTCTACTGTGATGCTCATGTAAATCTCCGTGTGTACTACATATGTGCAATACGCGCAGTCTAGCGCAAAATCGCCAGGGGCGATCAAGACAAAAGCGTCACTTGCCGGCGCTGCATCTGCTCATATTGCCTTTCCGCTGTTAAAATGTCCTATTATCCATCCCAAAAGTGCATCAATCATGACTCGCAAGCTGTTCGTCACCACTGCCCTGCCTTACGCAAACGCCGCTTTTCACATTGGCCACATCATGGAATACATCCAGGCTGATATCTGGGTCCGGTTCCAGCGAATGCAACGCGATGGGGCAGCCGGCCGTGAAGTGCACTTTGTGGGCGCCGACGATACGCATGGCACGCCCATCATGATCGCAGCCGAAAAGGAAGGCATCACGCCGCAGCAATTCGTCGCCAACATCGCCGCTGGCCGCGCCCAGTACCTCGATGGCTTCCATATCGCCTTCGATAACTGGTATTCGACCGATTCGCCGGAAAACGTGGACCTGTCGCAATCTATCTACCGCAAGCTGCGCGATACGGGTCTGATCGTCACGAAAACCGTCGACCGCTTCTTCGATACGGTCAAGGGCATGTTCCTGGCCGACCGCAACATCAAGGGCGAATGCCCGAAATGCGGCGCCAAGAACCAGTACGGCGACAATTGCGAAGTGTGCGGCGCGGCCTACCAGCCAACCGACCTGGTCAACCCGTTCTCGGTCTTCACCAACGCGACGCCCGTGATGAAGCCGTCGGAACAGTATTTCTTCAAGCTGTCCGACCCGCGCTGTTTCGAATTCCTGAAAAGCTGGCTGAATACGCCAGGCCGCTTGCAGCCGGAAATGGTCAACAAGGTCAGCGAATGGCTGGGCGAAGCGGGTGAAAAGCTCGCCGACTGGGATATCTCGCGCGACGCGCCTTACTTCGGCATCCCGATTCCCGATGCGCCGGGCAAGTTCTTCTATGTGTGGATGGACGCGCCCGTCGGCTACCTGGCCAGCCTGAAAAATTATTGCGACAAAAAAGGCCTCGATTTCGACGCCCTGCTGAACGATCCTGCCACGGAACAAATTCACTTCATCGGCAAGGACATCGTTTCCTTCCACTTGCTGTTCTGGCCCGCCATGCTGAAATTTGCCGGCCACCCCGTCATCGACAAACTGAAAGTCAATGTTCACGGCTTCCTGACCGTCAATAACGAGAAAATGTCGAAGTCGCGCGGCACGGGCATTTCGCCGCTGCGCTACCTGGACCTGGGCATGAACCCGGAATGGCTGCGTTACTACATCGCCTTCAAGCTGAACTCGAAAGTGGAAGACCTGGATTTCAACGGCGACGACTTCGTGGCCCGCGTGAACAGCGACCTGATCGGCAAATACGTGAACATCGCCAGCCGCTGCGCCGGCTTCATCGCCAAGCGTTTCGACGGCAAGCTGGCCGCGTCGCTGTCGGAAGGCGCGCAAAGCTGGATCAACCGCGCACTGACGGTGGACATGAATGGTGTCATCGTCGAGCGCCAGGCCAGCATCGCCGCACACTTTGAAAACCGCGAATTCGGCAAGGCTTTGCGCGAAATCATGGAAATCGCCGATATCACCAACCAGTATGTCGATGAAAACAAGCCGTGGATTTTGGCCAAGGATGCGGAAAAAACGGCCGAGCTGCACGACGTGTGCACCACGGCGCTGATCCTGTTCCGCCAGCTGACGATTCTGCTGTCGCCCGTGCTGCCTGGCGTGGCGAAGAACGTGGCCTCGTTCCTCAACGACGAGCAATTCACCTGGGCCGATACGCAAGTGTTTGGCGACGCCGTGTCGAACAGCATGCTGGGCCGTACCATCGGCGCCTACAGCCATTTGATGACACGCATGGATGCAAAGATGATCGAAGCGCTGTTTGATGCACCGCAAGCGGCCGCTGCCATTGCCGCACCCGCCGGCGATGCCGCCAACGACGCCGCAATCCCTGCCGCGCAAGCGGCCGCCATCGAGGAGCTGGCGCCCGAGATCAAGATCGACGACTTCCTCAAGATCGACCTGCGCATCGCGAAGATCGTCAACTGCGAACTGGTGGACGGCTCCGACAAGCTGCTGCGCCTGACCCTGGACGCGGGCGAAGGCCGCTTGCGCAATGTGTTCTCCGGCATTCGTTCGGCGTATCAACCGGAAGAGCTAATCGGCAAGCTGACGGTACTGGTGGCCAACCTGGCGCCGCGCAAGATGAAGTTCGGCATTTCCGAGGGCATGGTCATGGCCGCGTCCGCCGCTGACGAGAAGGCGAATCCGGGCATCTACATCCTGAACCCATGGCCAGGCGCCGAACCTGGCATGCGCATCCGTTAAGCCACCACAAGGACCGATGATGAATATCGTGGTGCGCGAAGCAACGAATGCCGATGCACAACTGATGGCCGATCTGACCCGCGCTGCGTGGGCCGGCAAGGTCGCGGCCTCGTCCAGCGGGCATCACGAAACGGCGCAGCAGGTACAAGCCCAGCTACGCCACGGCGGCGGTTTTGTGTTGTTGATCGACGACATTCCAGCCGGTTCGCTGCGCTGGATGCCGCTCGACAGCGATCCGGCCATCTGGAAGATTTCACGCATGGGCGTGCTGCCCGCCTACCGGGGCAGCCACCTCTCGCAGCACTTGCTGGAAGCCATCATTCATCACGGTCTGTCGTGCCAGGCCGAGGAATTGCGCCTGGCGGTGCGGCGCGACCAGCGCAAGTTGATCGATTTTTATGCGGCCTTCGAATTCGACCTGGCCGAAGAACTGGAATATTCGCACGCCAACCCCGCCGAACCGGCGCCGATGGTGATGCGGCGTTTGTTGCGTTATTGATTTTTAGCAATTTCGCCCTGGACTTGCCGATACAACAACCCACCAAGCAACACGGCGCGGTAAAATACGGCCGGCTGACCTTACCTATAAGACACTCAGAAGAGAATATGAAACTGCCTGCAAAACACAACAACTACGTATCCGACCACACCTTGTTCATCGCCGAACTGAAGGCCAAGAACCCTGGCATGGAAGCGGGCCAGCAAGCGGGTCGCGCCCTGCTGTGGGACAAGCCGGCCGTCAGCATCGATGAGCAGGAACGTCAGCTGGCATCGGCTGTCAAGCAACAAGCCTACGTTTACCAGAACAAGAACTAAGATCTGGAACCGGCACGATGTTGCCTGAAGAGTCTGCAGTGACGCCGGAAGCCGACGCTTCCGGTGCCGGCGCAGTCATCGAGTCGCCCGAACCTGTCGCTGACGGCGACGGCAGCGGCGAACCTGCAACATCTGCAAGCACGGACGCGGCGCCCGCCGCCGATCCCCTGGGTATCGCCCGCCTGTATGGCGAGCCCATGCTGCGCATGCCGACGGATTTATACATTCCGCCGGACGCGCTGGAAATCTTCCTCGAAGCCTTCGAAGGCCCGCTCGACTTGCTGCTCTACCTGATCCGCAAGCAAAACTTCAACATTCTCGATATTCCGATGGCGCAGGTCACCCTGCAATATCTGAAGTATGTCGATCAGATCCGCGTGCGCAACCTGGAGCTGGCCGCCGAGTACCTGTTGATGGCGGCCATGCTGATCGAGATCAAGTCGCGCATGCTCTTGCCATCGCGCAAGAGCGACGTTGAGGAAGATGGCGGCGATCCCCGAGCCGAACTGGTGCGCCGCCTGCTCGAGTACGAGCAAATCAAGCTGGCCGCCTACGACCTGAACGCCATTCCGCAGTTTGAGCGCGATTTCGTGCGCACGCAGATTTTCATCGAGCAAAGCCTGACGCCTACCTGGCCCGATGTGGAGCCGGTGGACTTACAGCAGGCCTGGCTCGACGTGCTGAAACGCGCCAAGCTGACCCAGCATCACCGCATCAGCCGCCAGGAACTGTCCGTGCGCGAGCACATGTCGAGCATCCTGCGCCACTTGCAATCGTCGCGCTTTGTCGAGTTCAGCGAGCTGTTCGACATTGCCGGCGGCGTGCCCGTGGTGGTGGTCAACTTCGTGGCCCTGCTGGAACTGGCCAAGGAAACCCTGATCGAAATCACGCAAGCAGAACCGTTTGCCCCCATCTACGTCCGGCTGGCGTATTCGCCCGCCTGATCCCCTCCCTTTGTCACTGACCACCGTACAACGGGGTTTTAGCGAAAGCAATCCATGAAAATTATTTCCGACATCGAAGAATTGCGCGACCAGCTCAGCGGACAGCTGCGCACGGCGTTCGTCCCCACCATGGGCAACCTGCATGAAGGCCATCTGTCACTGATGCGCCTGGCGCGCAAGCATGGCGACCCCGTCGTCGCCTCGATCTTCGTGAACCGCCTGCAATTCGGGCCGAACGAAGACTTCGAGAAATATCCGCGCACCATGGCGGCCGATATCGCCAAGCTGGAAAAAGAAGGCGTGTACGTGCTGTTCGCCCCGACGGAAAAGGAACTGTATCCGGAGCCTCAGGAATACCGCGTACGCCCGCCTGATGACCTGGGCAATACCCTGGAAGGGGAATTTCGCCCCGGCTTCTTCGAAGGCGTGTGCACCGTCGTCACCAAGCTGTTTTCGTGCGTGGGTCCACGAGTGGCCGTGTTCGGCAAGAAGGATTACCAGCAACTGATGATCATCCGCAACATGGCGCGCCAATTCGCGCTGCCGACAGAAATCATCGCCGCCGAAACGTATCGGGCCGACGATGGCCTGGCTTTGTCCTCGCGCAATATGTACTTGTCGGAAAGCGAACGCGCGGAAGCGCCGGAGCTGTACAAGGGACTTAATTTCGTGGCCGAAGAAGTGCGCAAGGGTAACTTGGCCGTCGGCGAACTGGAACAGGCAGCCATGCAACTGCTCGATGGCCGCGGCTGGAAAGCGGACTACATCGCCGTGCGCAAGCGCGCCAACCTGCAGGCGCCGAGCGCCGCCGAACTGGCCGCCGGCGAACCGCTGGTGGTGCTGGCCGCTGCCAAACTGGGGCAGACGCGCCTGATCGACAACCTGGAAATTTAAACGCAGTCACAACGGGGCCGTTCGGCCCCGTTTCTCCCCTTACTTCTCGATTCCAACCAGCTTGAGCTCGGCAAACAGCGGCTTGTGATGGCCGCGTGCCGCTTGCAACATGTCATAGCTGGCTGCATCGAGCACGATTTCCTGTCCCGCCCACAGCTTGCGCTGGTTCGCGGGCAGCCTCAGGCTGCGCAGGATGGCCCGTGCCTGGGCCGGATCGGCTGCCAGCAGGCGGATGGCGTGCGCACCGCGCTGCGCCCCTGTGAGTATCGGTAAACCGCCCTGCGGGCCATTCTGGTTCAGGCTGACATAATCATGACCGCCCACGCGGTGCAGATAGGCATGCCGGCCATCGCCGTCGGCTGCCGGCTGTATGGCAGGCTCCTGGACGTCGCCGGGCTGCATCTCGACGACGGCGGGTGCAACGCTGGCTTGCTCAAGGCTCACGCCGCAAGCTGCCAGCAAGGCCGTGCTCAGGGCAAAGAATAATACGGGTGCTCGGCGCATGTTGCGCTCCTTCTTGTCGGGGTCGGGGACAGAGGTGGAATAGTGCAGCGATCATGAGCCACTTTAGTTGACGTGTAAAGTTAACTTTGGGAAATATTTCATTCCACTTCGCAACTAGCTGCATGGCAGCTTTTGCCAGGCCACCGGCACAGTGGCTTGAACAGGATTGTTAATCTTCATTGCACACTAAAACCATGACGCCCATCTTTATCCACGCAACAATAAAGATCACAATAGCCATACCGGCTCGCAGAAGCACCGCACGGGCCGCCCACCCGACAGGAGAAGCATGATGAATACCATACTCACCCCAGCCAGGGTCGCCATCGTCACAGGCGCCTCGCGCGGCATCGGCGCGGCCATCGCCTGCCGCCTGGCGCGCGACGGCATGCAGGTCGTCGTCAATTACGCCAGCGGCAAGGAGGCGGCGGAACAGCTGGTGGCCACCATTCTTGCCGACGGCGGCACCGCCATTGCGGTCAAGGCCAACGTCGCCGAGGCGGGCGACGTGCAAGCACTGTTCGATGCGGCCGAAGCGGCCTTCGGCGGCGTCGACGTGCTGATCAACAACGCCGGCATCATGCCGCCCGCGCTGCCTGCCCTGGCCGACACGGATGACGCCACCTTCGACAGCCTGTTCGCCGTCAACGTCAAGGGCAGCTTCAACACCATGCGCCAGGCGGCGACGCGCTTGCGCCACGGCGGCAGCGTGGTCAACTTCTCGAGCAGCGTGATTGGCCTGGCCCTGCCCGGCTATTCCGTGTATGGCGCCAGCAAAGCCGCCATCGAGACGATGACGAATATCTTCGCCAAGGAATTGCGCGGCAAGAACATCACCGTCAACGCCATTGCCCCCGGCCCCACGGCCACGGCGCTGTTCTTGAACGGCAAGACGGCAGAAACGATACAGCGCATGAGCAAGATGGCGCCCCTGGAGCGCCTGGGCACGCCTGACGACATCGCCGCCGCCGTGGCCTTTTTGGCCGGTCCCGATGGCCGCTGGGTGAATGGACAAACTTTACGCGCCAACGGCGGCCTGGTGTAAGCAAGCTGCGAGCCGACGAAAAAAAACGCTGCCAGTGCGAACTGGCAGCGTTTTTTTGAAGCGGTTCAAACCGTGATCAAGCGCCGGCTTTTTCCAGCTTCTCGAAAATCTTGTTCAGCTTTTCATCAAGGGTCGCGGCCGTGAACGGCTTGACAACATAACCGCTGGCGCCAGCTTGCGCGGCGGCGATGATGTTTTCTTTTTTCGCTTCGGCGGTGACCATCAGCACGGGCAGCTTGGCCAGTGCGGGATCGGCGCGGATATGCTGCAGCATCGTCAGGCCATCCATATTAGGCATGTTCCAGTCCGAGACGACGAAATCGTAAGATTCCGCGCGCAGCTTGGCCAAGCCCATCACGCCGTCTTCCGCCTCATCGACGTTGGCATAACCCAGTTCCTTCAACAGATTCCGGACAATGCGGCGCATCGTCGAAAAATCGTCAACGACTAAAAATTTCATCTTTGGATCAGCCATGAATAACTCCGTTGTTTCTGTAGCGGTTTGTTAATAATATCGACATGAATGCCGACATTATGGTCGACACTACGGCAGCAAGTTGTAGGATAGCATTTTCGTTGCTTTTAGGCGAACAAACTTGCCCCAGATCATACAAAACGTGGCTTACACGCGCAAAGCACGCATGCCATGCGCAGCCAGGTGTCCCAGCACCATGCCGGGCAGCGCCGTCAAAGCGCCGACCTCATGCGTAGCACCGACGGCGATCGCCTCACGCGGCATGCCGAATACCACGCAACTGGCCTCATCCTGCGCAAAATTATACGCTCCTGCGGCCTTCATCTCCAACATGCCTTGTGCGCCATCCTTGCCCATGCCGGTCAGGATCACGCCGACGGCATTCTTGCCTGCCGATTGCGCGGCCGAACGGAACAGCACATCGACCGAGGGGCGGTGACGGTTGACCGGTTCGCCCTGGTCGATCTTGGTCATGTAGTTGGCGCCGCTGCGCGTCAGGGTCAGGTGCGAATGGCCGGGCGCGATGTAGGCGTGGCCGGGCAGCACGCGTTCGCCGCCTGCCGCTTCCTGCACCGATATCTTGCACAGCGAATCGAGGCGGCGCGCAAACGAGCGCGTAAAGCCTTCCGGCATGTGCTGCGTGATCAGGATGCCGGGGCAATCGGACGGCATCTGCATCAAAAATTCGCGGATCGCTTCCGTGCCGCCCGTGGAAGCACCCACGATGATCAGCTTTTCGCTCGACGTCAAGGGACTGCGCAGCGCAGGCAGCGGTGCGGTCACCTTGTCGCCAGCCGACGGCAGAGTGCGCGCGCGGATGCGCGCCTTCGAGGCGGCGCGGATCTTGTCGGCGATCATGTCGGTGTACTCGCGCATGCCGCTCTGGATGGAAATTTTTGGCTTGGTGACGAAATCAACGGCACCCAGTTCCAGCGCGCGCATGGTGATTTCCGAACCGCGTTCGGTCAGCGACGACACCATCAGCACCGGCATCGGACGCAAGCGCATCAGTTTTTCCAGGAAGTCCAGGCCATCCATCTTCGGCATCTCGACATCAAGGGTCAGCACGTCAGGGTTGGTCTGCTTGATCATCTCGCGCGCCACCAGCGGATCGGGCGCGGCCCCCACCACTTCCATATCGGGCTGACTATTCACGATTTCCGTCATGACGCTGCGAATCAGCGCCGAATCATCCACGATCAATACTTTGATCTTCATAAAATACCCTTCCAGGCCTTGCGGCCCTTATTCTTTATCAAATTAACACGTCCGACAAACCTGTCGCAGGCCGCAAAGCGCGACGCGCGGCAGGTTTGGTCCGGCGCTTAAAACAATTCGATCTCGCCGCCCACCGGGGCAACCTTGAGACGGCTTGCATAATCGAGTTCGCGGCGCACCAGAGTGTCGTTGTGCGTCTGCATCAGCTTTTTCACCAGGACCTTGCCGCTGCGGGGGAAAAAATACACCTTGCGCGGGTGGATGTCATTCAAGTCCTCGGCCACCACGCGCATCTTTTCCGCCTTCAGGTAATTGATGACGAAGGCCGCATTGCGTTCACCGACGTTGATCGCCGTGAAGCCGCGCAGCACGGCGCCGCCGCCAAACACTTTCGCTTCCATGTTTTCGCGCCGCGCACCAGCTTTCAACAGATCGTTGATTAGTATCTCCATGGCGTAAGTGCCATAGCGCATCGATGCGGAGATCGGACTATTCGGATCGCTGCCGCCGTCGGGCAGCATGAAATGGTTCATGCCGCCCAGGCCCGTGACACGGTCGCGGATGCAGGCCGAGACGCAGGAGCCGAGCACGGTGACGATCAGCATATCCTTGTTGGTAAAGTAATACTCGCCAGGCAAAATCTTGGCGGCGTCACAATTGAACGTCCTGTCGTAATAGACGTTAGTGGCAAATTGCTCTTTGGATTCCAGGCTCATATTTCACTCTCATGTACGATGCGACGATGCCTTGGGCGCGGCGCCCCGAGGCTGGTCGAGCTCATAGACTGTTTTACCGCGCAGCTTCAATGAATCCGACACGTACAGGAAATTCTCCGAATGGCCCGCAAACAGCAGGGCATCAGGCTTCATCAATGGCACAAAGCGCGACAGGATCTTGCGCTGCGTCGCCTTGTCAAAATAAATCATCACGTTACGGCAAAAGATGACGTCGAACTGGCCCGTCAATGGCCAACTGTCGGCCAGCAGGTTGAGCGGCTTGAAGGTGATCATCTGGCGCAGTTCCGGGCGCACCCGCACCTGCCCCTCGCGGTCGCCCTTGCCGCGCAAGAAAAAGCGCCGCGCACGGTCGGCCGGCATCTTGTCGAGCCGGTCCAGGTTGTAGACGCCATTAGCGGCCGTGGCCAGCACATTCGTGTCGATGTCCGTGGCGATGATGGTCACCGGCGGCGTGAGCGTATTAAACGCCTCGCACACCGTCATGGCGATCGAGTACGGCTCCTCGCCGGTGGAACTGGCCGAACACCAGATGGTGATCGGCCCGTTCAATTTTTTCACATGCTCGGCCAGCAGCGGGAAGTGATGCGCCTCGCGGAAGAACGACGTCAAGTTGGTCGTCAGCGCATTCGTGAACGCTTCCCACTCGTCGCCCATGCGACCCGCTTCCAGGTCGTCCAGGTAGCGGACGAACGAGGAGATGCCGGTCGCGCGCAGGCGCCGCGCCAGGCGGCTGTAGACCATCTCCTGCTTGCTGTCGGCCAGCGCAATGCCGGCCCGCTTGTAAATCATGGCGCGGACCCGTTCGAAGTCCTTGCCGGTGAAATCAAATTCCTTGACCGAATCCGTTTTAGTTTGCGGCATTTTGTTTTTACCTCTCTATGACTACTCTGACCAATGCCTTTGCAAGTATAACTAGCGGGACCGGGTTGGCGTCAGAACTCTTCCCAATCGTCGCCGCCGGCCGCCGCCAGCTTTTTCGCGGGCGGTGGCGCGCCGGCTTGCGCTGCCTTTGCCAACCGCCGTGTAGTTGCCGCCACTGCCGGTGCCGGCCGTGCCGCTTTCACCGGCACGGGTGCGGGCGCGGGCATGGCCGCCTGCACCGCGCTCTCGCCGTCCAGCTTGAAGATGCTGACGGCGTCGGCCAGTTTCTGCGCCTGCTCCTGCATGCTCTCGGCGGCGGCCGCCGCTTCCTCCACCAGCGCCGCATTTTGCTGCGTCATCTGGTCCATCTGCGCGATGGCCTGGTTGACTTCCTCGATGCCATGGCTCTGTTCCTGCGTTGCCGCCGTGATCTCGCCCATGATGTCGGCCACCTGCCGGATCGACGTGACGATCAGCCCCATGGTCTGTCCCGCCTCATCCACCAGGCGACTGCCGGCATCAACCTTGTCGACCGAGTCGCCGATCAGGCCCTTGATCTCTTTCGCTGCGCCAGCGGACCGTTGGGCCAAATTACGCACTTCGGACGCCACCACCGCAAAACCGCGTCCCTGCTCGCCTGCGCGCGCCGCTTCGACGGCCGCATTCAACGCCAGGATATTCGTCTGGAAAGCAATGCCGTCAATGACGCCGATAATATCGACAATCTTGCGCGAACTGTCCTTGATGGAACCCATGGTGTCGACCACTTGCGCCACTACCTTGCCGCCCTGCTCCGCCACCGACGATGCCGACACGGCCAGCTGGTTGGCCTGGCGCGCGTTGTCCGCATTCTGCTTCACGGTCGACGTCAGCTCTTCCATCGACGACGCCGTCTCTTCGAGCGAACTGGCTTGCGTTTCCGTGCGCGCCGACAGGTCCGCATTGCCGCTGGCGATCTCGCGCGACGCCACGGTGATGGTGTCCGTCCCATTGCGCACGTCGCTGACCGTTTGCACCAGGCTCTCGTTCATGTCCTTGAGCGCCTGTTGCAACGCGCTCGTTTCATCCTTGCCCTCGACCACCACGCGCGCTGTCAGCTCGCCGGCTGCCACCTTTTGCGCTACCGCCACGGCACCGGACAGCGGCACCGTGATCGAGCGCGTGATGAAGATGGCGCACCAGGCGCCGATCGCCACCGCCGCGCCGCCCAGGATGAAGAGTACTGTCATCAGGCGCGCATCGGCCGCCAGCGAGTCGTCCATGAAGCTTTGCTGCGCCACATGCTGCAAGTCGAGCAGCTTGTTGATATCAGCCAGGGTCGTCTTGTTCAAGGGGTCGATGCGGGTGGCAATCACCTTTGCCGCACCCTCGCTGTTAAACGCCAGCACCTGCCCCATCGCTTCCTTGAAAGCGGCATCGACTTCGCCGTCGACCTTGGCGATATTGGCCAGCAGCGCCTTCTCGCCCTCGGACAGGCCCAGGCTGGCCAGCTTGCCGCGCGCGCCGTCGTACAGCTTGCGCTGCTCGCGCACCTTGCCCTCTTCCACCTGCATCAGGCCCACATCGCCTTGCAGGCCGATATTGCGCATGGCGATACCGGTTTCCAGCATCGCGCTTTTCATCAGCGACGCCTGCGTATTCTTTTCGCTTGCCAGTGCCAGGCCCGTGAGCAACTGGGCCTTGTTACGGTAATTCAGTGCATTCGCCGAAACGATCACCACCACCAGGATGGCGAGGATGCTGCCAAAACCTATCCCCAGCCGGGTGCCTATCTTGAAATCGCGCAAACTCATTACAGTCTCCAATATTTATGTGAACGGCGCCCGTTCAACCGGACGGCGCCGTGTTATGGCCTGGTCTCTGTCGGACCTTGCAGCCTGCCGGCGCGCCTCTGCTCGCGCCGGTACATGCATATCTGTAGTGATACTTTGCGTGGCAAAACGGCAGCGCACCGGGCGCCGCCTTGCTGCCATCCGGCTGCTTACGCCGCCAGCTTGTCGATCAGGCCCATCTCGCTGCTCGACATCAGTTTGTCGATATCGACCAGGATCAGCATGCGCTCGTCGATGGTACCCAGGCCGATCATGTAGTCGGTCGAGAAGGCGGTGCCCATTTCCGGCGCCGGCTTGACCTGCTCCGGCGTCAGGGTCGTGACGTCGGAGACGCTGTCGACCACCATGCCGACGATACGACCGCCGATGTTCAGGATAATCACCACCGTGAACTGGTCGTACACGGGCGTGCCCAGGTTGAACTTGATGCGCATGTCGACCACGGGAATGATGATGCCGCGCAGGTTGATCACGCCCTTGATGAATTCAGGCGCGTTGGCGATGCGCGTGACCGCTTCATACCCACGGATTTCCTGGACCTTCAGGATATCGATGCCGTACTCTTCGGAGCCCAGGGTAAAGGCCAGGAATTCACGGCCGGCGATGTCCTTGCCGTCGCCCGCATTGCTTCCGGATGTTTGTTGAGTATCTGACATGGTGCGTTTTCCTATCTTTATCTATCGGTATTACGAAAAAATGGACTCGTCGGCCAGCTGGCGAGAGGAACGGATCAGGGCAGCGACATCGAGAATCAGCGACACGCCGCCATCGCCCAGGATGGTGGCGCCGGAAATGCCCACCACCTTGCGGTAATTCGATTCGAGGTTTTTCACCACGACCTGCTGTTGTCCCACCAGGTCGTCGACAAACAGGGCCGCCTTGCGCCCTTCCGTCTCGAGAATCACGCAGATACCTTCCGAGGGACTGGTAAAGCGCGGTACGATATCGAACATCTGGTACAGCGGAATCAGCGGCAGGTATTCGCCACGCACTTTCACCACCTGCCCGCGGCCAGCGATGTCCTTGATATCCTCAACGGCTGGCTGCAACGATTCGATGACAAAGCCCAGCGGTAAAATATACACTTCGTCGCCGACGCGGATCGACATGCCGTCCAGGATGGCCAGGGTCAGCGGCAGCGAGATGGAAATCGTCGTGCCGAAACCCTTCGCCGAACGGATATCGACCGCGCCGCCCATGGCGCTGATATTGCGCTTGACGACATCCATGCCCACGCCGCGGCCCGACACGTCGGTGACCGCTTCGGCGGTGGAAAAGCCGGGCGCGAAGATAAGCTGCCACACGTCGGCGTCACTCATCGTCTCGGACACGTCCAGTCCCTGCTGCTGCGCCTTGGCCAGGATGCGCTCGCGGTTCAGCCCCGCGCCATCATCGGAAACTTCGATGATGATGTTGCCGCCCTGGTGGCTGGCCGAGAGGAACAAACGACCGGCCTCAGTCTTGCCGGCGGCCACGCGGGCGGCCGGCATTTCCACGCCGTGGTCGATGCTGTTGCGCACCAGGTGCGTCAGCGGATCGACGATGCGCTCAATCAGGCCCTTGTCCAGTTCCGTGGCGGCGCCATTGGTGATGAAATCGACCTTTTTGCCCAACTTGGTCGCCAGGTCGCGTACCATGCGCGGGAAGCGCGAAAAGACGAAATCCATCGGCATCATGCGGATCGACATCACCGCTTCCTGCAAGTCGCGCGTATTGCGCGTCAGGTGGCTGACGCTGTCGAGCAGTTTCTCGTGCAGCATCGGGTCGAGCGCACCGGCGCGCTGCTCGATCATCGCCTGCGTGATCACCAACTCGCCCACCAGGTTGATCAGCTGGTCGACTTTTTCAATCGAGACGCGGATCGACGACGATTCGGTACCGGCCTTCTCGCCCTCTTTTTTGGCCGGTTTCTTTTCCGGCTCCACCTCGGTCGCGGCGCTCGCCACGGCCGGCCCGCCGGCAGCGCCGGCGTTGCCCGCCTTGGCGGCATCGGCGCGGATCTGGGCCAAAGGCTGGAAGAAACCATAGCCTTGTTCGGCGTCGCTCTGTACACCGGCGGCGGCGCGGATGTCCTCGAGCGGCTGGAAGAAACCATAGCCGGGGTCCATCGCGCCCTGAGCGGCAGGCGCCCCTGGCAGGGGGTCGAAGAAACCATAGCCCTGGGCTTTTTCCTGCGCCGCGCGGGCCGCTTCGGCTTCGCCTGGCGCCAATGGCGGCGCCTGCGTGATCACCATGTCGTCGGGATTGAGCACGAACGAGCAGATGGCCAGGATATCGTCCAGGCTTTCATGCGTCGTCACTTCCAGCAGCTTGCGTGCGTCGGCCAGGGTGGACACGGCGACATCGCCCAGCAAGCCCAGTTCGGCCGCCAGCGCCTCGACTTCGCGCTCTTCCATCTTCGGCAGTTCCAGGCGGTAGCGCTGGCCACCGGCGTGGCTGACGGCTGCCTTTTCCGTCGTATGGAAGGCCGGCGCGACAGGCGTGAGCGCGGCCACGGGTACGTCCTGCGAGAACGACTGCAGCATCATGCGCACATTGGCCACGGCATCCTGGTCGACGGCGCTGCCCAGGCGATGGCCGTCGAGCTGCATCTTGAGGATGTCCTTGGCGGCCAAAAAGGCGTCGACGTGTTCCGCCGTCAGGGCCATCTGGCCCTGGCGGATGCGGTCGAGCAGCGACTCGAGGATGTGCGTCACCTCGCTCATGTCGCTCAGGCCGAACGTCGATGCGCCGCCCTTGATCGAATGGGCGGTGCGGAAAATGGCATTCAGGTCTTCGGCGTCGGGCGCCGCAATATCAACGGCCAGCAACAGCCGTTCTTTTTCAGCCAGCAGTTCTTCGGCCTCATCGAAAAAGACCTGAAAAAACTGGCTAATATCGATGGTCATAGGGTGACTCCGTCAATTGCATCGTTGCGCTGCGCGACTGGCATCAGCCGATCACCTTCTTGACCACTTCGATCAGGCGTTGCGGATCGAAGGGCTTGACCAGCCAGCCATTGGCGCCGGCGGCACGTCCTTTCGACTTCATTTCGTCCGACGACTCCGTCGTCAGCATCAGGATGGGCACCTTCTGGTACGTCGGCAGTTCGCGCAGCAGTTTGATCAGCTCCAGGCCATCCATGCGCGGCATGTTCTGGTCCGTCAATACCAGGTCCACGGTTTGCAGCTTGGCTTTTTCCAGTCCGTCCTGGCCATCGACGGCCTCCACCACCTGGTAACCGGCGGCTTTCAGACTGAACGCCACCATCTGGCGCAATGAGCTGGAATCGTCCACTGCAAGTATCGTTTTGGCCATCTTTGCTCCCACTTATTCCGGGCATCCTGCCCGAGTATTTGATTAATCAATCCATGCAACCGCAAGCGTTCCGTATTGGCATGCTAGAACAGCTCGATGTCGCCACTTTCCAAATGCTGTTGACTGACAGCCTTGCGCAGCACGCTGCGCAACTCCAGGCTTTGAATCGCCAGCGCCATGCTGACCCGTCCCAGCAAGGCGACAATTTCTTCATTGTCGCTCTCCGGCAACATCTCCGCGCCATGCGAGCCCAAGGTACCGAGGAACTCGCGCAAGCCCGTCACCCGTTTCAAGGTGCGCTCGATCAGCTGACTGGTCATGTCCTGGAACTGCAGGCTGGTGATGGCGGCATTCACGTAGCCTCCCACTTCGTCCTGCAACGCCAGCAGTTTTTCCCGCTGCTGCTCGGCCGGAATACCGCCTTCGAGCAGCATGGCGATGGTATCTTGCTGCGCAGCGACGGCTGCATGTATCGCCATGAAATTGAAGGACAGCTTCTCGATCGCCTCTTCCAGCAAGATGCCGGTCTGCACCAGGTCGGTTTCCACCTCCGTCAAGTGCTTGCGGCCATGGTCCGACACGCCAGACAGCAGGCGTTTTACATGCGAGCCAAGTATTTTCTTTCTTGTCATAAAGGTCTCATTGTTTCAATACACCACGCGTAGACAGCCTTGCATGTCATTTTTTCGCCGCTGCCGGGATGGGAGCGGGCGGCGCACCCGCCGCCAGCCCTGAAGCGATAGCGGCGGAAGCGGCATCGGTCACCGGCAGCTCGATCGCCGACCCATCGCGCAGAACATTTTCTTCCGTGCGTTTGTTCATGACAATGATGCTGATGCGCCGGTTGATCGGATTGAAGGGATCGAGCTTGTCCAGGTGGGCGGCCGAGCCCAGTCCCACCACGCGCAATACTTTTTCTTCCTTCATGCCGCCAATCACCAGTTCGCGCCGCGACGCATTTGCGCGGTCAGCCGACAATTCCCAGTTGCTGTAGCCGGCATCGCTCATGTAGGGCGTCGAATCCGTGTGCCCGGACAGGCCGATGCGATTCGGTACTTCATTGAGCACGAAGCCGATGGCGTGCAGGATTTCCTTGGTATAGGGTTGCAGATTCGCATTGGCGAGCGCAAACATCGGACGATTCTGCTCGTCGACGATCTGGATGCGCAAACCTTCGCTGGTAATATCGAGCAGCAATTGGTTCTTGTATTTTTTCAGCAGGGGATTGGCATCGATGGTCGCCTCAATGCGCGCCTTGAGCGCCTGCAGGCGCCGGCCTTCCTCGCGTTCGAGCGCGGCCTTGGCGGAATTGAGGTCAAACGACTTGCGCTGCTGCTCTTCCTGCGCCTTGCGCACTTGTCCATCCTGGCGTGACAGGTCCTGGCCGCCGCCCTGGATCACGGAGTTGCTCTCGCCGCTGCCGGAACCGCCCGCCATCGCCACTTTCAGGGGCGTCTTGAAGAATTCGGAAATGCCGTTCAAGTCGCCCTTCGACGTGGAACCCAACAGCCACATCAGCAGGAAGAAGGCCATCATGGCCGTGACAAAATCGGCGTAAGCGATTTTCCACGCCCCGCCATGGTGGCCGCCAGCCGTTTTCTTGATACGCTTGACGATAATCGGGCGCATGCCTTCATCGGCCATGGCGTCCCCCTTCCGTGTGCTGCAAATGACTCATGGTGTCCAGGCGTATGTTCACTGCTTACTTCGTTTTCGATTTCTTGATGTGGTCTTCCAACTCGTTGAACGTCGGGCGCTCGGTCGAGAACAGGACCTTGCGGCCGAACTCCACGGCCAGCGCCGGCGCATAGCCGTTCAAGCTGGCCAGCAAGGTCACTTTGACGCACTGGAACATCTTGCTCGACTCATCCAGCTTCTGCTCCAGCAAGCTGGCCAGCGGCCCCACGAAACCGTAGGCCAGCAAGATGCCGAGGAAGGTGCCGACCAGCGCGTGCGCGATCAGCATGCCCAGCTCGGCTGGGGGTATGCCCACCGATTCCATCGTGTGCACCACGCCCATGACGGCGGCGACGATACCGAAAGCGGGCAAGCCGTCGCCCACCTTGGCAATCACGTGGGCCGGCACGGCGCCTTCGTGATGGTGCGTCTCGATTTCGTTGTCCATCAGGTTTTCGATCTGGAAGGCATCCATATTGCCTGATACCATCAGGCGCAGGTAGTCGGTCATGAATTCGACGATGTGGTGATCGGCAAGCACGGCCGGATACTTGGAAAACAGGGGGCTCTCTTCGGGTTTGTCGATATCGCCTTCGATCGACATCAAGCCTTCCTTGCGCACCTTGCTGAGCACTTCGAACAGCAGCGACATCAGTTCCATGTACAGCTCTTTGGTATAGCGCGAACCCTTGAACAGGCTGGGCAAAGCGGCGATCGTCGCCTTGATGGCCTTGTTATTGTTACCAACAAGGAAGGCGCCCAGGGCGGCGCCGCCGATCATCAGCAACTCCAGCGGCTGGAACAGCGCCGCCAGATGGCCGCCGGCCATTGCGAAGCCGCCAAAGACCGAGGCGCAGACGATGATGTATCCGATTATGACTAACAAAGTGCCCTGACTCCCAATAAAGGCCGGGACTGTGTGCCCGGCATGTTCAAACCCGTTCCTGCCCTCTGGCGACTGCGGCGCCGACGAAGACAGCGGCAAAAAAAGTGACCGAAAGTCAATTGAAATGCGTCGCTTTTCAATGCAATTCCGAGAAAATGCCGTGTGGAACTACAATAACGTGAGATCGCCCTCCGGGCAAGCAAATAACGCAGACAATTGCTTAAAAGCACCATATGTAAAGCAAAGGGCCACCCTCTGTGGCGGCGATGGTCTTATCGGGTTCGCGTGCCGCAATCTGGAATTCGTAACTAAGAAGCATGCTACCGGGCAACATCTCCCTTTCCGCCTTGCGCCACAGGGCCGCCATCGCCGCTGGCGACAGGTAAGCAAAGACCGCGTCGTAGCGGCTGAAATCGAGCGCTTCGTAGTCGCCGCGCAGGAAGCGCGCACGGCTCCCCGACAGCCGCGCGCGCAAGAGGCTTGCCAGCCACGGCAGCGGCGCCAGCTCGATGCCGGAAAACTGCCCATCGGGCCGGCGCCGCGCCAAGTCCAGCACCAGGCCGCCCAGGCCGCTGCCTATATCGATCAGGCGCACGCCGGGACGGTCCGCAATCAGCTCGGCAACCGCACGCCATACGCGCGGCCCGGACGGATAAAACGGCACTTGCGTGCGAAACGTGGACCAATACAGGCTTAGCAGGAAGACAAAGGCCGCCAGGAACACGGCCGGGGGCCAGTGCAACAAGCTGGCCGCCAGCAGCGCAGGCGCAAACAGCAGGCCGATGGCGCACCACCAGCGCGCCAGGCCCGCGCGCCAGGTAATAAGCGCCGCCAGCACGCCCTGCAGCAAGGCGACGACCGGCAACGACATGGCCAGGCCCACACGCGCCAGGCCATATACTAATAGCAACATCAAGGGAAAGGCCAGCACCTGGATCAGGATGGCCTTGAGCGCGGGCGCGCGCAGGATTTGTTGCAGCATGGGACAGTCATCGGAGGAAAACGCCAGTGTAAGCGAAAGCACCATGAAAAAGCCGGAGTCCGGTCTGGCGACCGGCTCCGGCTTGAACGATGCGGGGGCAGTCTCAGGCGATCACACTCGGCGACGCGATTGCGGCCGCTTCATCGCGCGCCTTCTTGGTCTTGCCTGCACGCGAAGGCATGTGGCACAGGCCGCAGACGTAATCGGCGTTCAGGTCGAGGCAGTTGACGACAAACTTGCCGCCGCACTTGCCGCAGGGCGCCATGTTCAGCATCTTGCTGCTGAAAAAGCGCACCAGGGTCCAGGCCCGCGTCAGCGACAGTTGCGGCTCTTCACCGGCCTCTGGCGGCATTTGCTCCAGATACAGCTTATACGCCTTCATCACGGCTTCGATGCCGGTGGCGCCGGCGTGGTCGACGAGGAATTTGTGGATATTGATGAACAGTGAGGAATGGATATTCGGCTGCCAGGTGAGGAACCAGTCGGTGGAAAAGGGCAGCATGCCCTTGGGCGGCGAGACGCCCTTCAATTCCTTGTACAGGTTCAGCAGGCGTTCGCGCGACAGCGAGACTTCGGTCTCCAGCAGTTGCAGGCGCGCGCCCAGCTGTATCAACTCGATGGCCAGCTTGATTTCTTGCGCTTCCGATACGACACTTTTCTTGGCCATGCTGACTACTCCGCGACTGACGAGTACAAATTTAAAAACTTAGGCGATTTCTTCGACGCCTTGGCCGGCCATCAGGATAGCGGCATGCGACTGGGCCAGCGAGCGGTCTTTATTGTAGTTCGTCAACATACCCAGGATGGCGCCGTCGTCGAAGCGGAAGCGGGCCAGCATCATGTTGCCGCCTGCGAGCTTCAGAATCTGCGCATTGCTCATGCCTTCGATCAATTCGGCGATTTCGGCGGCTATGCCCAAACGGAAGATGGCCGTTACCTTGTCCGCACGAATCATTTGCTGGGCCAGCATCAGGTAGCTCAGGTTAGCGTCGCGAATCTCAGCCATCATGTCGTTAGCAGTCATTTCCATCTCCTCAATCCGTTGAATTCAGCTGGCGTTGTTTGTTGCCAGTGAGATACATTCTGCAGGAGCAACATCAAACGCAACAGAGGCGAAGGACTGTATTTTTGGTCGGGAAATGGCGGACAGGACCGTAGGTGTTTGTCTGACAAACACTGCTCGATCATGGTCGCACGCCAGTAACGGCGCGGATGTGGAAGGTGGGCGCGGGGCGGAATTTACCCGACTTCAGGCCTGTAAAAAATATCACTTTTTTACAACAACTTGACCAGAATCAAGTCTGCTTACCTAGATAACGGCTGCCTTGGCAGGAACTTTAGGGCTTTTTCGAAAAATATTTAAAAGCCCCGCGTTCTTTTTGAGCGGTTTAGCACCGTTCATATGATTGTTGACGGCGGCGCCTGGCAAAACTTTAGGGCGATTTGAAAATATTTTAAAAAATCGTGATTTTTTTCGTTGACGCCCCACAGGGAGGTACTTTCCGCCCCCGTTCAGCGCGCAAATTCCGCTTTTTGGCGGGGATTTGCTACACTGGCTGCTTCCGCATAATACTTTAGACTTCAAACAATATTGTGCTATTAAGACAAGAATTAACATGAAAGCCACCATGATTTCTCGACATGACTGCAGCGCGCGCGATCTCGATGATCCCCTGGCGCCCTTGCGCCAGCAATTCGACTTGCCGCAAGGCGTAATTTACCTCGATGGCAATTCCTTGGGCGCACGGCCGAAAGCGGCCCTGGCCCGCGCCCAGCACGTCATCACGGCAGAATGGGGCACGGACCTGATCCGCAGCTGGAATACGGCTGGCTGGTTCGACTTGCCCAAGCGACTGGGTGACCGCCTGGCCCCGCTGCTGGGTGCCGGCACGGGCGAAGTGGTCATCACCGACACCACCTCCGTCAACCTGTTCAAGGCTCTGGCCGCCGCCCTGCAGATGCAGGCCAGCGATCCCACCCATGCCGCGCGCAGAATCATCGTCAGCGAGCGCAGCAACTTCCCCACCGACCTTTACATGGCGCAAGGCCTGGCCGCCTGGCTCGACCGCGGCTACCAGCTGCGCCTGGTCGACAGTCCCGAGGAACTGGCACAAGCCATCGATGCCGATTGCGCCGTCGCCATGCTCACGCACGTCAACTACCGTACCGGCTATCAGCACGACATGGCCGCCATCAGCAGCCATTGCCACGCGCAGGGCGCGCTGGCGCTGTGGGACCTGGCCCATTCGGCCGGCGCCGTGCCGCTGGACCTGAACGGCGCCGGCGCCGACCTGGCCGTCGGCTGCACCTATAAATATCTGAATGGCGGCCCCGGTTCGCCCGCATTTATCTGGGTGCCGGCAAAGCACCAGGCGCGCTTCCGCCAGCCTTTGTCCGGCTGGTGGGGTCACGCCACGCCGTTCGCCATGGACCCGGGCTACACCCCGGCCGACGGCATCGCCCGCGCGCTGTGCGGCACGCAGCCGATTCTCTCGCTGGCCCTGGTCGAATGCGGACTGGATATCTTTGCGCAAACGAGCATGGAAGCCATCCGCCGCAAGTCGCTGGCCCTGACCGATTTGTTCATCGCCCTGGTGGAACAGCGCTGCGCCAGCCATCCGCTGGGCCTCGTCACCCCGCGCGAGCATGCACGGCGTGGCAGCCAGGTCAGCTTCACGCACCCGCACGGCTACGCCGTGATGCAGGCGCTGATCGCGCGCGGCGTGATCGGCGACTACCGCGAGCCGGCCATCATGCGCTTCGGTTTCACGCCCCTGTATACGAGCTTTGCCGACGTATGGGATGCCGTGGACATCTTGCGCGACATCCTCGATAACCAAGCCTACGACATCGCCGCCAAACGCGACGCGGTGACCTGAACCATCCCATGAGCGACGAAAAGAATATGAACAAGGAAAACACCAGCGGCTGCCCCATGCATGCCGGCGGCCAGGAGGCGCAGTGGCATGGCGCGCAGATGGATTTCAGCGAATCGATGAGCTACGCTAACTACCTGGCGCTGGACCGCATCCTGACGGCCCAGCATCCGCTGTCGCCGAACCACAACGAAATGCTGTTCATCGTGCAGCACCAGACCAGCGAATTGTGGATGAAGCTGATGCTGCACGAAATGCATGCCGTGCGCGCCAACCTGCAAAGCGGCGACCTGGCGCCCGCCTTCAAGATGCTGGCCCGCGTAGCGCGCATCATGGACCAGCTGGTGCATGCGTGGGACGTGCTGGCCACCATGACGCCGCCCGAATACACGGCCATCCGCCCCTACCTGGGCGCTTCGTCCGGCTTCCAGTCCTTCCAGTACCGCGAAATTGAATTCATTTTAGGGAACAAGAACGCCGCCCTGCTGAACGTGCACACCACAGCGCCGGACACCTATGCGGTGCTCGACGCTGCCCTGCGCACGCCGTCCGTCTACGATGAAGCCGTCAAGCTGCTGGCGCGCAGCGGCCTGCCCATCGCCCCCGAACGGCTGAACGCCGACTGGACGCAGCCGACCGCCGCCGATGCCTCGGTAAAAGCGGCCTGGCTGGAAGTCTACCGCGACCCGTCGAAACACTGGGCCCTGTACGAGCTGGCCGAAAAGCTGGTGGACCTAGAGACGGCCTTCCGCTTCTGGCGCTTCCGCCATGTGACGACGGTGGAGCGCATCATCGGTTTCAAAACGGGCACGGGCGGCACGGCGGGCGTGAGCTATTTGCGCAAGATGCTCGACGTGGTATTGTTCCCCGAGCTATTTGCCCTTCGCACGGAGCTCTGATTTCAAAAGGAGAAATGATGTCGCCTCTCGTCCTGACCCTGGCCGGCCTGTGGAATTCCGGGCCGCAGCACTGGCAAACCCACTGGGAAGCGCGCCACCCGCAATGGTCGCGCGTGCCGCATGGGGAATGGCAGACGCCGGACAAGGACGAATGGGTGATGGAGCTCGACCGCGCCATCGCCGCCTGCGAGCGCCCACCCGTGCTGGCCGCGCACAGCCTGGCCTGCACACTGGTGGCCCATTGGGCTGCCAGCGGCTCGCCGCACAGGATCGCCGGTGCCTTCCTCGTTGCTCCCAGCGATGTGGAAGCGCCCTCCTACCCCGCCGGCACGACGGGCTTTGCGCCCATGCCGCTGCAAGCCTTGCCCTTTCCCAGCCTGGTAGTGGCCAGCGGCGATGATCCCTACGTCAGCTTCGCGCGAGCACGCGCCTTTGCCGCCGCCTGGGGCAGCGATTTCACCATGATCGGCGACGCCGGCCATATCAACGGCGATGCCGGCTACGGCCCGTGGCCGGAAGGCGAACATCTGCTGCTGGATTTTTGCGCCGCGCACCAGCCCTGAGCGGCAGGGCGCGCCGCACACGATACGCGCGCGCATTTGCCCGCATCATAGAACACAGGCAGAATCGTGGCCTTTCCATTGCGGCGCCGCGGCGCCAGCCCCACGATGAAACGTCTGCTTTTGCCCTTGCTCCTCTGCTCCGCCCTCGCCCATGGCGCTCCCTTCTACGAAGGCAAGAGCCTCGTCCATCCCGCCATCAGCGCCTCGCAGGATAGCGGGCTGGATGTCGCCTTTCTCAAGGAAAAAGAGGGCGTCAACGGCTACTACTGCGAATGCAAGAGCGGCAGCACGAAACCCTTGCTGCTCGACCAGTTCGGCAACGCCGTCATCCGCTCCGTCTTCTACGCCGCGCTGGACCAGGAATCGAACACCAGCGTGCAAACCATGCTGGTGCTATTCCGCCAGAGTGACAAGAACGGCCTGCGCGCCTACCGCTACCATCGCAGCTCCGGCAAATACCGGCGCCTCGACGGCCTCCAGCCGGCCCTGAACCGCATCGTGGCGCAAAGCGCCGCCCCCAATGCGGGTCAGGTCAAGGCGGCGCTGGCGAAACTGGCGCCGATGGATTACAGCGTCGCGCGGGGCAAGAGCGGCAATGCCGATTTCGACGCCATCGACCATACGCAAGGCACCATCGTCGGCTACTACAGCGATGACGGCAAACCTGTGGCGGGCGGCGGCAATGACGCCATCACCTACAAGAAAACCTTCCAGAAAAAAGGCGAGCGTTTTCTCACCGCCAGCTACACCCGGTACAGCGATGCAGGCGCGGGCATCCTGCCCAACTACCGCCTGTGGCAAGTGACGTGGGAAACGGCGCCGCGGCAATTCACGGGCAGCCAAGACGGCCTGTCCGTCCTCTACAGCCTGGCCTGGGATGACGGCTCGGTGGTCGAACGGGGCCAGTACGTGAAGGGCAAACGCCAGGGACTGTGGGTGCGCGAAGGCATGCATGAAGGCAGCGAAAAGGGCAATTACGTCAACGGCCTGCAAGAAGGCCTGTGGCAATTCAATTATCCCAAGCAGAGCGAGAGCGGCATGTACCGGGCCGGCAAGCGCGAAGGCCGCTGGACCGTCATCAACTATGCCGATGAAGAGGAAGTGACGGGTGTCGACACCTATGCGGACGGCCAACTGAACGGCCCGCACGAACGCCGCATGGGCGGCAAGCTGCGCACGCGCGGCAACTACGTCAACGGCGCGCGCCATGGCGCATGGATCACGGAAGACGGCGACGGCAGCTTTATCGACGGCTTGCGCGATGGGCCGTGGAAGCTCAAGCTCAAGGACAGGGTCACGCAAAGCGTCACTTTTGTGAAAGGCAAGAAACACGGCGAGTCGGTCGACACGGATGCGCAAGGCGCGCTGCGCGTGCGCGACCACTACCAGGCGGGCGTGCTCGAAGGCGCACGCACGCGCTACCTTGGCCCGGCCGGCAAGGAATACGCTGTCTACACGGCCACCTACCGCAACGGCCAGCTCGATGGGCGCGAACAGGCGTTCGACGACAGCGGCAAGATCCTGCGCCTCGATACGCTGTGGGACAACGGCAAGAAACAGGGCCTGGACGCGCGCTACTACCCGAACGGCAAGCCGGAACGCCTGGCCGTCATCGATCAGGGCCGCCTGCTCACGCACCTGCGCGAATACTATGAGGACGGCCAACTGCTCAACGACATCCACCGCTGCACCTTCAAAGAGTACGGCAGCACGCGCGACGACGTGTGCGAATACCACCACATGTACTACCCCGACGGCAAGCCGCAGTATTACTACGCCTTCCAATACGGCCAGCGCCAGGAAGGCTATTCGAACTACCCGAATGGCAAGCGCAAGGACGAACTGCTGGTCGACCGCGTGGCCGACACCTCCGTCGTCAACGCCTATTACGACAGCGGCCAGCTCAAATGCACGGAGCCACGCAGGGGCCACAGCACGCGCACGGTCAACGGCGAGAGCATGATCAGCTACGGCTCGGCCGACCGCGATGGCGACAATATCTGCTACCACCCGAATGGCAAGGTGGCCAGCATTTTCACCTTCCGCAAACGCGTGCTCGTCGATTGCGGCAAGCGCTACGATGACACTGGCAAGCAGACGTTCCCCGGGCCGGAAGGCTGCCCCCCCCCCAGGCAGGTGGACTACCCCATCGGACTGTGACCATGACGCAAACAAGACAGCCGCAGCGCATCCACAACCCAACAAGCATCGATACCGCCGCCCTGTGCGCCGCCATCGCCGCCGACGGCAAGGTGATCGTGCAGTTTGGCGAACACTTTGACGCGGCACCGCTGCTGGCGGAGCTCGATGCGCTGGCGGCCAGCTGCGGCGCGGCGCTGGGAATCCGCTTCTACGGCTACCACTTCACGCCGTTCGACGCCGCCATCCTGCGCGCGCTGCCACATGTTGCCAACCTCTCGCTGGACTGCCACACCAGTGCCGTCAAGCTGGAGACCCTGGGTGAACTACGGCACCTGAAGCGATTGCAGCTGGGCGTCTACGAGATGCTGGAACACGATATCCTGGCGCTGGAGAATCTGCGCGCGCTGGAATACCTGAGCCTGGGCGAGACGCGCAAGGCGAACATCGACCTGGCGCCGCTACGGCACTGGCCGCAACTGGCGCAGCTGAACACGACGGGCCACGTGAAAAACATCGCCGCCATCACGGCCCTGCCCGCGCTGGCGCAGCTATCGCTGTCGCAAGTCAAGAGCAAAGATGACGTGGACTTCATCGATACCATGCCGGCCTTGAAGCAACTGCGCTTCATCCTGGGCGGACGTACGTCGATCGCCCACGTTGCGGCGCCGCTACTGGAAGACCTAGAAGTAGTGCGCGTGCGGGGATTGGAAGACTTGGGCGACATCGGCCGTTTTCCCCGCCTGCAGCGCTTGTCGGTGGAAGACCAGATCAAGGTGCAGGAAGTGCGGCTGGGTGAAAATCCCGCGCTGGCGTGGCTGATCCTGCGCAACTGCAAGGCCCTGGCGCGGCTGCACGGCGTCGCGGCCCTGCCGGCGCTCGGCAATCTGGCCGTGTACCTGACGCAGCTCGACATCGATGCGCTGCTGGCCGGCGGCTTGCCGGCTGCCCTGAAACACCTGACCCTGACGACAGGGAAAAGAAAGCGCGATGAAGAGATCAAGGCGCAATTGGCAGCGCTGGGCTACGTAAAGGCGCGCTTTTATTGAATCTAGCGGCCAGCGGCCAGCTTGCGCTGCCACAGCGCCACGTCGATCATCACGCCGTCCGCGCCCGTGTTGCGGATGTAGACGCGGTAGCTACCCTGCCCCATGTTGCCATCAAGGTAGGCCGTGCGCTCATTGCGCTGCAGCCTGGCGCCCTTGGCCAACTGGCGGTAGCGCTCGACCACCGTATCGAAACTGGCATAGCTGCGCAGCGCCACTTCGAGGTCGCGCGGCGGGCGCCCTTCGGCATGGTCCAGCACATTATGCTGTTTCGTGCCCTTGAGCGTGAGCGGATAGGCAAACACGCCGGCACCGGCCGACGTCAGCACCGTGGATTTATCGAGCAGCAGCGGCAAGAGCGCCGGTGGATACGCGGGCGGCAACTGGGCGCGATTCCAGCCCGGCAGGGCCGGCTGCGCCAACACATATTCGACACTGGCGATCTTCTGCCCATCGGCGCCCGCTTCCTTGTCGCCCGCGATCAGCGCCAGCATGGGCGGCAATTGCCTGGCCCATGCCAGCAAGGGCGCCGCTTCGCCGACCAGCATACCCTTGCGATGGAACACCGTCAGTACCGTATTCGGATCGGGATTGCAGACTTTCGCCAGTGGTTGGCCCTCCAGGCGGCAATGTCCGTTGACCAGGCCAAAGGCAATGATGGCACCGCGCTTATCGAGCAGCATGGCGCCCCGTTCGCGGCCTTGCTTGCGCTCATTCATCGACGCCAGCAACTGTCGGCCATCAGCCAGCACGGTGCGCGTGGCGTCGCGCTTTTCGCTGATCGCCTCGAGCGCCTGCGCCAGCAACAGTTCATCGTCTTCCGTGTAGCTGCCACGCGCGTAACCGAAGAAATCGAACAGGGCCGCGCGTACCTGCGCATCCTCGCTCAGGCGCGGCAAGGGACCACCGGCCAGCAGGGAAGACAGGCTTTTCCCGGCCGGCGCCGAGGGCGCCGCCGTGGCGCGGGCTGGCTGGGAAAGGACGCAGGCCGCTGCCAGCAAGACGCCCAGGGTGCGGTAATTCGAAAAAATGATATGCATGATTCTGTCTGTCGGAGATTTGGCCGCCATGACGGCCACGCATGACGCGCCGGCGATTCTAGCATGGCGCCAGCCCCCATGCGGTGCGGCTGGCGGACTGCGCGTGGCCGATGCGGCTGTTATGATGGCCGCAATGACGACACCAACCCATGCCTCGCCCCTGCTTGTCCTGCTGCCCGGCATGGATGGCACGGCACGGCTCTTCCAGCGTTTTGACGCCGCCTTGCGCGCACAGACCGCCATCGACACCCAGGCCATCGCCTATCCGGCCGCGCCACTCGATTACGCGGCGCTGGAAGCGTTCGTGCGCGAGCGCTTGCCGCAGGGCAGGCCTTTCGTCGTGCTGGCCGAATCGTTTTCCGGCCCGCTAGGCGCAGCCCTGCGCGCCGATCCGCCGTCCGGCATGCGCGCCCTGATCCTGTGCTGTTCGTTCGTGCGCAATCCGCGCCCGGTGCTGTCGCCGCTGCGCCACCTGCTGAAATTCGTCCCCTTTGGCGCCCTGCCCGGCTTCGCCCTGCGCCAGGCGCTGCTGGCCCCCTATGCCACGCCGCAGTTGCAGGATGAACTGGCAGCGACGCTGGCACAAGTGCCACCCAGCGTGCTGCGCCAGCGCCTGCGCGCCGTACTGGCAATGCTGGAAAAGGACACCTTACGCAGCTTCGCGCGCGGCAGCCTGCCCGTGCTGTATTTGCGCGCCCGCCACGACCGCCTGGTACCGCCGGCAAACGCCTTGCAGATACTGCGGCTGGCGCCAGGCACGCGGCTGGTCGACATCGATGCGCCGCACATGCTGCTGCAGGCTGCGCCGACAGCGGCCGCAGTGGCGGTCGCCGCTTTTATCGCGGGCCTGTCAACCCCGCAGGCGCCTGCTTAGGTGCGCGCTGGCCAGCACGGCCAGCCAGCTCAAGCCACCCGACAGCACGCCGAAGTAAATGGCCCGCAGCGGATGCTGGGGCAACAGATACGCGAGTACCACCGCGCCAAGCAAAGGCGCACAGCACGGGTTTCACCCTACCAGGCGGCAGCAGCGCCAGCAGCAAGTTCGTGCCCGCATACACGTAAAACACCAGCAGCAAGGCCAGGCCGCCATCAAGCGGATTTTCATGATGCTCCCTAAAGAAAAAGCCGGCCCTTTCACGCAGAAAGGACCGGCTTGCTGACGTTTCAGCGAGGCGTTTACTTCGCCGAATTGAGCAGCAATTCGTTGAGGCGCTTGACGAAACTGGCAGGATCGGCCAGCGAACCGCCTTCTGCCAGCATGGCCTGGTCGAACAGGATGTTGGCCCAGTCGCCGAACTTGCCGCCTTCGGCGCCATCCACACCCTCATATTTCAGACGCGTCACCAGCGGGTGGTTCGGGTTGATTTCCAGAATCGGCTTCGATTCCGGCGCGCTCTGGCCAGCCGCCTTCAACATGCGCAGCAGGTTGCCCGACAATTCGTTTTCATCGGCCACCAGGCAGGCTGGCGAATCGGTCAAACGGAACGTCACGCGCACATCCTTGGCCTTGTCGGCCAACACGGTCTTCATCTTGCCCACCAGGTCGGCGTACGAGGTTTGCGTTTCTTCGTGCTCTTTCTTTTCCGCTTCGTCTTCCAGCGCGCCCAGGTCCAGGCCACCCTTCGCAACGGAGACCAGTTCCTTGCCTTCGAAGTCCTGCAGGAAGGACAGCATCCATTCATCGACGCGGTCTGTCAGCAGCAGCACTTCGACTCCCTTCTTGCGGAAGATTTCCAGGTGCGGGCTGTTCTTGGCGGCGGCGTAATTGTCGGCCGTGACGTAATAAATCTTGTCCTGGCCTTCCTTCATGCGCGCCACGTAGTCGGCGAACGAGGTGATTTGCTCGTCGCTGTCGTTGGCGGTCGAGGCAAAGCGCAGCAGCTTGGCCAGGCGTTCCTTGTTGGCCGCGTCTTCGCCGATGCCTTCTTTCAGCACCTGGCCGAATTCCTTCCAGAAGACAGCGTACTTGTCTTTCTTGTCTTGCTCGTCCGCGTTCGCCAATTCTTCCAGAATGCCCAGCACGCGCTTGGTTGAGCCTTCGCGGATCACCTTGACGTCGCGCGACTCCTGCAGGATTTCACGCGAGACGTTCAGCGGCAGGTCGGCCGAGTCGATCACCCCGCGCACGAAGCGCAGGTAGGTCGGCATCAGCTGCTCGGCATCGTCCATGATGAAGACGCGCTTGACGTACAGTTTGATGCCGCCGCGCTTGTTGCGGTCCCACATGTCAAACGGCGCCTTGGCAGGGATGTACAGCAGCTGCGTGTACTCGCTGCGGCCTTCCACGCGGTTATGCGTGTGGCTCAAAGGCGACTGGAAGTCATGCGAGACATGCTTGTAGAATTCGTCGTACTGTTCCGGCTTGATGTCGGCCTTGTTGCGCGCCCACAGGGCGCTGGCCTGGTTGACGGTTTCGAATTCGTCTTTCAGGACGGTTTCTTTTTTCTCCTCGTCCCACTCTTCCTTCTGCATCACGATCGGCAGCGAGATATGGTCCGAGTATTTGCGGATGATGGACTTGATCTTCCAGCTCGACAGCAATTCGTCCTCGCCTTCGCGCAGGTGCAGGATGATGTCCGTGCCGCGCGACGGCTTGTCGATCGATTCAATGCTGTAATCGCCTTCGCCGGCCGATTCCCAGCGCACGCCTTCGGACGCATCCGCGCCGGCGCGGCGGGTTTCGACGGTGATCTTGTCGGCAACGATGAAGCCCGAATAGAAGCCCACGCCGAACTGGCCGATCAGGGCCGCGTCCTGCTGCTGGTCGCCCGACAGCTTGCCGAAGAATTCCTTGGTGCCCGACTTGGCGATGGTGCCCAGGTGCGAGATCGCCTCGTCACGGGTCATGCCGATGCCATTGTCGGAAATGGTGATGGTGCGCGCATCCTTGTCGAAGCTGACCTTGATCTTCAATTCGTGATCGTTGCCGTACAGGGCGTCGTTATCGATCGCTTCGAAGCGCAATTTGTCGGCCGCGTCGGACGCGTTCGAGATCAATTCGCGCAGGAAGATTTCCTTGTTCGAGTACAGGGAATGGATCATCAGGTGCAGCATTTGCTTCACTTCGGTCTGAAAACCCAGGGTTTGCTTTTCGGAGACAGCCATTTTTACCTCATAGTCTTGTGGATGGGACGGATGCTACGGAGTTGGGGATGGTACAAGCAATTTCAAGAGCCCCCGCCGAATGTCCTGGAATGACCAGTTTACCCCAGTGCGCGGGCGAAAAACGCCCATATGCGCTCGTCCTGCACGGTGGCCAGGTTCAGGCGCATGCGGGTGGACGGCAACTGGCGCGGCGATAACAGGCTGCCCGGCGCCAGCACCAGCCCCTCGGCCAGCGCCTTTTCAGCCAGCAGATTCGTGTCGCAACCCGCGTCCGCCCACACGAACATGCCGGCCGGCGCAGGATCGAAGCGCAAGCCCGCCTGTTCGACCTTGCGGTAAGTACCCTCGCGCACCTTGTCAAGCCGCGTGCGCAGGCGCTCCGCATGCTTGCGGTACAGCCCCTGCGAGAGGATTTTATACACCACGCGCTCGCCGATGTCGCTGGTGGTGAGCGTGGCAAGCATCTTGCGGTCGGCCAGGCGCTGCGCCCGCTCCGGCGACGTGGCGATGAAGCCCACGCGCAGGTTCGCCGCCAGGCTCTTGGAAAAGCCGCCCAGGTAAATCACGCGGCGCAGCTGGTCCAGCGCGGCCAGGCGCGTGGCCGGCTGCACCAGACCGGCTGCTCCCGGGTGCATGTCGCAATAGATATCATCCTCGACGAGCAGGAAATCGTGCTGTTCGGCCAGCCGCAGCACCTGGAAAGCCTTGGCCGCCGAGAGCGACGTCGAGCTGGGATTGTGCAGCACCGAGTTGATCACGTACAGCTTGGGACGGTGCAAGGCCGCCAGCTCGGCCAGCACGGCGATATCGGGGCCGTCTTTCAAGCGCGGAATGCCGATGACATTCATGCCCATGGCGGCAAAGGCGCCGAACATCAGCCAATACGCGGGATCGTCGACGAAAATGGTTTCGCCAGGGCGAACAAACTCGCGCGCCACCAGGTCCAGCGCCTGCATCACGCCCACCGTGGTGACGATCTGCTCGGGCGGGCAGGCGATTTCCAGCCCCGCCAGTTTCAGCTGCAACTGCTGGCGCAGCGGCAGGAAACCCTGCGGCGCGCCATAGCCCAGCAGAAAATTGCCGGGCTGGCGACTGACGTCGCGCAAGGCGCGCGCCACCAGGTCGCCGTCGAGCCACTCGGCGGGCAGCATGCCGGAGCCGGGTGCGGGGATGGCCGGCGTCCGGCGAAACATGTTTCGGATCAGCCAGACCACGTCCATAGTCTGCGCCGCCGCATCCTGCGCGCCAGCCGACGGCACCGGCGCGTTCAGCGGCGAGCGCTCGCGCACGAAAAAGCCGGCGCCACGCCGCGATTCGAGGTAGCCGCGCGCCACCAGCTTGTCGTAGCTGGCCACCACCGTGGCGCACGATACGCTCAAGCTGGCGGCGCACTGGCGGATCGAGGGCATGCGCGCGCCGCCGCGCAGCAGCTTGTCGTCGATGCGCGCCACCAGCGAGCGTACGATCTGGTCGATCAGGGTTTCGCCCGAGGCGCGCGACAGCAAAGGGAGTGTATTGCTCATATGACCATGACAGTATGTGAAATTATGCGTGTAAGTGTATTTGTACCGTACTGCTATTCAAGCCTAGGATAGCAGCATGGATCACACAAATCCATGCCTTTCCCTTACCGCACGCACCAGGAAACCCATGTCTTCACTCACCAGCACCGCCACCTCTACCACCCGCCCGCCCCGCCTCAGCGATGACCGTAAGGGGTTGCTGCTGGGCCTGATCGCCGTCGCCCTCTTCAGCCTGACCCTGCCCTTTACGCGCCTGGCGGTGGCCGAACTCGATCCCACCTTTGTCGCCCTGGGCCGCGCCCTGGTGGCCGCCAGCCTGGCCGGCCTGTGGCTATGGCAACAGCGCGCACCGTTGCCGCGGCGCGAACAATGGTTGCCGCTGGCGCTCGTGTCGCTGGGCTGCGTGCTGGGCTTCCCCTGGCTGACGTCGATCGCCATGCGCAGTCTGCCCGCCTCGCACGGCGCCGTGCTGGTGGGCATTTTGCCACTGGCCACCGCCGTGTTTGCCGTGCTGCGCGGCAAGGAACGCCCTTCGCCGGGATTCTGGCTGATGGCCGTGCTCGGCACGGCGCTGGTAGTGGCGTTTGCGCTGCGCCAGGGCGGCGGCAGCTTCCACATGGCCGATTGGCTGATGTTTGCCGCCGTGCTGCTGGCTGCACTCGGCTATGCCGAGGGCGGACGCCTGGCGCAAGCCATGCCCGGCCAGCACGTGATTTCCTGGGCGCTGCTGCTGGCCGTGCCCTTCGCGCTGCCTGCGGTGCTGTGGAACGCCTGGCCGCAGCGCGCACTGATGGCGCAGGCCAGCAGCGCGGCTTGGCTGGGCTTTGCGTACATCTCCGTGTTTTCCATGTTTATCGGTTTCTTTTTCTGGTACCGGGGCATGGCGCTGGGCGGCGTGGCGCGCGTGGGCCAGACGCAATTGCTGCAGCCTTTCCTCACGCTGGTGGGCGCCGCCGTGCTGCTGCACGAGCCATTGACGGGTGAAAGCCTGCTGTTTGCCGGCGCCGTGATCGCCGTAGTGGCCATCGGACGCAAACTGAAATAGACCGGCTTGACGCCCGTTTGCAACGCCCTTGCGCGTGCGGATGGGCAGAGCGGCGTGCAAGCCGTACAATACCGCAGCACCATGGCGACGCCTATCCGGCGCCGCTTGCGCACGCACCGCCACAAGCGGGCCAACAAATCCAGCCGGCGCAGCTCGGCATCTTCTGTGAGACTCGTATGAAAATTGAAAATCCGAATCCGATCCAATGGCGCTTTGCCGAACGCGCGGAACAGCTGCAAAGCTCGTTCATCCGCGAAATCCTGAAGATCACGCAGCGTCCCGAGATCATCTCGTTTGCCGGCGGCCTGCCCTCGCCCGCCACCTTCCCCGTGGAAGAAATGAAGACCGCCTTCGACAAGGTCCTGTCGAACAATGGCAAGGTGGCCCTGCAATACGGCCCGACCGATGGCTATCTGCCGCTGCGCCAATGGATCGCCGACTCCTTATCCAGCAATGGCAGCACCATCCTGCCAGAACAAGTGTTGATGACGTCCGGCTCACAGCAGGCGCTGGACTTGCTGGGCAAGGTCCTGATCGACGAAGGCAGCCGCGTGCTGGTGGAAACCCCCAGCTACCTGGGTGCCTTGCAGGCATTTTCCGTCTACCGTCCCGAATTCGTTTCCGTTGATACCGATGACGAAGGCCTGGTGCCGTCGTCGATCGACCCCGTCGCCGATGGTGCGCGCCTCTTGTACGCGCTGCCGAACTTCCAGAACCCGACGGGCCGCAGCCTGTCCGTGGCGCGCCGCGTGGAACTGGTGGAAACCTGCGCCCGCCACGGCCTGCCGCTGATCGAGGATGATCCGTACGGCGCCCTGAGCTACAGCGGCGAGCCCTATCCGAAGATGATCAACATGAATCCGGACGGCGTAATCTACATGGGTTCATTTTCCAAAGTACTCACGCCCGGCATCCGCCTCGGCTACGTGGTGGCGCCGATGCCGCTGGTGCGCCGTCTGGAACTGGCCAAGCAGGCGGCCGACCTGCACACCTCGCAGCTGACGCAGATGGTCGTGCATGAAGTGATCAAGGATGGCTTCCTGGACCGGCACATTCCCAGCATCCGCAGCCTGTACGGCAACCAATGCCAGGCCATGTTGTCGGCGCTGGAAGAGCACTTCCCGGCCGGCGTCACCTGGACCAGACCGGAAGGCGGCATGTTCATCTGGGTCACGCTGCCGAAACACATCGACGCCATGAAACTGCTCGATGAAGCCATCGCCAACAAGGTTGCCTTCGTGCCCGGCGCGCCGTTCTACGCAAACACGCCGGAAACGCACACCTTGCGCCTGTCGTTCGTGACAGTGCCGCCGGAACGCATCCGTGTAGGCATCGCCATCCTGGGCAAACTGATCGCCGCAAAAATGTAACTCACCCTCCCCGCCCCGCCTGCCGCGGGGCGTGTCCAGCTGCCCCCGCGCCAACGGAGACGCGTCTTTTCCGCCTAAAACCTGCCTTCACGATAGCAACTTCGTGTATTTATTTTTAAAAGTATCATAAAAATAATATTTTACCACCTCGCAGAGCATCGATTTTTTCACCCAAAAAATTGGCAAAGCGGTATGATTTGATTGCTGTATCAGATTTGAACCCGGTCAGCCTTTAACTACACGTGTACATCCGCTCACGGTCCGCGGTCTGCGGCCAGGGCAACACTCCCGCTAACACCTTGCCTGCCGCCATCTGCGCCGGCCACGGCATGCGGGACTTCGGCATCACCGAAAGTGTAGCAAATGCTGGCATCGCAGAGTACATCGGAGAAGGCCGGAAGAAATGAGTCCAGGCAGTGTGGGGCATTCCCAGCGGCATGAAGCCGCCATTTTGATTGTCGATGATGCGCCGGCCAACCTTGAGCTGCTGCGCAAGCTGATGAGTGAACAGGGCTATCAAACCTATGTCGCCAAGTCCGGCGAACGGGCACTGGCGATCGCCCAGCGCGCCCATCCCGACCTGATCCTGCTCGACGTGCTGATGCCGGACATGGATGGCATAGAAACCTGCCGCCGCCTCAAGCAGCACCCGCTGACGCAGCGCATTCCCGTTATCTTCATGAGCGCCAAGACGGAGACGGAAGACGTGGTGGCCGGCTTCGACTGCGGTGCCGTCGACTACATCAGCAAGCCGCTGCGCATGGCCGAAGTGTGCGCGCGCGTGCGCGCCCAGCTGCACATCCGCAGCAGCAATGAAAGCCAGCAGGAACAGGCCGAGCGCCTGCGCACCATCGTCAACAACATGGCCGAGGGCTTGCTGATCATCGAGGCGGACGGACGCATCCAGTACACCAATCCCGCCTGTGACCAGTACCTGGGCTATCGCGAAAACGAACTCGCCGGACGCTCGATCGCTGAACTGCTCAGCCCCCTGGTGACGCAGGAATACCTCGATTACTTCGCCATGTACGCGGCCAACCCGGAGACGGCGCACAAGCACGGCACGCGCGAAGTGGCAATTCGCCACCGCAACGGCGCGGCGCTGAGCATGGACATGACGCTCACGCCCATGTATCTGCGCCAGCCCCTGTATATCGGCCTGCTGCACGACATCACACACCACAAGCAGTCGGAAGACGCCTTGCAGCGCGCGGCCTACCTCGACCCGCTGACAAAGATCTCCAACCGCCGACATTTCGACAGCTTCCTGGAAAAAGAGTGGCAGCGCGCCGTGCGCGGCGGCGGCGCCCTGTCGCTGGTGGTGCTCGACGTCGACCACTTCAAGCTGTACAACGACAGCCTGGGTCACCCGGCCGGCGACAGCTGCCTGCAACAGGTGGCGCAAACCATCGCCTCGCATGCCGCCCGCCCGGGCGACCTGGCGGCCCGCTACGGCGGCGAGGAATTCGTTATGCTCTTCGCCGACACGGACGCCGACGGCGCCCTGCATCTGGCCGAAGCCATCCGTATGCACATCGAAGCACTGCAACTGCCGCATCCGCGCTCCGCCACCTCGCCGTGGATCACCGTCAGCATCGGCGTGGCGACCATCCACCCGCACCAGCTGGACGACCGCGAAGCGCTATTCGTCGCCGCCGACCGCGCCCTGTACGTGGCCAAGGAAGGGGGACGCAACCAGGTGCGCGCCACGCATTCGGGCAGCGCGGCCAGGGAAACGGTCAAGGCGCTCGTACTACGTTAAAACTTCCTTGACACGCTCAGCTTCGCATTGCGTCCCACACCTGTCACCGCTTCGCTCAGGTACGGCATGTAGTTGCGGTTGAAGACGTTATCGACCGTCAGCCGCACTTCTGTGCCGCGCCACACGCCCTGCTTGCCATTCCACGATGCGAACAAGGTGTGCAGCGCATAGCCTTTTGACGGTGGCAGGCGGTAAACACTCCCCACCGGCAGGACGCGGTCCTGCTTCGCCACGAAGCGGCCCTGCCAGCCGATGCTGGCCCCAAGGTCGGGCATGCGCCAGCCCAGGCCAGCCATCAATTTATCCGGCGCGATGGTCGACACGGGTTCGTCATGGCCCCATGGGTCGCGCTGGGAACCGGTGCGCGTGCCGCGCTGCTTCGACAGCGAAGCGCTGGCAAACAGGCGCGGCGAGTTGTAGTAGGACTCGATTTCCACGCCCTGCGTGCGGAAACCGGCCAGGTTGCGGTAGGACGACAGGGCTGGCGGCACCTTGCCCGAGCCCGGCACATAGCCTTCGATCAAGATGCCCAGGCGCGGGCCGATATTGTCGCTGACGCGGTTGCGGTACGCCGTCAGGCGCAGTTGCACGTCGTCAAGCTCCATGAACACGTTCTGCCGGTGCAGCATGACACCCGTGCGCACGGCCGTCACGCGCTCGACGGCCAAGTCGCGGCTGGTGCCCGGCGTCGATGAACCGAGCCTGGACGACACATAGTATTCGTTCGAATACATCTCGTCGATCGTTGGCGCACGCCAGGTGCGGCTCAAGTCGCTGAACAGCGCCACGCTGCTCGACGCCTTCCAGAACAGGCCCAGGCGGGGCGACCAGTCTTCGTGCGCCTTTTCGCTGAAGTCGTGGCCGGCCGCCGCCAAAGGGCTGTTGTAGCGCGAGGCCTTGTTCGGCACACCTGCGGAGACGACCCGGTCGTGGCGCAGGGCCGCCGTCACCGTCAGGTCGCCATACGTCATCGCATCCTGCAAATACAGGCCCGTTGTTTTCTGGCGCCCGGCCGGCATGTAGTAAGGCTGGAAGTAGCCGTAGTTGTAGCTGGGGTCTTTCAGTGCCGTCGACGAGGGGTAATACATCAGGGTGTCGCGCACGTTCTTGTGCCATTGCAGGCCCGTTTGCAGCACGTGCGAAATGGCGCCCGTCATAAACACGCTTTCGTTGCGCACCTCCGCGATGCGGTCCACGTACGAAGCCCAACTCTCGTTGCCCAGCGATCCCAGGTAGGAACCCAGCGAAGCAGACGGCAGGCGCTTGTCATGCTGGTCCGTGTGCGAATAGCCGGCGCTTGCCGTCAGCTTGATCCATGGATTGTTCTGCGGTGCGTACTGCCACTTTACGGAATAGGTATCGTCGTCCTGGTCGCGGAAAACGGCCTTGCGCTGCCACGCTTCTTCCAGGCCATACTTTTTGATTTCCGCTTCGGTCGGCGTGGGCACGTCCTCGCCCATGGCGGCGAACGGGCCCCAGCCCGTGCTACCGCTCTTCATGGCCGTCAGGGTCAGCAACTGCTCCGGCGTCAGGCGGATATTCAGCTTCGCCAGGCTCGATGGCGCATCGATGGCGGAGAAGCGGAATGGTTTGCCATCGGGTTTGCGCAAATCATCCGACTTGCGCCGCGTGGTGAATGCCATCGCATCGAAGCGACCATCTGCGCTGCGACCATACACGGCCACGGTGGCGTCGTTTTCCGCATTGTTCGAATGACGCGAATACTTCAGCATGGCGCCCACGTTTTCGCCGCCTTCCAGCAAGTCTTGCGCATCCTTGGTCTCGACCGTGATGACGCCGCCGAAGCCGCCATTACCATACAGGCTCGTATGCGCGCCCTTGTTCACCTCGATCTGCTTGATCAATTCCGGCTCGATGAAGATGGAGCCCTGGCGGTATTTTTCAAAGCCCTTGGGCACGCCGTCAAGAATGACTTTCACGTCCTGCACTTTATTGAAGCCCCAGATATTAAGGCTCTGTCCACTGGGACGGGCCGTGCCGGCCAGGTCCACGCCGGGCAGGGTGTCGAGCAGCGAAGCGACATTGTCGGCCTGCTGGCGCTCGATGTCGGCGCTGTTGATGTACGAGCGCCCGGCCGTGCCGGCGCTGATGGCGTCGCCAAAGACGCTGATGGCGGGCATTTGCACGTCGTCAGCCTTGGCGGCCTTGGCGGCCATCGCTGCCGCCCACGCATGACCATGCGCGCCGCCCAATGCCAGCGCCAGCGCGGCGGCCAGCGGGGTCCATCCTTGTTTGCTGCTGCTCTTCATCGCTATCCTTGCCTGGGTTTGCTTACTACTTGATGCTTCTGGAATGAAAAAACACTGGGGCAGAGGATAGGCGGTGCACGATCAAGCGGCGGCGTTGAAGGAAGCGTTGCGGCGGAACTCTGCCCGCGCGGACACGCCGCCGGCGCATGGCCGGCGGCGCACTGCAGTCACCTGGATGAGTTGCCTTAGTGAAATGCGAAATACATCATATATCGGATGCGAATGATTCGCAATACGATTTAAGGGATGGCTATTCTGGATAGCCGGTGATGTCGGCGATCTCGCGGTACAGGGGCTGCAGCCGCGCATACATTTTCTGGTACACGCGCCGGTACAGTTGCTCATAGACCTTGCTGTGCCCGGAGTGCGGCTGGAATACCTTGCCCTTGCGCGTCATGGCTTGCACGGCGGTGGGGAAATCCGCATGCCAGCCCAGGCCCACGCTAGCGGCGATGGCCGCGCCCAGGCCCGAACTTTCATACACGTGGGCGCGCGCGGCGGGCAAACCGAAGATATCGGCCGTCAGCTGCATGGCAGCGTCGCTTTGCGAGCCACCGCCCGCGATGCGCAGCTCCGTAATCGCAATGCCGCTGCGCTGCTCGATGCGCTCCTTGCCTTCGCGCAGCGCATACGCGAGCCCTTCGAGGATGGCGCGGTAGATGTGCGCGCGCGTGTGCACGTCGCCAAAGCCGATCATGGCGCCCTTCGCTTCCGGGCCCGGCACCTTGATGCCTGGACTCCAGTACGGCTGCAACATCAGGCCCATGGAACCGGGCGGCACGGCCTCGACCAGGCGGTCGAACAGCGCTTCGGCAGACAAGCCCGCACCATCTTCGGCCGCCGCCGCCCGTTCACGGTCGCCGAACTGCTCTTTGAACCAGTTGACCATCCAGTAGCCGCGGAAGATTTGCACTTCCGTGCTGTAGGCGCCCGGCATGGCGGCCGGATACGGCGGAATGAAGCGCGTCACCTCCACATACTTGCGGTTGGTCGTATTGATGGTGGCGGTGGTGCCGTAACTGAGGCACGCCACATGCGGCTCGACGCAACCGGCACCCAGCACTTCGCACGCCTTGTCGGCGGCCGCCGCCAGCAAGGGCGTGCCCTCCGGGATACCCGTCGCCGTCGCCGCCGCGGCCGTGATGGCGCCCATGCGCGTGCCCGGGGTCACCAGCTCGGGCAGCATGGAGCGTTGAATCGCCAGCGCCTGCCACTTCCAGTCGAAGCGCCCGGCCCAGGCGTGGCGCTTGTAGTCGAACGGAATATACGCCACTTGCGATCCAGTCGAATCGACGTAGCGCCCGCAGAGGCGGTGGTTCAAAAAACCCGACAGCAGCAGGAATTTGTGCGTGCGGCGCCAGATGTCAGGCTGGTGCGCGCTGATCCAGTTAATCTCGGCCTCGCGGCGGAAGTACGTAATCGTGCCATCGAGGCGCATGACGCGGAAAGCGGCGCGCCACCATGGCGACAGTGGGGGAATCTGGCGCGTGCTGCGCTGGTCCAGCCAGGTGATGGCAGGGCGCAGGGTAGCGCCATGTTCATCCACGTTGACCACCGTGCCGCGCTGCGTGGTCACGGCCACGCCTACGACCGACGATTTTTCAATGGCGGTGCTACGCCATAACTGCTGGCACGCTTCGCACACGGCTTGCCAGTAGCCGTCGGCGTCATGCTCGGCCCAGCCGGGGTGCTCGGAGTAATACGCTTCCAGGAACACCTGCGCCTTGGCCGCCAGATTGCCGTCCCTGTCAAACAGCAGCGCGCGCACGCTTTGCGTGCCATTGTCGATGGAGAGGATATAGGGGCCATTGCCCGCTGCGGAGGCCATCACTTATGCCACACTGGCCAGCGCGGCGCGCAGCGCCTGCAGCAGCGCTTGCGGATCTTTTTCCGGCTGCGCGCTGAACACGGGCGCTTGCCAGTCCTGCCCGCGCACGGCCACCACGCGCAAGCGTCCCTGCGCATTCCAGGCCGGATACCAGCCCACGTCGACGATGTCGCCATTCGCACACGTGATTTGCAGCAAATCTTCCCCCAGGTCCTCGACGAGGGTATCCACGGGCTGGCGCAAGTCCAGCGGCGACAGGCTGTCATAGGTGATGCGGGCGTCGCCCAGCGCCAGGGGCAGGCCAAACAGGGTGGTCTCGATAATACTCTCCTCTTGTTTATTCTTATGCTTGTTTCACTCGCCCTGCGGCACGCTGTAATGGCGGCGCCACAGGGCCAGGTAGCGCGCCTGTTCCGCGTCCCAGCGCGCATCGTCCCACCCCAGTTCATTTTGGCACATGGCGCGCAGGCGCGGCATGATAGCAAGCGCGCCGCCGGCCAGCTGCAAACCGAGGCGCGTGCGCCGCAGCAGCAGGTCATCCAGGTGCTGCACGTCCTCCATGCGCGCACCCCAGCGCAGCTGCGCCCACAGGGTCTGCGTGCCGGGAATCTGCGCCAGTTCGCCCTCCTGCGCCGTATCGCACAGTGCCTGCGCGGCCGCGCCATGACGGCCCAGCAGGCGCACGCGCTGTTCGCCATCGAGCAGCAAGGCCTTGCCCGACAAGGGCGGCGTTGCGTCAAAAATGGGCAAGGCGCGCAAATCCGCCTGCCAGCCCGGCAGCAGCGGCGCGGCGCGGCGCAATGCGTCGAGGGCGATCGCGCGAAACGTCGTCAGCTTGCCGCCCGCCACCGTCAGCAAGCCGTTTTCCAACCATAGCGCATGTTCGCGTGCTTCCTTCGACGGGTCAAGCTGCCCGCTGTCGATGACGGGGCGCACACCGGCAAACGTGGCCATTACGTCGTCTTCGCCCAACGCCAGTTGCGGGAACTGCCAGCGCAGCGCCACCAGCAGGTAATCGAGTTCGCCGCGCGTGATGGCCGGTTCCAGGTCCAGGCTGGCGCCGTGGTCGACATCGGTGGTACCCACCAGTGTCACGCCCTCCCAAGGATAGGCAAACACGGGACGGCCATCGTGCGGATGCATCAGGCTGACGGCTTGCGCCAGCGGCAGACGCCAGGCCGGCAGCAGCAGATGGCTGCCGCGCAGGGGCCGCAGTTTCGGCGGCGCGCCCACTTGCCCCCGCAAGCCGTCGGCCCAGGCGCCCGTGGCGCTGATCACCAGGCGCGCGCGCACCGTTGGCGTTTCGCCGCCGACGCCATCGATCAAGGTGGCACCGACGACCCGCTGCCCCTCTCGCAGCAACGATGCCACGCCCAGGTAATTGACGGCCACGCCGCCATGGCGGCGCGCCTCCTGCAGCACGCGCAGCACCAGGCGCGCATCGTCCGTCTTGGCGTCCTGGTACAGCATACCGCCCTGCAAGCCTTCGCGCTGGATGTGCGGCGCCAGCATGGCAAAGTCCGCCGCATCGACATAGCGGCGCGCGCGTCGGCCCGCCATCACGTCATAGATCGCCAGCCCCAGCATGAACTGGCGCCGCCCCGGCTTCCTGCCGACGTAGTCGCCAAAAGCAAAGCCTTGCGGCTCAACCAGCCCGGCCGCATCCGTCAGCAAGGCTTGCCGCTCATGCACCGATTCGCGCGTCAACGCGAACTGGCCCTGTTTGAGGTAGCGCAAGCCGCCATGCACCAGCTTCGATGAACGGCTCGACGTGCCCCAGGCGAAATCGCGCTGTTCCACCAGCAGCGCCGTCAAGCCGCGCCGCGATGCTTCCAGCAGGATGCCGGCGCCCGTGATGCCGCCGCCGACGATCAGCACATCCCAGTCGCGCGCCAGGACGCCAGGCAAATCCTCCCTGCTCACAATCCGCCCCCGGCCTCGGGCAGCAGTTTGCCGGGGTTCATCATGCCCTGCGGGTCGAACTGGCGCAGCAGCGCGCGCATGGCCGCAATACCCAGCTCGCCCTTTTCGGCGGCCAGCCACGGCGCGTGGTCCGTGCCCACGCCATGCTGGTGGCTGATGGTGCCGCCGTTGGCCACGATGGCGGCGCAAGCCGCGCCTTTCAGGCTGCGCCAGCGCGCCATGTTTTCTTCATACGTGGGCGCCAGCCGGTACACATACGTGGTGTAGACGCTGGCGCCCTGCGCATACACATGCGACAGATGCGTGTAGGCGTGCACCTGTTCGTCATGCGCGGCTAGCGCATTAGCGCCCGCCTGCTCCAGCGCCGCCATCATGGGCGCCACGCGCGGCCAGTCGACGGCAGTTTCCACCGTGTCGATGACATAGCCATGTTCCCAGGCGCCATTGCGCAGGTAGACGTTGCGAAAGCGCCCCTGCTTCCACTTGTCGCCCATGTGCCGTCCCACGTGCACGCCCTGGTGCCGCCGCGCCAGCGCCAGGGCGCCGCGCAGGGCTGCGCGCGCCGGTTTTGCGTCTCCGCTGACGCCCACCATCAGCATGCATTTTTCTTCTGCGCAGCCGCGCAGGGACAGGTAGCGCTCCAGCAATCCCACCAGTTTCTTGTGGCCGGCCAGCGTCAGCATGGTTTGCGTTTCGAGCGCGTTCGACAGGCGCAGCATGCACAGAGGCAGGCGTGACTGGGCCAGCGCCCGCACAGCCGCTTGCGCCTGGCCCCAGTCGGCGAAAAACACGGCGTGGAATGCTTCATGGGGCGGCAGCGGCGAGATGCGCACGGTTGCCTGCGTCAGAATGCCCAGCCGCCCTTCGGAACCGAGCACCATTTCGCGCAGGTCGATGCCGGCCGCCGAGGCCGGAAACGTTGGGATGCTCAGGGTGCCGGACGGCGTTTCCACTTCGCCGCCCGCAAACAACTGCTCGATGCGGCCATAGCGCAGCGATTGCTGGCCCGACGAGCGCGTGGCGATCCAGCCGCCCAGGGTGGAATATTCGAACGACTGCGGATAGTGACCCAGGGTATAGCCATGCGCGCGCAGTTGCGCTTCCAGGTCGGGGCCATACACGCCCGCGCCGAACGTGGCCAGCTGCGCCTCGCGGTCCAGATGGCCCAGCGCACACAGGCGCGTGAGACTGAGCGACAGCACGGGGCGCGAGCCCGCCGCCACCGTCAGGTGCCCGGCCACGCTGGTGCCGCCACCGTGCGGTATCACGGCCACGCACGCCTGGCGCGCATGCGCGAGCAGCTGGCGCACCTGCAGCGCGCTGTCGGGAAACGCCACGCCATCGGGCACCGCGCCGATGCGGCCATGGCGCAGTTTGAACCAGTCGGGCAGGCTTTGACCTAGCGCATGGCGCACGCGCGTGGCAGGCGTGGTATCGATCAACTGATGCGGCGCCAGGCGCGAGACGGGAACCCGCGCGCAGGCCTCGTCAAATGTGGCATCGAGCATGCCGCTGCCTGGCCCCAGGCGCTCGCCCAAAAAAGCCAGCGCCTCCGCACTCAGCGCATACGTGACGCTCTCGTCCCCCCAGCCATTCCAGCGTTGCATCGATATCCCCTGTGTTTGGCCAGTAGCGCGCCACGACGGCTTGCTATACTGTCCTTACCTGATTTTCTTGCTAGATCAATAGCATATGCCGCCAGAGACGAAGGGTATTGGTTTTTCATGACAATTGCATTGTTCCATCATGCCAGGCACTGACAGCCACCACGCGGAAGGCAGGGTCGCGGGCGCCTATCTGCAGCCGCTGCTGGAAGCGGCAAGCGCGCACGGCATCGCTGCCGCCGCCCTGGCGCACGCGGCCGGCGTGGCACCGCACAGCCTGGAAGCGTCAGCGGCCAGCCTGGCCGCGCGCGACTACGTGCGCCTGCTCGATGCGGGTGCGCAACTGGCGGGCGATGCGCATTTCGGCCTGCACGTGGGCCAGCGCGTGCGCATGGGCACCTACAGCGCGTATGGCTTGATTTTGCTCAGTTGCAAGAACGTGGGCCACGCGCTGGAACAGACGGCCCGCTATGAACGGCTGGCGCACGACCTGGGCCGCTCCACGCTGCAGCGCGATGGCGCCGTCGCGCATTACCGCTGGGCCAGCCACTACCCGGGCGCCAGCCGGCACCTGGTCGACAGCGTCTTTGCCGGCATCCGCGTCTGCGGCGACTGGCTGGCAGGCCTGCCGCTACCGCCGGCCCGGCTGGCGTTTACCCACGATGGCGGCGGCGACTTGCTGCGCCACGCGGCGCACCGCGACGAATACGTGCGCGTGCTGGGCAGCCTGCCCGCCTTTGGCGCCAGCGCCAACACGGCCACCTTCGATGCGCAATTGCTGGACTGGCCCGTGCCGAACGCCGACGTCAGCCTGTATCCCGTGCTGTGCCAGCATGCGGAACAGTTGCTGGCGCAACGGCAAGCCGCAGCGGAGATGGGCGGCGGCGCTATCGAGGCGCAGGTGCACGCGGCCATCGTGGCGGGCTTGCGCCAGGGTTCGGCCCGGCTGGCCACCGTTGCCGCCACCTTGGCCGTCACGCCGCGCACCCTGCAGCGCAAGCTGGCCAACGGGGGTACCAGCTTCCAGGCCCTGCTGGACCAGGCCCGCTACGGCCTGGCGCGTGACTATTTGCGCGAACAAGACTTGTCGCTGGTCGATATCGCCTTTCTGCTGGGCTACCAGGAACAAAGCGCGTTCAATCACGCGTTCCGCGTCTGGGCTGGCACCAATCCCGGCGCCTGGCGCCTGCAGGAATTGCAGGCGAGGCAAGCCGGTTTGTAGGCGTGCGCAAGCCATGCCCGGCGCGTTTTCTGGCTATACTGGCATAGTCTGACTTCCCACGATCACTCCAACCCGCAATGCAAAGGATTAATATGCAACTCAAAGACAAAGTCGCACTGATTACCGGCGCCGCCAGTGGTATCGGCAAGGAAATGGCCATGGAATACGCGAAACAAGGCGCCAAGGTCGTCATCGCCGACCTGGTCCTGGAAGCGGCCAGCAAGACGGCCGAGGAAATCAAGCAATCGGGCGGCCAGGCGTTTGCCGTCGCCATGGATGTCTCCAGCGAAGAACAAGTCGACAAGGGCGTGGCGGATGCTGCGGCACACTTCGGCGGCATCGATATCCTGATCAGCAACGCGGGCATCCAGATCATCAGCCCCGTCGTCGACTACCCGTTCGATCAATGGAAAAAGATGCTGGCCATCCACATGGACGGCGCCTTCCTCACCACGCGCGCCTGCATGCGCGAAATGATCAAGGCCGGCCGCGGCGGCGCCATCATCTACATGGGTTCCGTGCACTCGCACGAAGGCTCGCCCTTCAAGAGCGCCTACGTGGCCGCCAAGCATGGCTTGCTGGGCCTGGCCAAGGTGGTGGCCAAGGAAGGCGCGAAGGATGGCATCCGTGCCAACGTCATCTGCCCCGGCTTCGTGCGCACGCCGCTGGTCGACAAGCAAATCCCCGAACAGGCGGCCCAGCTGAACATCAGCGAAGAAGACGTGATCAAGAAAGTGATGCTGAAAGACACCATCGACGGTGAATTCACTACCACCCAGGACGTGGCGCAAACGGCCGTCTTCCTGGCAGCCTTCCCATCGACGGCACTGAGCGGCCAGTCGATCGTCGTCAGCCACGGCTGGCACATGCAATAAACACGTAACGCATCCGGCAGGCGGCGCCGTCCGCCTGCATCACCGCAACCGAAAGACTTCCCAATTGCACGACAACACTTACCGCCACCCGCGCGCGGGCTGGCCGGGGCGCCTGTTTGCCGCGCTCGCCAACTGTACGCACTTTGCCAACCTACGCCAGGCCGTCATGTCGCGCCTGCCCTTCCTGACCCTGCACAGCGACGTGCGCGATGTCGTGTATGTGAGCTGGCTGGTCGACGCCGCTGCCGCGCAGAAATTGCTGCCTGCCGGCGTCATCTTGTGGCAGCGCGAGGGCAAGACGCCGTTTACCGTGCTGACCTACCGCCATGGGCATTTCGGCCCAGCCCTGCCCACTCCCCTGCGCCGCCTGCTGCCATCGCCCCTGCAAAGCAACTGGCGTTTGTACCTGGACCACACGCCTCCGGGTGCGCCCGCCGTGCCCTGCGTCTACTTCCTGAAAAACATCATGGATAGCGTGCCCCACGCGCTGGGCACGCGGTTGTTCAGCGATATCTTGCCGACCCACCTGGCCGCCGGCATGACGCTGGAGGTCCGTGCCACGCAGGCCCACTGCAGCATTGCTGGCGGTGCCGGTAGCGCCCCGGCACTGGACGTGCAAGCGGACATCGCCAGTAGCCAGACCCTCGACGGCGATTGGCAGCAGTTGTTCGGCAACTGGCACGATGCCGTCGCCTTCCTCGCTTGCCAGGATGCGGCCATCGCGCACGTGCCACGCAACGACAAGCTGGTTTTCGGTGAAATCGACCTGCCCGTTGATCTAGATCAAGTGCAAGCGCTGACCGCCTTGCGTGCCGACTGCGCCTTGCTGGGGCAGTTGCCCCCCGTGTCCAGCCCGTTCGCCTTCCTCGTGCCCGAGGTTCCCTTCAAGGCGCTGTCAGAGCGCCTGCTGTAGCGCGGCGCTCGATGGGCGCAGGGGCGTGGCGTTTAACGTGGCACGTAACGCCAGTTACCGCTTTCCAGCATGAAGGTCATTTTCGTCTTGATGCCTTCAGGACGGCTTGGCATGCTCAATTCCGTATCGCATTCCAGGTAACCCGTCTTGCGCTTGACGTCGCACTCGTTGATGGCCTTGACCTGCATGGTGCTCTGCGCTTCCTGCATCTGCACATCCTTGGCCGCCTCCGGATCGCGCGCCACTTCTTCCTTGGCCCAGGCGCGTATCATCGCTTGCGCCTCGGCCGGCGACGGTCCCTCGAACTTGGCATCCTTGCGCTCGACGCCCACCCATGTACCGTTCTCGTTACGCAGCGGCAGCACCATAAAACCATCGCGCATGCCGGCGCTCATGGCGACCAGGCACACCACTTCGCCGGGCACTTCCTGCGAATCCTGGCAGCCGGTCAAGCTGGTAACCTTGACGGCGATCGGTACCGGCATAGTCGATTGCATCTTGGCTCGGGTCTTGGCCACGCCCACCTGCACGGCGGCGTGGATTTGTTCAAGCGTCGGCATGGTGGCCGCCTGGGCCGGCAAGGCGGCAAACAGGGCGGCGGCGGTCAGGGCGAAGGAAGTCAGGCGCATGGGTATCAAGAGTAGTGATGAAAGGCCGGCAGTCTAGCACTTTGCATCAAAACAGCTGTTTCTATAGAGACATTTACCCGGCATCGGGCGCGAGAAAGGCGCCACCCCCATCCGCCTGTCCGCGCAGGCGCAGGCCGATGCCTCGAAGCATTTCCACCAGTTCCTGCAGGCGCAGGCCCTCCTCCGTCAGCCGGTATTCCACCTTCACTGGCACTTCCGCGTAGATGGTGCGTGTCAGCAAGCCCGCCTCTTCCAGCGCGCGCAAGTCCAGGGTCAGCATGCGCTGCGAGATATTCGGCACGGCGCGGCGGATTTCGCTGAAGCGCTTCGGTCCCGCCATCAGATAGCTGAGCAGCACGATGCGCCAGCGCCCGCCCAGCAGGCGCATGGCTTCTTCCACGGCGCAGCCGGAGACATTGTCTTTCATGGTTCGCTTCCCACCTGGTATAAAAAATGTACCCATACCACATTATTCTGCCTTCTTCCAAATAGTAACCATTGCCCTTAGACTGCCCTTCCCTCACCCCATTGGAGTTTCGACTTGGAAACCACCCTGATCTACAGCGTGCCGTTCGGCTGCTCGTTTGCCGCCATCGCCGCCCTCGAATGGAGCGGCTTGCCCTATCGCCTGGCCCGCGTGGAAGCGCGCGACCCGGCCAGCAAGCAGCATGCCGCCTTTCTCGCCATTAATCCGCTGGGCCAGACGCCGGCCCTGCTCACGCACGCGGGCGCGCCGCTGCTGGAAAGCATGGCGATCCTGCTGCACCTGGCCGCCCGCGCGCCGGACAGCGGCCTGGGTTTTGCACAGGGCACGCCGGAATACGACCGCCTGAACAGCGTGCTGTCGTTCCTGCACACGACCTTCCACGCTGCCTTCATGCCCGCCTTCCAGGCATCGCGCGCGGCACCTGACGATGCGCGCGCGTCCGTCTGGCGCGAAATGGCCGTCGAGAAGGTCAACAAAAGCCTGGCGCACCTGGAGCGCCTGCTCGATGGGCGCCGCTGGCTGGCAAGCAAGGCCGCGCCAAGCGTAGCCGACGCCTACCTGGCCGCCACGGCGCGCTGGGCCGAACCGCTGCAACTGGCCAGCCTGGCCGACTATCCGAACGTGGCGCGCCTGCTGGCGACGCTGGAACAAGACCTCGGCATCCGCTTTGCCCACGCCATCGAAGCAGGCTTGCCAGCGGCCAGCCAGCGAGGTTTCCTGGGCCACGTGGCGCTCGACCAACTGGCAACTCCGGCCGGCTAACCGGCGGTCAACTCCCGCAGCAGGCACGTCTTTATTGCTATGATGTCGGGCTGCCGGCGGTACAGCCGGCCACGTCAATACCATATCGATAACGTCGCAATATAAAACGGGAGTTTGAATGAGTTTACGTCTGCTGCTCTTGGGAGCATTCAGTGCCGCCATGGCCACCACCGCCGCCGCTGCAGAACCTGCGCTGGCCGCGCCACGCGGTTTCACCGTGGAAGACATGGTGGCCATGGAACGCGTAGGCAGCCCCGTGCTGTCGCCGGACGCCACGCGCGTCGTCTACACGGTGCGCACGACCAACCTGGACAAAAACCGTGGCAACACGCAGCTGTGGATGATCGACCTGCGCGCACCGAACGCGGCGCCGCGCCAGCTCACGCGCGGTGATGCCAGCGCCAGCGACCCGCAATGGTCGCCGAACGGCGACGCCATCTACTTCCTGTCCGGCCGTTCCGGCTCCTCGCAAGTGTGGCAACTGCCCCTGAACGGCGGCGAAGCGGCGAAGGTCACCGACCTGGCGCTGGACGTCGACACCTACCGCTTGTCGCCGCAGGGCGACCGCCTGGCCTTCAGCATGGGCGTCTTCCTCGATTGCGCGGACCTCGCCTGCACCAAAAAACGCCTCGATGAAAAAGCGAAAAACAAGGCGACCGGCATGGTCTACGACCAGATGTTCGTGCGCCACTGGGATACCTGGGCCGATGGCCGCCGCAACGCGCTGTACTCGGCGCCCATCGACGCCACCGGCAAGGTCAGCGCCGCGCCTGTCAGCCTGAGCGGCACCCTGGACGGCGACGCGCCTTCCAAACCGTTCGGCGACAATAGCGAATACCACTTCAGCCCGGACGGCAAGACCGTGGCCTTCTCGGTGCGCGTGGCCGGCCGCACGGAATCGTGGTCGACCAACTTCGACGTCTACACGATACCTGCCACCGGTGGCCAGGCGCCGCGCAATCTCACCGCCGACAATCCGGCCTGGGATGCGAAAGCCACCTACTCGCCCGATGGCCGTACCCTGGCGTATGTCGCCATGACCAAGCCTGGCTTCGAGGCGGACCGCTTTCATTTGGTGCTGATGGATGTCGCCACCGGCAAGAAGCGCACCCTGGCCGACGACTGGGACCGTTCCGTGGCCGACTTCCGCTGGACGCCGGACAGCAAGGCTTTCCTGGTCGCCGCCGATGACGTGGGCCAGCACCGCTTGTTCCACATCGATGCGGCCAGCGGCAAGGTCGCTGCGCTGACGGACAAGGGCGCAGTGGGCGACTTCGACGTGCGCGGCAATACCATCGTGCTGGCGCAAGCCAACCTGGCTTCGGGCGCGCAGTTGTACACGCGTAAACTCGACGCGAAGTCGGAAAACGCACCGATGCAGCAACTGACGAAGCAGAATGCGGCGGCCCTGGCCGACGTGCGCTTCGGCGAATATGAACAGTTCTCGTTCGCGGGCGCGAATGGCGAAACCGTGTATGGCCACGTGATGAAGCCATGGAATGCCAAGGCCGGTGAAAAGTATCCGGTCGCCTTCCTCGTCCACGGCGGCCCGCAAGGCAGCTTTGGCAATAGCTGGAGCTACCGCTGGAATCCGCAAGTGTATGCGGGCGCCGGCTACGCCACCGTCTTCATCGACTTCCACGGCTCCACCGGCTATGGCCAGAAGTTCACGGACTCCATCAGCGGCGACTGGGGCGGCAAGCCACTGGTCGACCTGCAGAAAGGCCTGGAAGCTGCCACCAAGAAGTTCCCATGGCTGGACCGCGAACGCAGCTGCGCGCTGGGCGCCTCGTACGGTGGCTACATGATGAACTGGATCGCCGGCAACTGGCCGGACGGCTTCAAATGCCTGGTCAACCACGACGGCGTGTTTGACAACCGCGGCATGGCTTACGCGACGGAAGAACTGTGGTTCACGGAGTGGGAAAACGGCGGCCCGTACTACGACGCGCCAGCCAAGCACGAACAGTTCAATCCCGTGAACTTCGTGAAAAACTGGAAGACGCCGATGCTGGTGGTGCAGGGCGACCTGGACTTCCGCATCCCTACGGCGCAAGGCCTGGGCACCTTCACGGCGCTGCAGCGCCAGGGTATCCCGAGCAAGCTGCTGGTCTTCCCGGACGAGAACCACTGGGTGCTGAAACCGGCCAATTCGCTGCTGTGGCATCACACGGTGCTGGACTGGTTGAGCACCTACACCAAAAAGTAAGCCTGGCCCACAGTAAAAAAGCCGCACAGTTCACACTGTGCGGCTTTTTTTCATCCGTCCGGCTGCATCAATACGTATTGAGCGCCTTGGCGAACTTCACGATCCACAAACGGCTTGGGCGCTCGCGGTCGTCGCCGCGCGCCACGCGGATGGTGTTGGCGGCATTGCAGCCGACGGCAGCGCTGGTGACGATCGTACCGTTGGCATCGACCGTGCACTTGGTCACGTCGGCGTCCGCCACTTCCACGCCATTCGCGTCAAAGATCTTCGTCTTCAGGCCGAAGTCGTTGTCGTTGGCCAGCGCGATGGTAGAGTCGTCGATCAGGGTCAGGCCTTCGGCCTTTTCCGCCGCCCAGCCGATGGCGTTCAAGTCCAGCAGCAGGGTTTTCTTCAGCGGCGTGACAGCCGCCCAGTCAGCGCCATTCACGGCTGCGCCGCCCATGCTGCTTTTTTCCAGGTCGGACGTCGTCGCATTGAAGGCGGCTGCCGCGATATCGGTGGCCCCCTTCAATTCGACCAGCATCAGCTTGTTGAAGACCTTGCCCGATGGCGCGGCGCCCTGTTCGATGACAAGGAACTTGCCGCCGCCCAGCGCCACCATGTCGCCCAGCTTGGCGTTGCCCGTGCGGCCATCCTGGTAGTCGGCGGCATTCAGCGGATACGCATACATCTTGCCGCTGCTGCCCGTCGTCGGGTCGAATTCGATCCAGCGCGTGAAACGGGCGAAGCGCTCGACCTGTTCATTCTTCTTCGTCACCGTGTATGGCGCGCTGCCGTCGGACAAGGGGCTTTGCAAGAAGGCGTACAGCTTGTCGTTGCTCGTGTCGAGTGTCATGCCTTCCATGCCGCGGTTCGCGCGGCGCTTGGCAAACAGCGCCGGCAAGCCTTTGCCCGGCTCATACTTGGCCTGGATGAAGCCCGTGGCCGCATCGATCTTGATGATGAACGGGCCGTATTCGTCGGACACCCACAGCGCATTTCGCTTGGCATCGACGACGATGGCTTCCGAATCGAGGCCGCCCGCATTGAAGACAGCCTTGCCTGCGGCATCGAACTTCATCGCATCCATGACGGGAATCTCGGCCGAATTACCCACCGCGCCCACAGGCACGGGCAAGCCCGAGCTGTTGACCGTGGCCGACACCTTGATCGGCGTGCTCGATGCCAGCACGGCGCCGTTCTTGCCCACCGTGATCACGCCGAACGAGGGAGTAAAACTGGGCGAGGGGAAGATCTTGCTGCCGCTGGTGCCCTTGCCCGATGGGTCGGGCACAAGCGGGCCGTCGCCGTTCGGGCCGCGGTCCGTCAAGCCATAAAATTCCAGGTCGCCGTTTGCATTCTTGCCCTTGTAGGCCAGGCCCGAACCGTAGGAAGGCAAGAAGCCGTTCGGAAATTCGCCCTTGATCTTCGCATTCGCGCCTTCGTACGGCACATAGTATTTTTCCGCCGCCTGGATCTGGTAGCGCGTCACGGTAACTTTCACTTCGCCCACCGGATTGGCCTGCGTCAGGGCCTCGTTGACGGGCGCGCCCGCCTTGGAAGCGAGGGTATCTTCGAAATGCTCGCGCACCAGCGCGCGCCGCTCCGCATCGACCGTGCGACTGGCAAATTTCCCGCCGACGCTGCTCAAGTGTGCAGCCAGGGCCGCGTTGAAGACGGCCGGAGCACCGGCAAAGTCCAGCGTCTTGCCGGCCAGCGCCGCCTTCACTTCGGTCGTCAGCTTGATGCCGTTCGACGGATCGCTGTCCTCATCGAGCAATTGCAGCGCCAGCAGGCGGTTAACGACCTTGTCGTCTGCCACATTCGTGCTGGCGGCCAGCGCCAGCGGCGTGACGACGGCGCCGCATGGCGCCGAGCCCAGGGCCAGACCGCCCACGCTGAAGGCCACGGTATCGCCCGGGTTGCACATGAATTCGCCCTTGGCATTGGTGCTGGCCTTGGCCGCGCTGCCGGCCACGTAATCGAGACCTTCCACCGCGCCGTCGAGGAACACGCCCGTTTGCGCCACGGGCTTGGAAGGCTCCGCCGGCGTATTGTCGCTGCCGCCGCAAGCGGCCAGGGTCAGGCCGGCGGCGATGGCCAGCAGGGTCAGTTTCGGGGTGGACGTTACGGCAGTCTTCATGCATTCCTCGGCTAAGGTGGGATTGAAGCCGTGGAGAGTAACTGGGCAAAGTGACAAGCCCATGACAGCCTTCACGCCAGTGGCGTATCCGCAACAGGCCCGCCGATGCCGCCAAAGCGGCCATCGGCCTGGCGCCGGAATTCCTTCGGCGTGACGCCCTTCACCTGCAGGAAGCGGCGGTTGAAGTTGGCTACGTTCTGGAAACCCACGTCATAGCAGACGTTCGACACATAGTGATCGGTATCCATCAATAGCTGGCACGCCTTGTTGATGCGCAAACGGCTGATGAAATCCGTGAAGCTGTTGCCCGTCGCCTTGCGGAAGAAGCGCGAGAATTTACTCAGCGACATGCCCACCTGCTCGGCCAGCATTTCCGCCGAAATCGGCTCACGGTAATTGTCCGTGATGTAATTGAGGACGGAGTTGACCTTGGCCAGGGTGGCGTCATCGTCGTACGAGCGCAGCGAAGCGCTCGATAGCAGGCGGTAGTTGGCCGTGCGCGCCAGCTTGCTCATCAGCTGGACGAATGCGGCGAAGCGCTCGGCGCCATGCGTGGCGCGGATGCGCGCCAGGTGCTGCTCGGCCTCATGGCCCATCTCGAAAAACTCCACGCCGTAGCTGGAGCGCTCGAGCAGGGGCAGCAGCTCGCGCAGTTCGGGGATGACGCGCGCGGCGCCGGCCAGTGGCGTATGGGCGAATTGCACGATCATGTCGCGCAGTGCCACGCCCCCTTCCGGCACCAGGTTGGAAATCCAGTTGTGCGGCAGGCGCGGGCCTGTCAGCACCAGGTGGCCGGGCGAAAATTCGCCGATATAGTCGCCCACGAACAGGCGTCCGCTGGTGGCGACGATCAGGTGCAGCTCATACTCTTCATGGCAGTGCCAGCGCACGCGCGAGCTGGGATAGCCATGTTCCAGGTAATTGATGATGCCATCGTAGCTTTCGCGTTCCAGTTCGGGCGCCTTGCGCTCGCTGTCCTTTTGCCACAGGTGTTCCATGCGCGTCTCTCCCAGGCTGTCCCCGCCTGTGCCATCCAATGTACCTCAAAAAGCCTCACGCGCCAAAACGCCCCAACGCCTGCTGGCGAAACTCCTTCGGCGTCATGCCTTTCAACTCCAGGAAGCGCCGGTTGAAGTTGGCCACGTTATTGAATCCCGCTTCGTAGCAGATGTTGCTGACATAACGCTCCGTCTCCATCAACAGCTGGCAGGCCTTGTTGATGCGCAGGCGGTTGACGAAGTCCGTGAAGCTATTGCCCGTGGCGCTGCGGAAGAAGCGCGAAAACGTCCGCTCTGGCATGTCCACCTGCTCGGCCAGCTGTTTCAGCGAGAACTGGCCGCTGTAATTGTGCACGATGAAGTTGATGGCCGAACTGATGCGCGCCAAGGCCACGTCGTCGTCGCTCGACTGCATCGGCACCGTCGACAGCAATTGGTAATCGCTGGTCTGCGCCAGTTCACCCAGTAGTGTCAAGAATTCGATAAAGCGCGGCAAGCCGCTGCTGTCGCGGATGCACTGGAAGCGCCGCAAAGACTGTTCGCTGACGCCAAAAAATTCCACGCCGTGCAAAGCGCGCTGCAGCAGCGGGAAAATATCCTTCAATTCGGGAATGGCGGCGGCCATCGAGGCCAGCGGCACATGCGAAAACTGGATCACCATGTCGCGCAGGGCCACGCCTTCGGGTGGCGTGTCGAGCGAAACCCAGTTATGCGGCACGCGCGGCCCCGTCAGCACCAGGTGACCGGGCGCAAACTGGCCGATGTAGTCGCCGACAAAGACCTTGCCGCTGCTTTCGACGATCAGGTGCAGTTCGTACTCGTCGTGATAGTGCCAGCGCACCAGCGCATTCGGAAAGCCGTGCTGCAGGTAGCGGATGAAGCCGAAACTGCCTTTCGGCTCGAAACCGGGTGTGGCGTCTCGCTGCTGTTCCAGCTCCATCTGCGGCAACGAAACATCGGCTTTGCGTGGCATGGCGCGCCCTCCCCGTCAGGCAACGCTCTGTTCCAGCGCCGCGCGGGCGCCCAGCCCGTACATGCTGGCCAGCGCCTCGCCCACCGCCTGCGTGAACGGGGGCGCGTCGGAGAGGTCGCCGAACAGCTCGCGCAAGGACAGCAGCGCCGTGGCGTCCGCCCCGCCCTGCAGCGCCAGCGCCCGCAGGCGCACCGCATAAGGGTCACTCAAGGGCATCTCGCGTCCCTGCTCATCGTGGCCTTCCAGGTAACGGAACCAGCACGCCACCGTGAAAGCCAGCAGCGTGATGGCGCCGCCCTGCTCCAGCGCTTCGCGCACGGACGGCAGCACGAATTTCGGGATGCGCGCCGAGCCTTCCGTGCCGATGCGCGCCAGTTGGTCGCGCACTGCAGGATTCGAAAAGCGCTCGATCAGGGTGTCCTTGTACAATTCCAGGTCGATGCCGTCCACTTTGTCGAGCAGAGGCGTGACCTCGTCATCCATCATGCGCCGCACGAGCGTGCGGATGCCAGGATCGTTCATCGCTTCGTGCGCAAACGTGTAACCGAGCTGCATGCCGATGTAGCACAGGGCCTGGTGGCTGGCATTGAGCAGACGCAGCTTCATCTTTTCATATGGCAGCACGTCGTGCGTCATCTGCGCGCCCACCTTTTCCCAGGCCGGCCGGCCCTGCGGGAATTCGTCTTCGATGACCCACTGGCGGAACGGCTCGCACACCACGGGCCAGGCGTCGATGATGCCGAAGGACTCGCGCACCAGCGCCCGGTGTTCATCCGTGGTGGCCGGGGTGATGCGGTCGACCATGCTGTTGGGGAAGCTGCCATGCGTGGCCAGCCAGCGCGCCAGTTCCGCGTCGCGCAAGGCGACAAAAGCCAGCAGCATCTTGCGCGTCACATCGCCATTGTTTTGCAGGTTATCGCAGGACATGATGGTAAACGGCGCCAGGCCACGCTGGTGGCGCAGGGCCAGGGCGGCGGCCAGGTAGCCGAAGGAGCAGCGCGGCGCATGCGGGTGTGCCAGTTCATGCACGATGTCGGGGTGTTGCGCATCGAATTCGCCCGTGCCCTGGTTCACATAATAGCCGCCCTCGGTGATGGTCAGCGCGACGATGCGCGTGCCAGGATCGGCCAGCTTTTCCAGCACGGCCTGCGGCTCGTCGGGAGCATACAGATACTCGCCGATGCTGCCGATGATGCGCGCCGTATCGCCGGCCGCGCTGCGCTCGACCACCGTGTACAAGCCATCCTGCGCCTGCATGGCGTCGCGCATGGCCGCGTCATGCGGCAGCAAGCCCACGCCGCAATAGCCCCATTGCTCATTTCCGGGCAAGGCCAGCAAATCGTCAAGGTACACGGCCTGGTGGGCGCGGAAAAAGCCGCCCACGCCGATATGCACGATGCTGGCCACGGGCGCGCCGCGCGCATACGCGGGCACGGCAACGTTGGCCGGCAGCTGCGCCAGGTTCGCCTGCTTCAATGCGATGGCGTCCATTACAGCCCTCCTTGCGCGGCCGCGTAAGTCTTGCCGGCGCGGTCAAAATAATGCACGAAGCCCGGCTCGAACGTCAAATGCGTCTGCTGGCCTGGCTGCAGGCTGCTGCGTTCGGCGCCGCGCGACACTACCTGCACATTATTCGGCAAGCGCACATAGGTCAGCGTTTCCACGCCCAGCGATTCCACCAGGTCGACGGTGACGGGCACGCTGCCCGGCTGCGCCGCGCCCAGGTGCACGTGCTCGGGACGGATGCCGACAAAACCGTCGGCCTGCGCCGCGCTGCCCGCCTGCGCCAGCAACTGCGGCGCAGCGTCGGCCGGCACCACGTTCATGCTGGGCGTGCCGATGAATTGCGCGACAAAGCGGTTGGCGGGACGGTCATACAGTTCCAGGGGCGAGCCATGCTGCTCGATCTGCCCGTCGCGCAGCACCACCACGCGGTCGGCCAGGGTCATCGCCTCCACCTGGTCGTGCGTCACATAGATGGTGGTAGCACCCAGCTCGCGGTGCAGCTTGGCGATCTCGATGCGCGTCTGCACGCGCAGAGCCGCATCGAGGTTCGACAGCGGTTCATCGAACAGGAACACTTTCGGGTCGCGCACGATGGCGCGGCCGATGGCCACCCTCTGGCGCTGGCCGCCCGACAGCTCCTTCGGCGTGCGCTCCAGGTATTTCCCCAGGTCAAGGATGGCGGCCGCCTTGTCGACTTTTTCGCGGATGATGGCGGGATCGACGCCGGCCAGCTTCAGCGCGAACGACATGTTCTGGAACACCGTCATGTGCGGATACAACGCATACGACTGGAACACCATCGCCAGGTCGCGCTTGGACGAGGGCAAGCCGGTGATGTCGCGCCCGTCGAGCGACAGCTTGCCGCCGTCGATAGGTTCCAGGCCCGCGATCAGGCGCAGCAGGGTTGATTTTCCGCAACCTGACGGCCCCACGAAGACGACGAATTCGCCTTGTTGAATGTCCAGGTCGATGCCCTTGATGGCGCGGTGCTCGCCGAAGAATTTTTCGATATTGTTCAGTTGAAGGTAAGCCATGATGTCATCCAATAGTTTTTACTTAACAGCGCCAAAGGTCATACCTTGGACCAATTGTTTTTGACAGAACCAGCCCAGCGCCATGATGGGCGCAATCGCCATCAGGGAGGCGGCCGACAATTTGGCCCAGAACAAGCCTTCCGGGCTGGAATACGAAGCGATGAGCCAGGCCAGGGTGCCCGCGTTGGAGGCGCCCAGGTTCAGCGACCAGAACGATTCATTCCACGACCACACCATGCACACCAGGGCCGTGGAAGCGATGCCGCCCACGGACAGGGGCAGCACGACGTGGCGGAATTCATCCCACACGGTGGCGCCATCCATGCGCGACGCTTCCAGGATTTCACGCGGCAACTCCTTCATGCTGGTGTACAGCAGCCAGATCATGATGGGCAGATTCATCAGCATGAACATGATGGTCAGGCCGATGCGCGTGTCGAGCAGGCCGAAATACTGGTAGCAGATATAGATCGGCATCAGCGCGCCCACGCCGGGCATGTAACGCGAGCTGAGCATGAATTTCAGCAAGCCGATGGTGCCGCTTGTGGGAAAGAAGGCCATCGAATACGCGGCCGGGATGGCGATCAGGAGGCCTATGGCCGTCGACACCACGCTGGTAAACAGCGAGTTCCACGCGTAGCCAAAGTAATTGTCGCGCGCCAGCACTTCGCGGAAGCTGTCGAGCGTGGGTGTGAAGAACAGCAGGGGCGGCGTGGAAATGGCTTGCCCTTCCGTCTTGAAGGCCATCAGGCCCAGCCAGAAGATGGGAAAGAACAGCAGTAACGCGCACAGCCAGGCGGCGGCCGTGCGGCTATATAAATTTAGTTTGCTATGCATCAAGGTCTCCTTATTTCGACAAATTCTTGCCGATGACGCGCATCAGAAAGAAGGCGGCGATGTTGGCGATGAGCACGGCGAACAGGGCACCGGCAGAGGCCGCTCCAACGTCATACGACAGCAGTGCCTGCTGGTAAATCATGAAGGTGATGGTGGTCGTGTCGAAACCCGGACCGCCGCCTGTGGTGGTAAAGATTTCCGCAAAGATCGATAGCAAGAAGATCATCTCGATCATCAGCACCACCGAAACGGCGCGGCCCAGGTGGGGAATATAGAGGTAGCGCAACTGCTGCAGATAGGTGGCGCCATCCATGCGGGCCGCTTCCAGTTGTTCGCGGTCCATCGATTGCAGGGCCGTCATGAAGATCAGGCAGGCAAACGGCAACCATTGCCACGAGACCATCATGATGATGGAAAACAGGGGGTGGGCCGACAGCCAGTCGACGGGCGTGGCGCCAAAGAACAGACTGATTTGCGCGAACAGGCCGTAGATCGGATTGAGCAGCATGTTCTTCCACATCAGGGCATTCACGGCCGGCATGACGAGAAACGGCGAGATCAAGAGCACGCGCACGATGGCGCGCCCGGGGAACGCTTCATTGATCAGCAAACCCAGCGCCGTGCCCAGCACTACTGTGATCAGCATGACGGAAAACAGCAGGGTGAAGGTATTCTGCAATGCCGGCAGGAAAGAGGCATCGGTAAAGAAAAAGTGGAAATTGGCCAGGCCATGGAAAGGATGGCCGCTCGGATCGAGCATGGAATAGCGCACGAACGCGTAATACAGCGTGATCAACAACGGAATCACGGAAATGACGGAGACGGCGACCACGGCCGGCGTCAGCAAAGTCCGGGGGATAATGCGTTTCATAATGTTCTCTTGGGGCAGGTGAACCGATAACCCGCAAAGCTAAAGTACCGGGGTCGGACCCTGAGGGGGAATGCGTCCCAATGGGATGCATTCCGATCCGAAGGTCCGACCCCAGATTTACGCCGTTGGGGTAAGCAAACTGTGCAACTAAGACGTAGCTGCCTTATTTGTAGTAGCCGCCCTTGCGCATTTCGCGCTCCGCCGTCTGCTGCGACAATTCCAGCGCCTGATCCACCGTCACCTTGCCCAGCAGCGCTGCCGCCATCTGCTGGCCTGCCGCCACGCCGATCACCTGGAATTCGGGGATGGACGCGAATTGCACGCCCACGTAGGGCGATGGCAGCATGGTGCTTTGCACGGCGCGCGTGGTGGCCAGGGCCTTGCCTTCGGCCGCGGCAAATTTCGCCGCTTTCTGGAATTCGGGGCTGGCATACGTCGACTTGCGCGTGCCCGTCGGCACGTTGGCCCAGCTGGTTTCCTTGGCCACCAGTTTCACGTAGTCGGGCGACGTGGCCCAGTTGATGAAGCGCTGCGCTTCATTCGGGTGCTTCGAACTCGCGGGTATGGCGAGCGACCAGATCCACAGCCAGTTGGCACCCCGCTCCGTCACGCCGATGGGTGATTGGGCGAACGCCACCTTGTCGGCTACCTTGCTTTGCTTGGGGTCCGTGATGAAGGAGGCGGCAATCGTCGCGTCGATCCAGATGCCGCACTTGCCCTGGTTGAACAGCGCCAGGTTTTCATTGAAGCTGTTGGCGGCCGCGCCCGGCGGGCCGTATTTCTTCATCAGATCGACATACATGGTGACCGCGTCTTTCCACGGCTTGCTGGTAAATTGCGGCTTCCATTGCATGTCGAACAGCTGACCGCCGTAGGAATTGGCCATGGTCGTAATCAGGGCCATGTTGTCGCCCCAGCCTGGCTTGCCGCGCAGGCAGATGCCATACACGCCGTTGGCCGGATCGTGCAGCTTGGCCGCTACATCGCGCAACTGGTTCCAGGTGGGGCGGTCTTCGATCATCACGCCGGCTTTTTTGACAAGGTCGCTGCGGTACATGATCATCGAGCTTTCGCCATAGAATGGCGACGCGTACAGCTTGCCATCGCCGGAGAGCCCTTCACGGATGGCCGGCAACAAGTCGTCGATATCATATTTGGCGTCCGGCTTGATGGGGATCAGCCAGTTTTTCTTGCCCCAAATGGGGGTTTCATACAGGCCGATGGTCATCACATCGAACTGGCCGCCCTTGGTGGCGATATCGGTGGTCATGCGCTGGCGCAAGACACCTTCTTCCAGGGTCACCCATTTGAGCTTGATGTCGGGATTGGCTTGCTCGAAGAACTTGCTGAGCTTTTGCATTTCGATCATGTGGCCGTTGTTGACGGTCGCGATGACCAGGTCGGTGGCGGCAAAGGCGGACGAGCTGAGGCAGCCGGCGCACAGCGCGGCAATGGCGGAAAGTTTCATTGTGTGTCTCCAGTGTTTTTTGTCGTTGGCAATGCTCAGGTACTTAGCACCACGACCACAATGTATCACCGGACTTTGATACTTTCTGATACTCCAAAACCGCAATTCAATACTCTTTTGCAGTCCCTCTATGCACCAGAGTATCGATATTGAGTAAAAACAACACTTTGAAAGAAAGTATCGCTACTTGTTCGTTTTGTATCAGGGTGCTTAAAAAAGCGCTGCTAGACTTGGTTTTCGGCATTAGACCGTATGCGATGGCCGTCCTCCGGGGCGCCGCCGCTACCACCTACATCTTTCTGGAGACCGCATGAATCGCACTGCATTGAAAACCTTACCTGCCCTGCTCCTGGCCATCGCCAGCGCGTCCGCCCTTGCCGACCCCATGTACCCAGGCGATGCCGAAGGCTTCCACGGCTACCTGCGCGCCGGCGCCGGCAGCAATACTTCGGGCGGCGGCGGTTCGCAAGGCTGCTTCGGCCTGGGTGGCAATACCATGAAATACCGTCTGGGCAATGAGTGCGACGCCTACACGGAATTCGGCTACACCAAGTCCGTCGCCAAGTCCGGCGGCGTGAACTACCTGGCCACCATCTGGGTCAACGCCTACGCGCCAAATTCGGATTTCGGCGACAACAAACTGGGCATCGTCAAGGCCTATGTCGAAGCGCAGGGACTCGATTTCCTGAACGGCGGCACGGCCTGGATCGGTAAACGCTTCTACTACCGTCCTGACATCCACATGCTGGATCTGCAATACATCAACATGAACGGCACGGGCGCCGGCCTGGACCGCATTCCTGCCGGCCCGGGTAAATTCTCGTATGCCTTCTTCAAGGACAACGACGTCAAGACCGTGTTGCCGACCGGCGGCGTCAACACCAAATCGGCCGTGCGCCAGAATTTCATCTTTGGCGAGATTCCCGTCAATGAAAACGGCACCCTGGACCTGGCCGCGACCTACATCATCGGCGAAGGCAAGGATGACCTCGCCACTGGCAAGCGCAATAACGGCTGGCAGCTGTCGGCCTTCCACCGCCAAGGTAAAGTGTTTGGCGGCGGCAACACCTTCGGCGTGCAATACGGCGTCGGCCCTGGTGTCGGCGGCGCGGGCAACGGCCAGTTCGGCGCTTCGGGCGACACCAATTTCGGTTCGGACGTGAAACGCACGCGCATCTTCAATGACATGGCGATCCAGCCGATGGCCAACTTCGGCATGGAATTCGTCGCCCTGTGGCAAAAAGACGAGTCGAATGCCAAAGGTTCGTCGACCTGGACCTCGGTCGGCGTGCGTCCTGTGTACGCATTCACCGACAACTTCAAGCTGGTGGGCGAACTGGGCACGGACCGCGTGACGCAAGCGGGCGGCCTGCCGGCCAAGCGCTTGACCAAGCTGACCATCGCACCGACGATCTCCGCCGGTCCCGGCCTGTGGTCGCGTCCTGAACTGCGCGCTTTTGTGACCTACGGCAAATGGAACGATGCGGCCACCGCCTCGGTCAACGCGTCGAACAACGGCGGCCCGATCTACAACAACAATACCAGCGGCACATCGTATGGATTCCAGGTTGAAACCTGGTTTTAAACGGGATCAGCGGTAAAAACTAAAAAGGGCGGAACCGCGGTTCCGCCCTTCGCTGTTGACACTAACGCGTCATCCCTTACGGCAAGGCCACCGGCAATTCCGGGTACTCTTGCGTCAATGCATACTTGGTGCCGCCCACGGTGACCGTATAGTTGGCCGGCCCCGAGATCGGCAAGCGGTAGTTCAGGGTCAGCGCCACGGAGCCACCCGGCGCCAGCGATTGCCAGGCGGGAATCGCAAAGCGGGCACGGTTGTAATTCTTCGTGAAGCCGCCGATATTGTTCGGCCCCGTGTAGCCGGCATTGATCACCGTCAAGCCGAAGCCCGACTGGTCACTCATGTCCGATGGCGCCGAGACGGGATAGTCGAACTCCACCACGGTGCCGCCCGGCAAGGTCGACGCCGTGTTGTTCTTCACCGTCATCACGGGATTGATGGGGAAGTTATTGTCACCCAGCTTCCAGCCACCAAGGCTGATGCTGACGTTGGCCGCCGTGCCTGGCATGGCGATTTCGGCGCGCTTGTTGCCGTACACACCAGCCGTGCGGAAGGCCTGGTACAGCACGTCCGTCAGGGTAGTGCCCATGAAGTACTCGCCCTTGCCGCCATTGCGCGTGGCATCCCAGGCATAGTCGCCCGCCATTTCCCAGATCATCACGCCGCCGATATTGTTGTTGACGATGTACTGTGCCTTGGCCGCGATCGATTGCGTGGTTTCCGTCGAAATGAACACTTTTTTGGTCGCATTCCACAGCCACGGCGCCACCATGGTGCTGCTGTAGTACGGCACATAGCTGCCTACCAGGGTCTTGTCCGTGACTTTATACGCGTCCAGGTAGCTTGGCACGATACCGTTCTGCAAGTTCAGCGCATGCCAGATGGGGTTGCCGCCGCCTGGCGTGGGCTTGCCTTGCGAATCGAGGTCGAACCACACGTTGTCGATGCCGGTGGCGCCCGTGCCGCACGTCTTGGTGCCGGCACAGGTGACGGTAGAGCTGATCAGTGGCGTCGTGCCCCACAAGCCGTTGGTGCCGCCCGTCACATCCTTCCAGCCCCGCGTGTAGAACGGCACGCCGATATTGATGCGTCCCGCCTGCATGGCACCACGGTAGTAGCGATAGGCCCAGTCCGTATTCAGGTAGCCGATGTTCTGATACTGGTAAGCATTGCCGGCCCGCAGCTCGCCATCGTTGCCGTCGTCAAACAGCGCCGCGTTCGGCCCCACATACTGGTTCCACGCACCGTGCAAGTCGTAACTCATCAGGCTGGCGTAATCGAGGTATTTCAACCCGGACATGTTTTCCTCGCCACGCAAGACCCAGCCCGAGGCGGAACCGGCGATGGTCAGCAGATAGTATTTATTGTCTTGCACGGCCGCTTCGTCGAGCTTCTGGCGCAGCACTTTCAGCAGCACGTTGTAGCTCGTCATCAAGCCCGCCAGCCGTGGTTTCGAGACGGCGAAGTCGTTCGGATTGCCCGCTTCATTGTTGGTGGTCGGGTGTTCGTAATCGACATCGACGCCATCGAAGAAGTTGTACTGGCGCACGAACGCCACCATGGAATCGGCCAGGGTATTGATGCCGGCCGTGTTGATGCTGCCGTCCGCATTCGTCGTGGCCGTGTAGAAGCCGCCGCTGCCGGCCCAGCCGCCCACGGAAATCATCAGTTTCACGCCCGGATACTTCTTCTTGTATTGCGCCAGCAAGTTGAAGTGGCCCTTGTACGGCAGGGACGGGTCCATGGCGGCGGCCGGCACGTTCGGCCACGTGAGGCCTGTGTCAGGATTAGCCGCACCGCTGCCGATGGCGATTTTTGACGTGGCCGGGTCAACGGAAGCAAACGCATAGTTCAGGTGCGTGATCTTATCCCACGGCAAGTTGTTCACCAGGTAAGTGGGACTGCCATCGACACCCGTGCGCCAGCTGGCGAAATAGCCGACGATGCGCCGGTTCAAGCCATTGCCCAGCACTTCGCGGCCATTCGCGTCATACACCTTGCAATACGGCACATTCGGCACGGCCGAGATCAAGCCGTCGGGACGGCAGGCCGTTGGCGTGGGCGTTGGCGTTGGTGTTGGTGTCGGGGTCGGCGTTGGCGTCGGCGTCGGCGTCGGCGTTGGGGTCGGTGTCGGGGTATCCGTCACGGCCCACGGGCCCCATTGGTCGGTGGCGCTGGGGACATTGCCCTGCGTCCACCATTTGGCCTTGTAGGTGACGCCCTGGTAAAGCACGCACTGGCCGCCCGTGTAGACGGTGGCGGCATCCCAGACGGCGCACGCCTCGACGGCAGCGAGCAAGGTGTTTGGGGTGGCGGTCGTGCCTTCCTGGCCGCCGCCGCAAGCGACGAGCACGCCGCTGAGCAAGGCCATCAATAATGCATTCGATTTCATGTGGTGTCTGTCTCCATTATGGTTATACAGCTTGTACATTGTGAGCTTGTTGCAGGCCCCTCGAGGGGCTCTTGTCAACTGTTATCCCTGGCCGGCTAGTCCTGCATTGACTGCTACTGCAACTTCACATTCCAGTTGGCTTCCACGCATTTCACGTAGTTCCCCGCCTGCAAAGCACTGTACGGGGTTTGATAGCTGACCAGCTGGCATTGATTGTCGCCACCGGCGCTCCAGTTCTTTTCCCAATAGATGTTGTAGGAAGCGGAACTGGCCGGGGTGAAGCGTTGCATATTGGCGCACGACAATTGTTCGGCGGAATAATCCCAGCCCATGTCGGCGGCAAATTGCTTGTAGTAATCGATGCGGTTTTGCGCGGCCTGTTTTTCCGTGCCCTGCCCGCATTCGGCATTGATGATCATGATGGTGGTGGCAAAATTATTGCCCGCGCCGGCCGTCGTATCGGCCGCGTTCGGTACCCAAGTGCCGTCGAGCACATGCAACATCGACGGTTTCGGCGGTTGCGGATAGACAAAGAAAAACGTGGCCGACGCCAGGTTCAGCCAGGTCGATGCCACCAGGTCCGGATTCTTCAGCAGCACGGACTGGTCGCCGTCATGCATGGCTTGCGAGAAGGGACCGTAGTTGTAGTTGTACGACAGTTGCTTGGCGCCGCGGCCGAAATACTTCTTGAAGCTGCCATCGGCGTTCTTGCCGCACGTCCACACCTTGTTGAAGACGGGGTCGGCGCATTCGATGTTATAGCCGCAGCCAGCGCCCGTCTCGTCGCAGCCCAGCTCGCGCAAATACTTCAAGCCCTGGCGCCATTGCGGCAGCGGGCTGCTGGCGTTATGGTCGCCCGTCTCTTGCCCGAAGTGGGCAAACATGGTCGCCAGGCTGTGGCGGCAGATGGCATCCGCATTGCGCCCATCGCCATAGTCATCGCACACGGCGGGGAACTTGGCCACGGCTTGCAGGAAGCGCTGGTAGGTGTAGCTGGCGTCGCGCGCGGCAAAATAGTAATCCCACTTCGCCGCCGGCAACAGGCGCTCGACGCGCTTGACGTTGAGCGGATTGCTGGCCAGGCCAGGCTGCACGGCCTCGACGGCCGTATTGCCCAGGGTTCGGATCGAGGCCTTGACCTTGCGGAAGAAATCATTGTTCGTCAGCGCCGCCTCGTTCGCCTCGGCCTGGGCCTTGGTGGGAATGCCGGGCGTGGGCGTTGGGGTCGGGGTCGGTGTTGGGGTCGGCGTGGGGGTCGGCGTTGGGGTCGGTGTGGTGGTATCCAGGCTCCACGGTCCCCACTGGTCATGGTTCGGCGCCGTACCCTGCACCCACCATTTGGCGCGGTAGACCTTGCCGTCGTAGACGGCGCACTGCCCTGCCGTGTAGACGGCGCTGGCGCTCCAAGCCGCGCAACTGTCGCTTGCGGTGGTCGCGGCCAGCAGGGTCGATGGGGGTTCGGTGGTGGAATTGCCGCCGCAAGCGAGCAGCGCGCTGCCCAGCAGGCCAGCCATGAATGGCGTAGCCAGCCGGCTTGATTGCCGTGTCTTCACATTGTCTCCTGAACGTTATACGAAAACTATCGAAGTAGCTTTTTATGTTGTACGTAAAGAAAGCACAGCGAAGCGTCGGCTTTCTGCACAGAGAATGCGACGCTAAAAATTGGTAGTCAAGTGGTTTTATATAGTGGTGTTTTTAACAATACCAGTGTTGGCGATCACTGCATAGTCAAGCGATGCGGCGGCGAATGAGGGAAGTAAAAAAAAGACCGCTGCAGCATGGCAGCGGGCAATACCGCACAGGGCTCGCGGTGGCAAGTGGTATTACGGGGTTGCCGCATCAGCGACACTGAGCTGGCTGAACCGAGGCATGGGCACGGGCGCTTATTTGCCGACGCCGCCGCTGCGGATGTTGGCTACCACGGCAGCGACACCGTCTTTGCCCTTGTCCCACCGTCAAACGACACGGTCACTTCGCTGATGCCATGGCCGCTGTCGAAGGCGATGCCGCGCAAGCGCTGGTCGCGCCCCGCTTTTACCTGCGCGCCATCTTGCACGCTGGCAATGAAGGAGCGCACGTTGAGGCGGCTGATGGGCGTCGTCTTGCCCACAGGCGCGCCTGGCTCGATGAAACCGGAGCCGGCGTCGGGAATGCGCTAGCCCGTGCTCCGCTGGTCAGCAGGATCAGCGGGCGCTTTTGCGGAAAGGCCACCAGTTCGCGCTCGCCATTTTCAACCGGCAAAGTGATGGAGGCGCTCAGCGCCGACCGGCGGGCAAGAAGATCGTGTCAGACATGTTTGAGCTCCACTTTGGTGTCGGCCGCTTCACCGCCGTTGCGGTCATCGTTGACCAGCTTCTTGATGTAGTACATGACGCTCATGATGACCACGCTCAACAGGCCGAACCAGAACGACACACGCTGTTCCGTATCGGACGACACGCTCATGGCGCCCAGGATCACCAGCATGGCGATGATGGTGAAATACGTCAGGTAGGGGAACAGCCACATGCGCACCTTGATGCGTTCCGGACATTCACATTCCAGGCGGCGGCGCAGGCGCAATTGAGATATCGCAATCAGCAAGTACACAAACAGGATCAGGATGCCGTAGGAATTGACGATGAAGGGGAACACCAGGTCGGCCGACACATACGAGACGGCAATGGCGAAATAGGCGAACAAGGTGCTGAACAAAATGGCGCGAATGGGCACGCCGTTCTTGCTCAACTTGACCAGGCCCGTGGGGGCATCGCCGCGGCGCGTCAGGGCAAAAATCATGCGCGACGAGGCGTACAGGCTGGAATTCAAGGCCGACAGCACGGCCGTCAGGATGATGGCGTTCATGATGTGGGCCGCGTACGGAATGTTCATGACGGTCAAGGCGCTGACGAAAGGCGTGGCGATGGCCGGCGAATCCCAGGGCACGATGCAGACGACGACAAACATGGAACCCACATAAAACATCAGCACGCGCGTGATGACGGAATTGGTGGCGCGGGCAATGGCCTTGGCCGGGTCCGAGGTTTCGGCGGCCGCGATGGTGACGATTTCAGCGCCCGAATAAAAGGCCGTGGCGGCGACGGCGCCACTCAGTACCGGTCCCCAGCCGTGCGGCATGAAGCCGCCGTTGCTGGTCAAGAAACCCAGGGTCGGGATGCTGTTGGGCAAGCTGCCCGTGATGAACAGGGCACCGACAAACAGGAAAACGACGATGGCGACCACCTTGATCGAGGCGAACCAGAATTCGAATTCACCGAAGGCCTTGACGGAGAACAGGTTGAGCACGGTCATGGACACGAGCAGCACCAGGCTGATCGACCACGACGGCACGTCGGGCAGCCAGAAGTTGACCAGCTTGGCGCCGGCGATGGCTTCCAGCGCCACGACGACAACCCAGAAATACCAGTACATCCAGCCGCTCATGAAGCCGAGGAATTTCGATACTTTCGGCTTGTCGTCGAAAGCCAGGCGCGCATATTCGTAAAAGGAGCCGACCACGGGCAGGGATGAAGCCAGCTCGCCCAGCATGCGCATGATCAGAACGACCAGGCCGCCCGTGAGCAAGAAGGAAAGGATGGCTGCCGGGCCGGCGGCCTTGGCGATGACGCCGCTGCCGACAAAGAGGCCGGCGCCGATCACGCCGCCAATGGCGATCATGCTCATGTGGCGTTGCTTCAGCGAGTGCTGCAAGCCGGTACTGTTATGCGATTCGCTAATCATGTTTTGTCTCCTGAAAATCTCTGAAGCTCGGTGCGCCCTGGCCTGCTGCGGCGGGTTTCTGCCGCACGGCTTTGTTTTATTTGGGCAACACCGTCAAGCAGCATCGATACATCATCAAATCAGTCTGGTTGGCTGCAAGCCATAAGTCAATCTGGAAATGCAGCGGCCCGGCGCGGCGGCCATGGGGCAAGCGCGCTGGAGGATACGTACGGGGTATGGCGGTTAAAAAGAGGAGCGGCGGCAACACTTGTGGCACCGGCGCCACTCCCGGGAACGTCTTACACCTTGCCCTTCCATGGCACGAGGGTACGTTCGAGGTAGCGCATCATCAAATCAAACAGGAAAGCAAAGAAGCCGATCACGATGATGCCCATGATCACCACATCGCTGGCCAGGAACTCGGAGGCGCTCAGCACCATGTAGCCGAGGCCGCGCGTGGCCGCCACCATTTCGCCAGCCACCAGGGTGGTCCAGCCCACGCCGATGCCGATGCGCATGCCGGTGAGGATTTCCGGAATCGCGGCGCGCAGAATCACGTGCACAATCACCTGGAAGCGCGTGGCGCCCATCGAATAGGCCGCGTGGATTTGCTCCAGCGACACCGAGCTGACGCCGGCGCGGGCGGCAATCGCCATCGGCGCGAAGATGGCCAGGAAGATCAGGTAGACCTTCGAAAATTCGCCGATGCCGAACCAGATGATGACCAGTGGCAAGTAAGCGAGCGGCGGCAACGGGCGGTAGAACTCGATCAAGGGATCGAAGATGCCGCGTGCCACGCGATTGACGCCCATCATCACGCCGATGGGAATGGCCAACAGGCAGGCCAGGCCAAAGGCGCCGAACACGCGCACCAGGCTGGCCACCGTGTGTTCCCACAGGGTGGCGCCGCCGAAACCGGTCGTGGCCGCCATGATGAATTTCTCGTACACGGCTTGCGGCGACGGCAGGAACAGCGGTTTGACCATGCCGCTGGCCGTCACGGCTAACCACAGCAAGAGCACGGCGATGACGGTGACCGTGGCGATGCGGCTGGAATTGCCCTGTCCCGGCGCGCCGAACGCTTCGCCGGGCATGGCGCAGCGGGGAGCGAACAGGCGCGCAAAAAAGCCGGCGCGCTTGGCGGTGGTGGGAGGAAATCCCACGATGGATGGGCTATGCATGGGACACCTCCAGCTCTTTATTGACTGCGCGCTCTTGGTTCATTGCGCGCTCGTCGCCATAAATGATGTTGAGCACCGTTTCGCGCATCTTGATGAAGTCAGGGCTCGATTTCACGGCGCGCGCATCGCGGCACTCGAGGAAGCGCTTGTTGAAATCGAGTTCATACGTGTGCGTGATGCGGCCCGGACGGGGCGACATGACGATCAGCCGGTTCGCCAGGAACAGCGCCTCGTCGACGCTGTGGGTAATGAAGAAGAACATGGTGCTGGACTTGGCCCAGATATCGAGCAGCAATTCCTGGATGGTTTCGCGGGTCAGCGCATCGAGCGCCGCCATCGGTTCATCCATCAGCAGCATGGCGGGATTGCTGGTCAGGGCACGGGCAATGCCGACCCTTTGCTGCATGCCGCCCGACAATTGATAAATCATATTGTCGTGAAAGTCCTTCAAGCCGACCAGCGCCAGATTCTTGGCCGCCTGTTCGCGCCGCACGGCTTTCGGCACGCCTTGCAGCTTCAAGCCGAATTCCACGTTTTCCATCACGTTTAGCCACGGCAGTAAGGCATGTTTCTGGAACACCACGCCACGGTCGGCGCCCGGCCCTTCCACTTTATTGTCGCCGAGCATGATTTCGCCCTTGGACGGGGCAATAAAGCCCGCCATCAGGCTCAGCAAGGTTGTCTTGCCGCAACCAGAGGCGCCCAGCGCGACGACGAAGTCGCCGCTATTGATGGTCAGGTTGATATTATTTAAGGCATGTACGCGTTCACCGGCCGTCTTGCCCGGATAAATCACGCTGACATCCTTGACGTACAGATTTTCCATGATGTCCCCGCATAGGTAGTACTTCAGTTCAACGCATCTGTTCAGTCAGCGCGCCCGTAGGCGCGCCATCGCACAACGTTTACTTCAGCAGGCCAGCGGCCTGTGCATACCTGGGTGTCACATACTTGGCGTAATCGCTTGCCAGGGTGTCGATCTTGCCTTCGCCCTTTAAAAATTGCGCCGTGGCCAGCAAGGCTTGCGCCACGCCGCCCTTCGCGCCGCCACCGAGCCAGGCCGGCGACGCCTGCTCCTGCAAGGAAGGATAGGCGTACAGGGCCACGGAAGCGGCCACGTCCTTGGCGGCCGCACCCGAATGCTTGACGTTGGCTTTCACTTGCGGCGAATCGACGGTCCAGGCCTTGGGATTGGCGCGGTAGTCGGCGTCGGCAGCGGCCATCACCTTGACGAACTTGGCCATAAAGTCCGCGTTCGCTTCGCCCCAGGCGCGCTCGACGGCCATGCCATCAAACGTGGCCTTGCCCTTCTTGCTCAGTTCACCGGAAGTCACCAGCACCTTGCCGTTTTGCTTGAGTTTGCTCAAGGCCGGGTCCCAAACGAAGGCGGCATCGATATCGCCCCGCTCCCAGGCGGCGGCGATCTGGTTCGGCTGCATGTTCAGCAATTTCACTTCCGTGGGCTTGATGCCCCACGTTTCCAGCGCGAACATGGTGTGGAAGTGCGTGGTGGAAACGAAAGGCACGGCGATCTTCTTGCCGCGCAAGTCGGTGGGCTTGGTGATGCCGGCGCCATTGCGGGCCACCATCGCTTCGGCTTCATTGATGTCGTCGATGATCCAGAACAGCTGCAGGTCGACGCCGCGGCTGACGGCCGCCGTCAGGGGGCTGGACCCGATGACGCCGATCTGCACGTCGCCGGACGCCATGCCGGTGGCCACCTTGGCGCCCGAGTCGAACTTGCGCCAGTTGATTTTATAACCGGTGGTTTTCTCGACTTCGCCGCTGGCAATCGCCACCAGGAAGGGACCGTTGATTTCCTGGTAGGCTATGGTCACTTCCTTGCTTTGCGCAAAAGCCGTAGCGCTGAAGGCCAGGGTAACGCCCAGCACCAGGGTGCCGAGGACGGCGCGGCGCATCGTTGAAAAAACCGCGTTTTTGCTCGGGGTTTTGCTCGTAATTGTGTTCATGTCTCACTCCAAGATTTATTGTTATGTGTGAACGTGCGGGCAGTAACATCCTTGCGGATGGCGCCGCTGGCCGGTCTGATGCCAGCTCATGCGGCGACTTGAACTACAGTGCTGCTTTTAGAAAACTTCATCCTTCAAGTGATACCAGCGGTACAGGAAGCGCTGGCCCAGGCGGCGGAACGGCGCGAACGCTTGTGACTCGACCAGTTCCATCATGTTGGGATACGGCAGTTGCGAATTGAAGATCGGCAAGCCCGTGTCGCTGGCCTTGCCGGCGATGCGCTCGGCCATGCGCCGCCCCGCCTGCGCCGAGTACATGACGCCGTTGCCGCCGTAACCGAGTGAATAAAAAATCGATTGCTTGGGGTCCGGTTGCACGATGCGCGGCATCATGTCGTGGCTGACGTCGACCCAGCCCCACCACGAGTAATCGATGGCGATGCCCGTCAGCGCGGGGAACTTGCGGTGCAGATCGTTGATCAAAGACTGTTTGTATTTGTCTTCCGGTGCGTCGGCGCCCGTGATGGCGCTGCGGCTGCCGATCTGCACGCGCTTATCCGGCATCAAGCGGTAGTAGTGGCGCAGGATGCGCGTATCCGTGATCACCTGATGGGTGCGGAAGTTGCACGCCTCGATTTCCGCCGGGGTCAATGGACGCGTGACAAGCGAGTTCGACAAAATCGGCAGCAGGCGGTTCTTCACTTGCGGATGCAGATGGGGCGAGGTGTAGCCGCCCGTGGCCACGGCCACGGATCGGGCACGCACCACGCCGCCCGGCGTTTGCAGATAATGCACGCCGTTGCGCGTTTCCCAGCCCATCACGGGACTCGATGGATGTACCTTGGCGCCCAGCGCGCGCGCCTTGCGCAGGTAGCCGAAAGCCAGCTTGCCCGCATGGATGCCGATGCCTTCCGGCTCGTGCAGCGCGCCGGCCGCTTCCTTGTCATCGACAAATTCGCGCTTGACGGTGTCGGCGTCGAGGATGCGGGCGTCGTACTGGAAGATCTCGCGCATCACCTTGGCTTCTTTTTCCAGCGCAGGCATGGCTTTCGCCTTGTGAGCGATATACAGGTGGCCGCCCGGCTGCGGGTCGCAATCGATGTCGGCCGTGATCTTCTTGAACGTTTCCATCGCGTCGCACACTTCCGCGTGCAGTTTCAGGGCCGTGTCCAGCCCATAGCGGTCTATCCACTGCGAGCGCTTCAGGCGACCCGTCGTGCATTGGGCCTGGCCGCCGTTGCGCGTGCTGCAGCCCCAGCTGACACGGTTCGCTTCCAGCACGGTGGCCTTGATGCCGTGTTCCTGGGCCAGGAAGATGGCGCAGCTCAGGCCAGTGAAGCCGGAACCGATGATGGCCACGTCGACGTCGATGTCATGCGTGATGGGGCCGTCGTCGGCAGGCGGTTCGCCGGCCGTGCCGATCCAGTAGGTGGGCGCGTAGGCATTGCCGTGGCCGGGACGCTGGGCCACCAGAGGATCGAAGGCGGGATCGTAGGGCGTGCGGGCGGCGGTGCTGTTGCTGCCCATTACGCCAGGCGGGGTGTCGACAGGTTTGTTCATGGTCATTCCTGGTGAACGTGCTGGCTTAGGCGGCTTTGTTGGCGGTAGCTACGGGTGGGCGATCCTTGCGGAAGGCATTCTTCACGGCGATCTTGCCGTCGCGGAAAGTGAAGATGTCGACCATGCGCGCTTCGATGCGCGTGCCGTCCGCCTTGGTGCCAGCAAAGGTCGACTCCGTCACGCCGCGCTCGCCGCTGACAAAATGCACGGGGTTGTGCCAGGCGGCATCGGGGAAGGTTTGCCAGGCCAGCTCGAAACCGGCGCGCACGGCGTCGCGGCCAATAAAACTCTTGCCCAGCAAGTCAGGACCGGCCACGGCGTGGAATTCGCAGTCGTCGGCCATGGCGCCCATCAGGGCCTCGATATCGTGGCGGTTCCAGGCATCGCCGTACGCTTGCAGGAAATCAGTAGTAACGGCGTCGGTGTGCGGTACAGGGTGGTTCATGGTTGTCTCCGTAAATCGTTTTTGATACGCTACGTTCCGTTTTTTGTCTTTTATTGAATTTAAGCCTTAAGCATGGCCTTGTCAAATCAAATAATCCAAAAAACGGGACGCCTTGTATTCTTTAATGAAATTATGATGTTTTCGTGACAATCTGTGAGAATTTGGTCACAGCCCACCCTCACAGGCTGGCTGACTTATACGTAGTCTTTGTACTTGTCCAGGTGACGGATCGGTTTGCTCAGCGCATCGCGGCGGAACGGGTCGCCCAGTTCGCGCGTGCACATGATTTCGATGATGGTGGTCTTGCCTTCATTCATCTGCATGGCTATGGCCTTTTTCAGCGCGGGACCCACATCTTCCAGCTTGTCGACCGTGATGCCTTCGGCGCCCATGGCCCGCGCGATTTCCGCGAAGCTCTGGTTGTCGAGTTCACCGGCCACGAAGCGGCGGTTGTAGAAATCCACCTGGTTTTTCTTTTCCGCGCCCCACTGGCGGTTGTGGAACACCACGGCCGTCACGGGAATGTTGTGGCGCACGCAGGTCATCGTTTCCATCAGGCTCATGCCCCAGGCGCCGTCGCCCGCATACGACACGGCAGGACGGTGTGGTGCGGCCACTTTCGCGCCGATGATGGTCGGAAACGCATAGCCGCAGTTGCCAAAGCTCATCGCCGCAAAGAAGCTGCGCGGTTTTTCAAAGCGCAAGTAGCTGTTTGCCACCGAGTTGATGTTGCCGATGTCGGTCGACACCATCACGTCTTCCGGCATGGCTTTTTCCAGCTCGCGCAAGACCTGGCGCGGGTGCAGATAGCTGCCCGGTTCTTTCTTTTGCTCTTCGATCATGTCCAGGCTGAACGCATCTTTTTCATGGGTCCAGTTCGTCAATTCCTCTTCCCACGCGGTCTTTTCCGCTTGCACGGTGGCATAGCGCTCGTCGCGCGTGGCATCGCAATCGAGCGTCTTGCCATCCAGGCGCGCCAGGATGGCTTTCGCGGCTGCCTTGGCGTCGCCGCAGATGCCCACCGAAATCTTTTTCACCAGGCCCAGCATCTTGTTGTCCGCATCGATCTGGATGATCTTGGCGTTTTTCGGCCAGTAATCCATGCCGTGCTGCGGCAAGGTACCGAACGGTCCCAGGCGCGAACCGAGGGCCACGACGACGTCGGCCTGGGCGATCAGTTTCATGGCCGCTTTCGAACCCTGGTAACCGAGCGGGCCGCACCACAGCGGATGGCTGGCGGGGAAGGAGTCGTTATGCAGGTAGCTGTTGACGACGGGCGCGCCGAGGCGCTCGGCCAGCGCCTTGCACTCGTCGATCGCTTCGCCCATGACGACGCCGCCGCCCGAAATGATCACGGGGAACTTGGCTTTCGCCAGCAACTCGGCCGCATCGTTGAGGCTTTGCTCGCCGCCGGCGCCACGGTCCAGGCGGTTCGGTTTGGGGATTTCCGCCTTGATTTCGCCATAGAAATAGTCGCGCGGAATATTCAATTGCGTCGGTCCCATTTCCGACATGGCACGGTCGAAGCAGCGGCCCGTAAATTCGGCCATGCGGGCTGGATGGGTGACGTGGCCTTGATACTTCGTAAATTCTTCGAACATCGGCAACTGGTTCGCTTCCTGGAAGCCGCCCAGGCCCATGCTCATCGTGCCGGTCTCAGGCGTGATGATCACGACCGGGGTATGCGCCCAGTAGGCGGCGGCGATGGCGGTGACGCAATTGCTGATGCCGGGGCCGTTCTGGCCGATGACCACGCCGTGGCGGCCCGAGACGCGGGCATAGCCGTCGGCCATGTGGCCGGCGCCCTGCTCGTGCACGACGGGAATCAAACGGATGCCGGCGGGCGCAAAGATATCCATCGGGTCCATGAAGGCCGAGCCCATGATGCCGAACATGTCGGTCACGCCATTGGCGGCCAGGGTTTCCACGAACGCTTCGGAAGGCGTCATCTTTTGCGGGCCGGTGGGAATGGCCGCTGCGGCGGCTTTTTGCTCGGTCATGTCATTCATGGGTGTCTCCTGGTCTGTGGTGATGAATTGCTGTGAAATTATCAGAAATCGGTATATTTTGTTCCGAAATTTGATATACAATTCAATTTAAGCGTTCGGGAATCAAAAGTCAAACAGATTTTCAAGGAAACGGTACAATTTGAGTTCGAAAATGAAATAAGCTGAAGTAACACTCATCGCTACCCAACCGAGGCCACCATGGACATGATTTCATCCCCAAAACTTGAGCCGGAAAAACTGGAAGGCGACACGCCCACGATGCGTTTGTTTGCCTTGCTGGAAGTGATTGCCGAGAAAGACCAGTTGCTGTCGCTGCAAGCGCTGGTGGAAGAAACGGGCCTGCCCAAGCCCACTTTGCACCGCATGCTGCAACAACTGGAAAGCGTGGGCGTGCTGCAGCGCGAAAGCGATGGCCGCCACTACAGCACAGGCGTGCGCCTGCGCCGCCTGGCGTCGAACCTGCTGATTAACAACACTTTCCATGGTGCCCGCCGCATGGTCTTGCGCCAGCTGGTCGAGGAAGTGGGCGAAAGCTGCAACCTGACGGCCTTCAGCGGCAGCGAAGTGGTGTACCTGGACCGGGTGGAAACGGCGGCCCCGCTGCGCTTCTATCTGCATCCCGGCTCGCGCGTGCCGGCCCACTGCTCGTCGAGCGGCAAGCTGTTCCTGGCGCAAATGACGCCCGTGCAACGGCGCCGCCTGCTGGGCCACATGGAATTGACGCGCTTTACGGACAAGACGGAGACCGACCCCGTCAAGCTGGAACGCGAACTGGAATTGGTGCGCCGCAACGGCTATGCGCTGGACGACGAGGAATTCCTGCCCGGCCTGCTATGCGTCGCCGTGCTGGTGCCGAACCCGAACGGCCGCTCGAACCTGGCCGTGGCGATCCAGGCGCCCATCATCCGTTTGACGCACGACAAGGCTTTACATTTCTTGCCAGCATTGCAGCGCGCCGCACAAGCCCTGGCCGCCATCGAATCGGAAACCATGCCGACGACGGGCGGGGACGACGACGCAGCATTACAAGCCGCGCATTCAGCCGGTAATTCATAACCACCGTGGCGCCCATGCTGCGGTTTCACAGGAGAACAAGGTGCCAGATTCACGCCAACATCCCCCCGCCGCAGCGGCGCAAACCTTGCAGTCCGTGCGCAGCCTGTTCAATATCGACAGTGACCTGCTCGTGCCCGTCTTCACGGAACGCGACGCGCACGTGCCCGACATCGACCCCGCCTACCGCTTCAACCAGGACGTGACCCTGGCGATACTCGCCGGCTTCACACACAACCGCCGCGTGATGGTGCAAGGCTTGCATGGCACGGGCAAGTCCACACATATCGAGCAGGTGGCGGCACGCCTGAACTGGCCTTGCGTGCGCGTCAACCTCGATGGCCACATCAGCCGCCTGGACCTGGTGGGCAAGGACGCCATCGTGCTGCGCGAACAGCAGCAGGTGACGCAATTCCAGGAAGGCATCGTGCCCTGGTCGCTGCAAAGGCCCGTGGCGCTGATCTTCGACGAGTACGACGCGGGCCGCCCCGACGTGATGTTCGTCATCCAGCGCATCCTCGAGCGCGACGGCAAGTTCACCCTGCTCGACCAGAACCGCGTCATCACGCCGCATCCCCATTTTCGTTTGTTCGCCACCTCGAATACGGTGGGCCTCGGTAACTTGAACGGCATGTACCACGGCACGCAAGTGCTGAATCACGCGCAGATCGACCGCTGGAATATCGTTGCTAGCCTGAACTACTTGCCACAGGCGGAAGAAATGGAAATCGTGCTGGCGCGCGTCCCGGCCATGAACGACGAGGCGGGCCGCCAATTGGCGAGCAGCATGGTGGCCGTGGCCAGCCTCACGCGCCACGGCTATGCGGCGGGCGACCTATCTTGTTTGATGTCGCCACGCACCGTCATCACCTGGGCGGAAAATTGCCAGATCTTCCGCGACCCGGCCTTGGCCTTCCGCCTATCCTTCCTCAACAAATGCGACGAGGCCGAGCGGCCCATGGTGGCCGAATACTACCAGCGCTGTTTCAATGAGGAATTGCTGGCGAGCCAGGCATGAGTACGGAAGCGACCGCGCCAGCCCCCTACACGCGCGAGCAGCAGGAAACGGATGAGCTGTGCGCGGGCGCCATCCGCGCGCTGAGTGGGGTTTCCAGCATCCGTTACCGGGGCCGGCGCCTGCACGACGGCCACCGTCCCCTGTCCATCCACGCAGCCCATCTGCAGCCCGATGCAGCGCTGCAAGACTTGCCATCGCTGCGCGGCGCGGCCGACAGCGTGGCCTTGCGTTTGCTGCACACGGACGCGGCCCTGCACAAGTCGCTGTGTCCGGTCGAGCCCGTGGCGCGTCTGGTGTTCGAGCTGCTGGAGCAATTGCGGGTAGAAACGCTTGCGCCTGATCAACATGCCGGTGTGATCAACAACCTGCGCCACCGCTTTACGGCCTGGTCGCACGCGTTTTACGATTCCGGCCTGGCCGAAGGCGCTTCCGGCTTGCTGCTGTACACGGTATTCCAGATGTGCTGGTCGCGCCTGACGGCCAGGCCCGTGCTGGAAAAGACAGAAGATTTCATCGAAGCCACGCGCTGGTCGGTTTCCTCCGCGCTGAGCGGCGACCTGGCGGGTCTGCGCCGCCACCGATTGGCCCAGGCTGCGTTTGCGCGCCACGCGCTGGCCATCGCCCACGCCGTCGATGGCATGCTGAAAGAGGCGCAGGCGGCGCAGGATGACCAGCAAAACGCGGCCGACGACGCGAAAGCCCAGGCAGTCTTCAAGCTGCTGCTCGATTTCGACAGCGACAACGACCATCTGCCCGATGCGGCTCCCTTGGGCGAAAGCCGCGCCTTCAGCGATGGCGATGGTGCCTACCGGACTTACAGCACGGCGTATGACCGCGAAGAAAACGCGGGCGAACTGGTGCGCCGCGCCCTGCTGCTCGAATACCGTGAGCGCATGGATGCGCGCATCGCCAGCCTGGGCATCAACACGGCCCGCCTGGCGCGGCACTTTACGCAACGGCTGGCCGCGCCACAGCGCGATGGCTGGTCGTTCGGCGAGGAAGAAGGCACTATCGACGGGCGCCGCCTGGCGCAGCTGATCAGCTCGCCTTCCGAGCGCAGGCTGTTTCGCAAGGAACAATTCCTGCCCCAGGCCGATTGCCTGGTCACCTTTCTCGTCGATTGCTCCGGTTCCATGAAGACGCATGCGGAATCCGTGGCCGTGCTGCTCGACATTCTGCTGCGCGCGCTGGACCAGGCGGGCATCACCACGGAGTTGCTGGGTTTTACGACGGGCGCCTGGAATGGGGGAAGAGTCAGACGCGACTGGATGCGCGCACGCTCTCCGGCGCAGCCAGGCCGTTTGAACGAACTCGTGCACATGCTCTTCAAGGATGGCGATACCAGCTGGCGCCGCGCGCGGCCCGACATCGCCGCCCTGCTGAAAGCGGACTTGTACCGCGAAGGCGTCGATAGCGAAGCCGTGGATTGGGCCTGCCAGCGCATGCTGGCGCGCCCGGAACGGCGGCGCATCCTGCTCGTCGTGTCTGACGGTTGCCCGATGGATACGGCCACGAATCTGGCCAACGACGAGTTTTACCTGGCGCAACATCTGAAACAAGTGGTGGCGCGCCGCGAAGCGCAGGGCGCCGTGGAAATCTGCGGGCTGGGACTTGGCCTGGACCTGGGCGCCTACTACAGCCGCAGCCTGGCCACCACCCTGCCCGCCTCGCTGAACAATGCGCTATTCAGCGAGATCGCGCAGCTGCTCGCCGGACGCGGGAACCGCTGATCACACCGTAGACTTGCGGCGGCGCGTCATCACGCCGGCCAGCGCCAGGCCTGTCAGCAGCATCACATAGGTTTCCGGTTCCGGCACGGCGCTGATGTATTCATACGTCACTGCCACGCGGCCGGAAGCGGCCGTCTGGAACTGGGTCAGCAAATTACCGGAACCGCTGCCCGTCGAGGAACCGATGGCGTTCAGGCCCAGCTGGATCAAGCCACCACCCTCCGAGGAAAACAGCGCGAAGTCGCTGGCACTGCCGCTTGTGTAGGAGTTGGCGCCCGTGCTCGACCGGGGTCCCGTATTGGCGCCCGAGGTGCCGGCAAAGTCGATGCTGCCATCGAAGGCGCTCAGAGCAAACGTCTGCGTGAACAGCGGGTTGGCCACCAGCAAGGTGGAATTATCGGGACGGTATAAGGTCAGCAGCGACGCCAGGCTCAGGGTCACGTCGGATGCGCTTGCATCGAGGCTTTCCGCTTTGCCAGCGCCCTGTACGGCGCCTTCCAGGTGGAACTTGATCGACGTCAATGTCCCCAGTTTGCTATCGAACTTTCCTAATCCCAAAGTGTCGGTCCAGTTGGTGGCGCCCAGCGCGCGGTCGGCGCTGAAAGTGATGGTCTGGGTGGCCGCCTGAGCGGAAGACGCAGCGCCAATGCCAAGCAAGGCGGCTGCAGCCAGTGCGATGAGAGATTTTTGCATCGGTGACTCCTATTCATTCAATGAGGAAGAGTGGATCACGCAGTGATTCACACAAGAAACGCGAGGGAGGGCCCTCGCGCCACAGCCTGGCCATTCAGCTACCCAAGCAATTCATTGTAATAAATGAAAGAGTCGCAATATACTCAGTTTGTTGCAATTTTTAAAATAAAAATTATTATTTTGATTGCTTATGCGCGCATAAAAAACAGCGAACAAGCCGCTTTCCACAGTACTTCAATCGACACAGTAACGCACGGCATGCGCTTCCATCGGCAAGGGGATTTCCCAGTTCCACAGCATCGCTTGCAGCTTCTTGTTACTGAGCGAGGTATCGCGCTGGCCGTTGCGCCGGAGTAACTCCTTGCGCGGCTGCTCCAGGTACACGAGTTCCACCTGTGCGTGGTATTTGTACAGCAGGTTGAGCGTCTTTTCGCGCATCAGTTTTGACAGATGCGTGGCGTTCCACACGAATGATTCGCCCTTGCGCAACAGTTCGCGCGCCCGCTCTTCCGCGTAGTCGCCCACCTGCCCCTCGTTCTTGCCATGCTTCAAGCCCAAGGCCGTACGCGCATCGTCGAAGGAGACGACGGGCAGGCGCGGATGGTGCTTGTCCACCCACGTATTCTTGCCCGACGCGGGCAAGCCCGACATGACAATCACGTGCGATCCCGGTTCCTGGAACAGGGAGTAATCGGGATGCGCCTCGGCGCCGCGAAAGTATTTCACGCGCGTGTGATCGTCGACAAAAACCCTGCGCTGGCCATAGCAGCCTTCCTCGCGCGCCAGTTCACGGAACAGCTCGATGGCATCGAGTATGCGCTGCGGGTCCGGGCAGATGCGTCCACGGATGTCGGCCTCGGCCAGCATGGCCAGCAGGCGGATATCGACCTGCCACGACAGTTCGCGCACGGTAAATTCGGGCGTGACGCCGCGCCGCGAGGTTTCCAGCGCGAAGAACGGCACCTGGTGCACATTGATCAGGCGGCAGATTTCCTCGCGCGCGGCAAACGGCACGTCGCAATCCCACAAGGCGATGCGCGCATCGAGCGCACCCTTGCGCGAATGGCCGGGCTGGCCGATGGCGCCCGTTGCCGGGTCGATCACCGTGGTGCTGCACTTGGCCACGTCGTGCAGCAGGGCTGCCAGGAACACAATTTCCTGTTCCGCCCGCGTGGCCTGCTGATAGTCGGGCATGGCCAGCAGGGATGCCACCACCATCATCGTATGCGTCCACACATCGCCTTCCGCGTGGTAAACGGGGTTTTGCGGCGTCGTCTTGGCCAGTTCCAGCTGCGGAAAAGCGGCCAGGCAGGCGCTGAAATCGGGCGACTGGCCCACTTGCGGCACCAGTTGTTGCAGGGTTTTCCAGTGCATCATTTTGTACTCCTTGTTGTGTTCCCTGAGCGTGCTGCCAGTTCATCGAGCGACTCGCAGGTATGCAAGCCCAGGCTTTCCCATGTGACCAGCGGCTGCGGCGCGTACAGGTCGACGCCCTCGGCCAGCTGGTTGGGGATCAGGGGCCGCGTGCTGTGGTGCGAACCGCTGTCGAGGATGGTTTGCGTAAAGTCATGCCGCACCAGCTTGTAGCGGGCCAGCACTTGCTCGTCGTCTTCCACTTTCAGGTACAGGCCTTCCGCGTGGTCGGACTTGTCCGTCTGTTGCCAGCACAGGTCCAGCGGCAAGCGTTCGCGCGCCACCACGCCCTCGAATGCGTCGCGCCACAGCCGGGACTTGGCCAGCGAATGGCGCAGCAGCTGCCACAACAGTTTCGGCGACGTGGGCATCAAACCCGCATACAGCACGGGCACGGACAGCACGGGCGAGCCGGCCAACATGGCGTGGCGGCGCGCCGTCGACAAAAACATTTGGCTGCGGCGGCAATACACGTCGAACTCGTTGAAGTAATGGGGCAGGCGGTCGTAAAACACGGAATGCTTGCTGTAAGACCATTCGCCAAACAGCACAAATTGATCTTCCAGCAGATGCAGCAAGGCGTGTTCATGCGCATGCGCCCACGGTTTGAGCAAGTTGAACTGGCGTTCGCTGCCGCCGCCCGCCAGGTAATGGCCGCGCGACTGCAGCAGCACCTCGCCCGCATCGCTGAACGACACGGCGGAGTTGGCGCCATCGATTTTTTCCTCGATGACGACGTACTGGCCGGCCAGCTTCTTCAGGGGCATCTGGTCGGAACCGTCGTCGCCATCCTGCAGGCGCGAGCCTTCCAGGTGCGGCGTACGCGGGTATTTGAATAAGGGTAAAGATTGTAAAAACATAGCGTCCCACGCCGCGTTCACCGGTGCGTGTCCATACAGGGTCAGGGGTGCTGACGACGTATTCGGGCGTGGACGATCGAGACTAGCGTCACGGATGCGTGTGCGGAAAGAGCAGTGCCGCAGCAATCGGGGGCGTCAACGCGCCGAACGATGCTGCAAAGAGCATTTCGTCAGCGTTAGCAGGTGATGGCGAAGTAGCGAGGCACTTTTGACTCCAATAAGGAAGAGGTTCGAGAAAGAACGGGGAATATAAAGGCTTTTTGCATATTTTGCAAGTGGCGCTGAGGGTGTAAATGACCATGTGGAAGAGGCGTCAACGCTGAACGGTCAATCCTGAGAATCAGCCTCGTTTTGGAGCCGATCGGTGACGCCGTTTAGACATGTAATAAGGGGTTGAAACTCCACATCTTGCAACGCGGTACCAAAACTGACCACAGTATCTAACCGCTGGCTTTTGTATCTTGTTGCGAACTGGATGCGTTCGCCGTTAGCCATCCCAAGCAGAATGTCGTAAGTTTTTACGAGGTCCGCTCCAGCTAGAATATAGCCAGGGGTATCAACAGGGATAATCTTCTGTAGCCTGAGAGCGCTTCCTTCAGCTTCTTTTGCAATCCAGAAGTTAATAGGAGCAGGCTGGACAGCAGTCGGCAGCGATTTGTTCACCAACATTTCTTTTGTAGATGTCTGCATCTTCCCAGCTTTGATTAATCCCACATGCATATTTGCGCGGATATTAATGGAAAAATCATAAACCTCCACACTTTGGCCTTGGATATTGAGTACAACGGCATGGATACCACATGTCGAGTAGCCTTTATCATCTCGACCAATTTGAGGCTGGAGCTTGGCGGAAGCCGCCTGCACAACGATTTGTGCCAGCACAGATTGGCTTACCCCTCCAAGTGAGAAGGCGCAAACCATCAGATAAATTATCTTTTTCATAAAATATTGTATATCGGAATGCCGCTTCTGAGCATCAGCGAAATGCCGATGGCGGTCAGCACGGCAAACGCGATGCGGCGCATGCCGCGCTGTGCGATAGGCGGCGGGTAGCGCTTGCCGGCCATCGTGGCCAGCACGCCGACGGGCAAGGCCAACATGCACAGCAGCAAGACTTTCGCGTCCAGCTGGCCCTGGCTGCCCGCCATCAGCGAGCGTCCACCCGCGCTGATGGCAAACAAAAAGATCAGGCTGTAGCGGATGGTGGTCAGGCTCATTTCCTGGCGGTAAAACTGGTACACGAGCGGTGGCCCGGCCAGTGAAAACAGGCCCGAGAACAGGCCGCCGCATACGCCGCTGATGAAAAAGCTGCGTTTATCGGCCGCGCCCGGTCCCGGCGGCGCCTGCAGCAGGATGCTGACGCCGCCATACACGATGGCCGCGCCCAGCAAGAGTTTCAGGACGGGCGCATACGCCTGGTCCAGATATCCCAATAGCAAGACGCCGGCCGCCATGGCTGGTAGCAAGCCGATGCTGGCGGCGCGGATGGCGCGCCAGTCCAGGTGGTGCAAGGCACCCGGCAAGGCCACCAGGCAATTTGCCAGGGACAGCAAGCTGACGAGGGCCGCCAGCGCAGGCACGGGCGCCAGGCCCAGTCCGCTGGCCACGCCCATGACGATCATGCCCAGGCCAAAGCCCGTGACGGTCTGGAAATACGTGCCCGCCGCCACCACGCCCAGCAGCGCCAGCACGGGCAGGCTGAACAACTCAGCGCCCACCCTGGGCCTGCACGGCCGTGACCGCAATGACGTTGTACACATCCATCGCGCTGCAACCGCGCGACAAATCATTGGCCGGCTTGTTCAAGCCTTGCAGCAGTGGGCCGATAGCGACGGCGCCGCCCATGCGCTCGGCCAATTTATAGCCGATATTGCCCGCATCGAGGTTCGGAAACACCAGCACATTCGCGCGGCCGTTGACGACTGAATCCTTGACCTTGCGCTGCGAAATCTCGGCCACGATGGCCGCGTCGAGCTGCACGTCGCCATCGATGGCCAGCAACGGACGCTGGGCCTTGACCCGGTCCGTGGCCGCATGCACCTTGTCGACGGCCGCGTGATGGGCGCTGCCGCTGGTGGAAAACGACAGCATGGCTACCCGGGGTTCTTCCATCAGCAAGGCTTGCGCGCTGTCGGCGGCTGCCATGGCGATGTCGGCCAGCTCGTCCGCTTTCGGATCGACGACGAGGGCGCAGTCGGAAAAAATGAAGCCGCCCTTCAGGCTGTGGAAAGGTTCGCACAGCATCATCAGGAAAAAACTCGACACCAGCTTGAAGGCGGGATCGACGCCGATGATCTGGATGGCGCTGCGCACCACGTCGGCCGTCGTGTGCACGGCCCCCGCCACGCAGCCGTCGGCGTCGCCCAAACGCACCATCAGGTTGGCGTAGCACAAGGGGTCTTGCACGGCGAGCCTGGCCTGCTCCACCGTCATGCCCTTGGCTTGACGCAGCACAAACAATTGCTGGGCGTAATGTTCCGACTCGCTTGACTCTGCCGGGTCGACCAGGCGCACGGCGTCCAGGTCCAGCGCATGTTCGCGCGCCAGCGCCAGGATGACGACCGGCTTGCCGACGATGATGATGTGCGCCAAACCTTCGCTTGCCGCGCGCGCGGCCGCCTGCAGCACGCGCACATCGTCGCCCTCGCACAAGACGATATTTTTCGGCACGGTGCAGGCTTGCGCAATGATGCGGTGCAGGGCTTTCATGACGACTCCAATTCGGTAAAAAAGTGCCGGAACCATGGAAGCATGCAGATGATTCTGGCACATAAAACCCGGCAAGCCGGGGTCATACAAGGATAGCGCTGACTGATTACACGTAGTCTTTGTACTTGTCCAGATGACGCACAGGCTTGCTCAGCGCATCGCGGCGGAACGGGTCGCCCAGCTCGCGCGTGCACATGATTTCGATGATGGTGGTCTTGCCTTCATTCATCTGCATGGCGATGGCTTTTTTCAAGGCCGGCCCCACGTCTTCCAGCTTGTCGACCGTGATGCCTTCGGCGCCCATGGCGCGCGCAATTTCCGCGAAGCTCTGGTTGTCGAGTTCACCGGCCACGAAGCGGCGGTTATAGAAATCGACCTGGTTTTTCTTTTCCGCGCCCCACTGGCGGTTGTGGAACACCACCGCCGTCACGGGAATGTTGTGGCGCACGCAAGTCATCGTTTCCATCAAGCTCATGCCCCAGGCGCCGTCACCCGCATACGACACGGCCGGACGATGCGGTGCGGCAACCTTGGCGCCGATGATGGTCGGAAACGCATAGCCGCAGTTGCCAAAGCTCATCGCCGCAAAGAAGCTGCGCGGTTTTTCAAAGCGCAAGTAGCTGTTTGCCACCGAGTTGATGTTGCCGATGTCGGTCGACACCATCACGTCTTCCGGCATGGCTTTTTCCAGCTCGCGCAAGACCTGGCGCGGGTGCAGATAGCTGCCCGGCTCTTTCTTTTGCTCTTCAATCATGTCCAGGCTGTACGCATCCTTTTCATGCGTCCAGTTCGTCAGCTCCTCTTCCCACGCCGCCTTCTCCGCTTGCACCGTGGCATAGCGCTCGTCGCGCGTGGCGTCGCAATCGAGGTTCTTGCCGTCCAGGCGGGCCAGGATGGCTTTCGCGGCCGCCTTGGCGTCGCCGCAGATGCCCACCGAGATTTTCTTGACCAGGCCCAACATCTTGTTGTCCGCATCGATCTGGATGATCTTGGCGTTTTTCGGCCAGTAATCCATGCCGTGCTGCGGCAAGGTGCCGAACGGTCCCAAACGCGAACCGAGGGCGACGACAACGTCGGCCTGGGCGATCAGTTTCATGGCCGCTTTCGAACCCTGGTAACCGAGCGGGCCGCACCACAGCGGGTGGCTGGCAGGGAAGGAGTCGTTATGCAGGTAGCTGTTGACGACGGGCGCACCGAGGCGCTCGGCCAGCGCCTTGCACTCGTCGATCGCTTCGCCCATGACGACGCCGCCGCCCGAGATGATGACGGGGAACTTGGCTTTCGCCAGCAGTTCCGCCGCATCGTTGAGGCTTTGCTCGCCGCCGGCGCCACGGTCCAGGCGGTTCGGTTTGGGGATTTCCGCCTTGATTTCGCCATAGAAATAGTCGCGCGGGATATTCAATTGCGTCGGTCCCATTTCCGACATGGCGCGGTCAAAGCAGCGCCCCGTGTATTCGGCCATGCGGGCAGGATGGGTGACGTGGCCTTGATATTTCGTAAATTCTTCGAACATCGGCAACTGGTTCGCTTCCTGGAAACCGCCCAGGCCCATGCTCATGGTGCCGGTCTCAGGCGTGATGATCACGACGGGCGTATGCGCCCAGTAGGCGGCGGCGATGGCGGTGACGCAATTGCTGATGCCGGGGCCGTTCTGGCCGATGACCACGCCGTGGCGTCCCGAGACGCGGGCATAGCCGTCAGCCATGTGGCCGGCGCCCTGCTCGTGCACGACGGGGATCAAACGGATGCCGGCGGGCGCAAAGATATCCATCGGGTCCATGAAGGCCGAGCCCATGATGCCGAACATGTCGGTCACGCCATTGGCGGCCAAGGTTTCCACGAACGCTTCGGAAGGCGTCATCTTTTGCGGGCCTACAGAAGCGGGAGGATTCACTGCGGCAGCGGCGGCGGCTTTTTGGTCGGACAAATCGGTCATGGCTCAGTCTCCTTACGGTTTTATAAAAAATCGGTATATTTTGTTCCGATATTTGAAATACGCATTCAATTTAACGGTTGCGAAATGCGCTGTCAATAAAAATTCATGAAAAATCGGACTGTTTCATTCCTGAATCCGGAATCCGTGACTTTGCGCCATTCCTGAAACAACAATGGCGGGCTATCCGCAACAGACAGCCCGCCATCGATACCTCCTGCGCTGCGTCCTAGAACTTCAGGCGCATGCCGGCCGTGAAGGCGCTCGAGTTATGGCCTGGCAAGGGCACGCTGCCGCCGCTCGATGCGTCGCCGACAAAGTTGGTGCCCGCGCCATCGTTGTTGATGCGCCCGTACGAGGTGTACAGATTCGTGCGCTTGGACAAGGCATAGGTGTAGCCGATGGCAAGCTGGCGACCGCCGCGGCGCGCGTTCGTGCGGTCATCCTTGCGGATGTACGACGCCATCACGCTGCCCGCCGCGCCCACGGGGGCCGATACGCCCAGCATGTAGTCGCGGAAATCCGTGCCCGCATCGTCCTTGTCCGTCTCATAGGCGGCGTGCAACTTGGCGGGGCCGAAGTCGTAGGTGCCACCCAGCAAGGTCACTTTTGCCGTGTTCAGCGGCGTGTCCTTGCGCTTGTCGTGCGCCAGGGTCAGCACCAGCGGGCCGTTGGCGTAATCGATGGAAAAATCGATGGTGCGGCCCAGGGTGTTGCTGTCCGGCTTTTCACCGAGGCCAACCATGACGGCAGCCGACAAGCCGTTCACCTTCGGCGTTTCGTACATGATGGAGTTTTTCGTGCGCAAGCTGGCCACGCTCATCAGGTTGATCGAGGCGCCCGTCATGCCGGTCTCGAAGGGGTCGATATTGTCCAGCGCGGTAAACAGCGGATTGTGTTGCAAGCCCAGGTTCACGGCGCCAAACCCGCCGGACAGGCCCACATACGCCTTGCGCCCGAACAGGGCGCCCTGGCGGTTGGCGCCCGTATCGAGGTCGAGGCCATTTTCCAGCAAGAAGTTGGCCTTTAAATTATTGCCCAGGTCTTCTGTGCCCTTGAAGCCGATGCGGCTGCCCGACTGCACGCCGGTGGCCAGCTTGGTGACGGAACCGTCCGCGCCGCCGTGTTCGGACGTCAGGCCCGCGTCGAGCAAGCCGTACACGGTGACGGACGATTGGGCGCTGGCGCTGCCGGCGAAGAAGGAGGCCAGGATGGCTGCCGCTACGAGTGTGTGTTTCATGTCATCTCCAGGTATTGTGGTTTTTATGGGTGCGTTCTTCAAGAAAAAAATCAACAGAAATAAACAGAAATAAACAGAAATAAACAACGGTGCTGCACATTGCTGCAAATGCGGCGGCTCAGGCGATCAGCCCGGCCATCGGCGACGAGGGCGTAGCGCTCATGGCGCTCGCTCTCCGGGGCATGCGTCCGGCCAGGTAAGCCTCGCGTCCGCCCTGCACTGCCAGTTTCATGGCGCGCGCCATGCGTATCGGTTCGCGCGCCGCCGCGATGGCGGTATTCATCAAGATGCCGTCGCAGCCGAGTTCCATGGCGATGGCCGCGTCCGACGCCGTGCCCACGCCGGCATCGACCAGCACGGGCACCGTGGCTTGCTCGATGATCAGCGACAGATTCCACGGATTCAAAATGCCCATGCCCGAGCCGATCAGTGACGCCAGCGGCATGACGGCGATGCAGCCGATCTCTTCCAGCATGCGCGCCTGGATGGGGTCGTCGCTGCAATACACCATCACCTGGAAGCCGTCGCGCACCAGCTCCCCGGCCGCTTTTAACGTTTCCGGCATGTTCGGGAACAAGGTCTTTTCGTCGCCGAGCACTTCCAGCTTGCATAGCTGGTGCCCGCCCAGCAGCTCGCGCGCCAGTTGCAGGGTGTAGACGGCGTCGCGCGCGTTATAGCAGCCGCCCGTGTTGGGCAGAATCGTGTATTTCGACGGCGGGATGAAGTCGAGCAGATTCGGCTCGCCCTTTTCCTGGCCGATATTCACGCGCCGGATGGTGACCGTGACGATCTCGGCGCCGCTTTCCTCGATGGCCAGGCGCGTTTCCTCGAAATCCTTGTACTTGCCCGTGCCCACCAGCAGGCGCGATTGGTAGGTGGTGCCTGCCAGGGTCAGGCCGGTCGGTGCTTGGCTGGGGGTGGTGGCGTCTCTCATCGTGGTGCTCTCCTAAGTTGAACCAAAGCGGCCTCTTGCCGGGAGGATTCGCCGCAAAACGCAAAATCGACGTCGGGTCGCCGCCCCGACACGAAGTCGGCGATTGCCCGGCCCGCGCCGCAGCCCATGGTCCAGCCCAGGGTGCCGTGGCCTGTGTTCAGATAGAGCTGACGGTAGCGCGTGGCGCCGATGTACGGCACGTTCGAGGGGGTCAGCGGACGCAGGCCGGCCCAGTAGACGGGGTCGCTGTAATCGCAGGCGTGGGGAAACAGGGCTTGCACGCGGCGCGTGATGGCGGCGCAGCGCACGGGGTTCAGTTCGCGCGTATAGCCGTTCAACTCGCACGTACCCGCCACGCGCAGGCGCTCGCCCAGGCGTGAAAACACCAGTTTATGGCCATCGTCCGTCAGTGACACGGAAGGCGCGCTGACGGGGTCGACAATCGGATAGGTGGCCGAATACCCCTTGCCCGGATACAGCATCAGGCGGATGCCCAGCGGCTGCAGCAGCGGTGCCGAAAAGCTGCCCATGGCCACCACCACGGCGTCCGCATGCTCCAGGCGGTGACGGCCCTGCGCATCGATGCATTCCACGCCCGTGATGCGTTCTCCATCCGCCAGCAGACGCGACACCGTCGTGCCAAAGCGAAAATCCACGCCGGCTGCGGCGGCGCGCGCGGCCAGCGCCTTGGTAAACAAATGCACGTCGCCCGACTCGTCGCTGGCCGTGAAGTCGCCGCCCACGATGCGGCTGCGCGCGGAGGCCAGGGCTGGCTCGATGCGGATCACTTCGTCGGCGCTGACCGTGTTGCGCGGGCAGCCCAGTTCGCGCAAGAGCGCGCAGCCCGTTTGCGATTGTTCAAATTCCTGCTGGTCCGTATAGAAATGCAAGATGCCCCGCTCCAGGTGGTCGTAGGCTATGCCCGTCTCGCGGCGCAAGGCTTGCAAGCTCTGCCGGCTGTAGTCGGCCAGCGCAACGATCTGACGCATATTGCGCGACACCCTCGACGGCAAACATTCGCGCAGGTAGTGCAGCACCCATTGCCATTGCAGCGGGTCCAGGCGGGGGCGGAACAGCAGCGGCGCGTCGTCCTTGCCCAGCCACGTGAGCACCTTGCGCAGGGTGGCGGGATTCGCCCACGGCTCCGCGTGCGAGACGGAAATCTGCCCGCCGTTAGCAAAGCTGGTTTCCTGCGCGACGCCCGCCTGGCGCTCAAGTACGCGCACATCGTGGCCAGCCTGGCGCAAGTACCAGGCCGATGCCGTGCCGACCACGCCGGCGCCGAGGACAAGGATCTTCATGGCGGACGATGGCGGCTTAACGCGTCAGCAGCACGGCGATGGCGACGAAGGCGGCGATCCACACCGTTTCCATCACCAGCATGATGACGGGACGCCAGCCCAGCGAGGCCAGCGACTGGAACGACGTTTTCACGCCCAGCGCGGCAATGGCGATGACGAGACAGGCGCGCGAGGCATGGTTGATCCAGCCATTCACTTCCTGCGGAATCAGACCCAGGCTATTGGTAATGACGAGCCAGACAAAGCCAATCAGGAAGAAGGGCACCAGCGGCGGCGCGTCGACCTCGCTCTTGCCATCCTTGCGCTTGAACATGATCGACAGGCCCAGCACGACGGGCACGAGGCAAGCGACACGCGTCAGTTTCACGAAGGTGGCCACGTCACCCGTATGGTTGCTCACCAGATAGCCGGCACCCACCACTTGCGCCACGTCATGGATGGTGCCACCGATGAACACGCCCGCCTCGGTGGGGTCAAAGCCCAGCAGCTTGACCAGCAGCGGGTAGACGATCATGGCCAGGGTCGATAGCGACGTCACGCCCACCACCGTCAGCAGGGTGAATTTTTCGTTTTCCTTGGTTTGCGGCAGTACGGCCGAGATGGCCAGTGCGGCCGAGGCGCCGCAGATGGCCACGGAGCCGCCCGACAAAATGCCTTCCGTGAGGGGCCGCTTGAGCCACCTGGCCAGCAGGTAGCCGAAGCCCAAAGTCGCCACCAGGCCGCCGACGACGATCAGCAGGGGCGTCACGCCAACCGAGGCGATCTGGTTGAAGGTAATGCGCGCCCCCAGCAGCGCCACGCCCATGCGCAGCAACACCTTACTGCAAAACTCGATGCCGGGCTTGCAGGTGGGGTCGGACGCAAGGAAGTGGAAGGCCAGGCCGAAGAACAATGCGTACAGCAGTTGCGGACCGCCGTAATTACTGGAGATAAAGGTGGCCGACAGGGCGATTACCAGCGCGATGGCCACGCCGGGCCAGCTGCGCAGCACGGCGCGGGGGCGCCAGATGGCAACGGCGGATGACAAGTAGGGAATGTTCTTGTCGACAACGCGTGTTATCGCTGAGGAGTTGGTTTTCATGCGGGTCCGCTCATAATGTTTTAAAAACTGGGACATTTCATCTCGTTTTTTAATAATACACGATGAGCTAGCGAAGTCCATGCTTTTCCATTAAAATCGAAACCGGATGTTCCGGAAACTGACGTTTTAAGGTTGATACTGGCGTAAACGATAAGCGGCGCGGCCCTCTGCAGGGACGCGCCGCTCAAGTGACGTTGTAAATATCTATTTCTTGCTGAGGCGAGTGATCAGGCTCGACGTGTCATAACGGTTGCCGCCTGCCTGCTGCACTTCGCCATAGAACTGGTCCGTCAAGGTCGTCACGGGCAAATCGCTGCCGTTGCGCTTGGCTTCGGCGAGGCAGATGCCCAGGTCCTTGCGCATCAGATCGACGGCGAAACCGAAGTCGAACTTGCGCGCTATCATGGTCTTGCCCCGGTTTTCCAGCTGCCACGACTGCGCCGCGCCCTTGGAAATCACGTCGACCACCAGGGCCGCGTCCAGGCCCGCGTTTTCCGCAAAGGCAATGCCTTCGCTGAGCGCTTGCACCAGGCCCGCGATGCAGATCTGGTTGACCATTTTCGTCAGCTGGCCCGAACCGGACGCGCCCATGTAGGTGACGGCGCGCGCGAACAGGGCGATGACAGGTTCGGCGCGTGCATAAGCTTCCGCATCGCCGCCCACCATCACCGTCAGCTTGCCGTTTTCCGCGCCCGCCTGGCCGCCGGACACGGGCGCGTCAAGGAAGAATACGCCCTGCTCTTGCGCCGCTGCGTGGATGGTGCGCGCCGCTTCGGCGGAAGCTGTCGTATGGTCGATCAGGATGCTGCCCGGTGCCATGGCGGACAGCAAGCCGCCCTCTTCCAGGATGACTTGATACAGGTCGTTATCGTTGCCGATGCAGGTGAAGACGAACTCGGCGCCCGCAGCCGCGGCGGCTGGCGTGGCGGCGCTGCTGCCCTTGTATTGTTCCAGCCAGGCAGCCGCGCGGGCCGGGTTGCGGTTGTACACGGTGACGTCGTGCCCGCCCGCCGCCAGGTGACCTGCCATGGGGAAACCCATGACGCCCAAACCGATGAATGCCACTTTTGCCATATTGTCCGTCCTGTCGATGAATGAATCCAATTATTGTTGCACAAATGGCCCATGGTGGCGGCATGGCGCTGCCCTGGGCGACGTTTGGCGCACAAGGAGTGGCGATTGGGAAACATCCGCATTTCAACTATACATGACAGAAATTATCATAAAGAACTTTATATTGCATTTTTTTCTAGTTAATATTATATTCAATTGGCATTATAAATAAGTAAACTTTTTGCCACATCCTTTTCCCAACCCTTGTTAAGGAGTCGATCTTGCAAACTACTTTCTCCCGCCTGAAAATCATCAGCGCCGCCGCCCTGCTGCTCGCCGCCAGCGCCGCACACGCAGACATCACGCTCTTTACGAGCCAGTCCGCCTATCTGGCAGCGGCCGGTAATACGGGCGTCGATACCTTTGATGATTTGCCCATCGACGCGCTCGACGGCCCGCTGAACCGTAACGCCGGCAGCTACGCCTACACGGTGAGCAGCGTTGGTACCTCGCCCATCCTGTATGGCGCCGGCACGGGCAGCGACAACTGGCTGAGTACGAACAACCGCAACGACAGCGTGGTGTTCTCCAACTTTTCCAGTGTCGTACGCGGGGTGGGGGGCTTCTTCTTCGGCTCGAACTTTGCTGGTGAATATGCCGACGGCCAGACCATCACCTTGACAGCGCGCAATGCACTGGGTGAACTGCTCACCTACGAACTGGCTCTGCCGACGCAGGCATCATTTATCGGCTTCCTGTCGACGGGCGCTTTCTCCGACCTGTCCGTCAGCACCGCCGGACAGATCGGTATCTGGCCCACCATCAATAACCTGTCCGTGTCGGCCGTACCGGAGCCAGCCACTTATGGCATGCTGTTGGGCGGCCTGGGCTTGCTCGGCTTCATGTCGCGCCGCCGCCGGGCCAGCCCGCAGTAAACAAACTGGCGCCTGGTACGGCTGCCGCCAGTCGTACCAGGCTTTCCATCACGACAATATCTCGCGCAATGCGGCCATCAAGGCTGCACACTCGGCCGGGTTGCCTATGCTGATGCGCAAATACTGGCTGATGCGCGGCACATTAAAATGGCGCACGATCACGGAACGGGCGCGCAAGCCGGCCGCCAGTTGCGCCGCGTCATGCTGCGGGTGGCGGGCGAAGATAAAATTGGCCACCGAGGGCAGCACCTCGAAGCCCAGCGCCGTCAAATCCGCCGTCAGCTGTTCGCGGCTGGCGATGACGGCCTGGCGCGTCTGCTGGAAATACGCTTCGTCGTGCAGCGAGGCAACGGCGCCGGCCAGCGCCAGCCGGTCCAGCGGATAGGAATTGAAACTGTTCTTCACTCTTTCCAGCGCCTCGATCAAGTCTGCATGCCCGAAGGCGCAACCCACGCGCAAGCCCGCCAGCGAGCGCGATTTCGAGAACGTCTGCACCACCAGCAAGTTCGGATAACGGTCGACCAGGGCCACGGCACTTTCCCCGCCGAAATCCACATACGCTTCATCGACCACCACCACGGCGTCTGGATGGTCGCGCAGCAGGGTTTCCACGCCGGCCAGCGGCAAGTTCACGCCTGTCGGCGCATTGGGATTCGGGAAGATGATGGCGCCGCATGGCCCCTGGTAGTCTTGCGGACGGATGCGCATGGACTCGTCGAGGGGCACGGTACGGTAATCGATGCCATACAGCTTGCAATACACGGGATAAAAGCTGTAGCTGATGTCGGGGAACAGCAGCGGCGCATCGTGCTTGAGCAAGGCCATGAAGGCCAGCGCCAGCACTTCGTCGGAACCATTGCCGACGAACACTTGCGCGCTGTTCAAACCGTGGTAGTCGGCCAGGGTTTGCTTGAGTTCGCTGGCCGAAGGATCAGGGTAGAGGCGCAGGCTGTCGTTGGCTGCTTCGTGCAGCGCGGCCAGGACGTGCGGCGACGGGCCGTAGGGATTTTCGTTGGTGTTGAGTTTGACCAGGTCGGGCAGTTTGGGCTGCTCGCCGGGGATGTAGGGGGTCAGCTCGCTGACGATGTTGCTCCAGAATCGGCTCATTGCTTTGCTCATTACTTTGGTATGGGGGCAGGATAGTGATCGGGTAGATTACCATGGCTGAGGGAGATCAAGGTGGCGGGGGCGCTGGCCATTAGAGCTTGAATGGAGGAAAAACTGCCTTGCGCTGCGCGCTTTGGGCGATTTTTCTACCTGGCCTTGATGCGCTGGTGATTTTCTGGCATTGCAGGAATAAAAAAAGCTCCCTTGCGGGAGCTTCTCTTATGTATTCTGGCGGAGAGGGTGGGATTCGAACCCACGGTACGATTTAACGTACGCTTGATTTCGAGTCAAGTACATTCGACCACTCTGCCACCTCTCCGTTTACTGCGGTCTATTCGTTCAAACTGGCATGCCGGTTTGAACGAGGCGCTATTTTAGCATGGGTGTTGTTGGGTTGGGTAGGGGGTTATTGGTGATTTGCAACTGAAAGCTGGTAATTAAAGCCAAAACCTATTGGACGATTCGGGGAGCCTCGCGCGAGTACGCGCTCGTCTTCGAACCTGCCGCCTTGGCGCACGCGTCAAAACCAATTTGACGATTCGGAAAGCTCCGCGCAAATATGCGCGGAGCTTCGAATCCCACTCGCAAGGCGCGCAGGCGCCTTGCTCCTCTTCGCCGCCACAAATAAAAAAAGCTCCCTTGCGGGAGCTTTCTCTATTTGTTCTGGCGGAGAGGGTGGGATTCGAACCCACGGTACGATTTAACGTACGCTTGATTTCGAGTCAAGTACATTCGACCACTCTGCCACCTCTCCATTTACTGCGGTCTTTCCCCGCATTGCTGCGAGAAGGCAAGATTATAGCAGCCGCTTGAAAAAATGGAAGGACTATTTTACGCCTTCAGATGCGTCAAGCCACCCATGTATGGGCGCAGCACTGGCGGGATTTCGACGCTGCCGTCCGCTTGCTGGTAGTTTTCCAGCACGGCCACCAGGGTGCGGCCCACTGCCAGGCCGGAGCCGTTCAGGGTGTGCGCCAGTTCCGGCTTGCCGGCGGCGTTGCGGAAACGCGCTTGCATGCGGCGGGCCTGGAAGGCTTCGCAGTTCGACAGGGACGAAATCTCACGGTAAGTGTTTTGCGCCGGCAACCACACTTCCAGGTCGAAGGTCTTGGTGGCGCCAAAACCCATGTCGCCCGTGCACAGCGACATCACGCGGTATGGCAAGCCCAGGCGTCGCAGGATGCTTTCCGCGTGGCCGACCATTTCATCGAGCACTTGGTACGAAGTGTCCGGGTGCACCACTTGCACCATTTCCACCTTGTCGAATTGGTGCTGGCGGATCATGCCGCGCGTGTCGCGGCCGTAGCTGCCCGCTTCCGAGCGGAAGCATGGCGTGTGGGCCGTCATTTTCAGGGGCAGTTGATCGAGCGCCAGAATTTCATCGCGGGCGATGTTGGTCAGCGACACTTCCGAGGTGGGGATCAGGTAGAAGGTCTCGCCCTCGCCTTCCGCGCCGCCTTTTTTCACCGAAAACAAATCGGCTTCGAATTTCGGCAACTGGCCCGTGCCGCGCAGCGAATCGGCATTGACCATGTACGGGGTATAGCATTCCGTGTAGCCATGCTCGTCCACGTGCGTGTTGAGCATGAATTGCGCCAGCGCGCGGTGCAGGCGGGCGATGCCACCTTTCATGACGGAGAAACGCGAACCGGTCAGCTTGGTGGCCACTTCGAAATCGAGGCCCAGCGGAGCGCCCACGTCGACGTGATCCTTGACTTCAAAGTCAAAAGTGCGTGGCGTGCCAACCTTGCGCACTTCCACGTTGCCCGACTCGTCCGTACCCACGGGCGACGATTCGTGCGGCAAGTTCGGCACGGCCATGATGAAGTCGCTCAGCTTGGCTTGCACCAGGGTCAGGGCCGCTTCATCAGCTTTCAGTTCATCGCCCAGGCCGGCCACTTGCGCCATCACGGCCGAGGTGTCTTCCCCCTTGCCTTTCAACATGCCGATTTGCTTGGACAGCGCATTGCGCTTGCCCTGCAGCTCTTCGGTGCGCGTCTGGATCGCCTTGCGTTCGGCTTCGAGGGCATTGAAACCTGCCACGTCGAGCTGGAATTTGCGCGTCGCCAGGCGTTCTGCGACGGTGGCGATGTCTTTACGGAGAAGTTGGATATCTATCATGGGTGGATGGCGGTGCCGATGTATCGAAAGCACTCATTGTACCAAGACCCGTTCAGTTCATTCGGAGTTTTGCACATGGCTGGCCATCGTCATGGCAGCTTGGCTGGGCACTCGCGCCCGCTTTACATTTGTTGCTTAGCTTAGTGCTTAAATAAAGGCGGCTTTTTCGGCAGCACTCAGGCGGCGGGCGCTGACGGTGACGACAGGCATCGTGCTGTCGGCAGCCTGGGCGATCACCGTGCTGCTGGCGCTCACTTCCACCGTATTCGCGCCGGCGCTGGCAAAGCTGGCGCCGATGGCGATAATGGCGGCGGCGACAAAGGTGATTTCCATGTTTTTCAGTGCGCTCATGATGTGACTCCTGGTTAGTTTGCGTCGTTGACTGCTGCTGGTATGGTGGTACTTTAGCCAACGGCGACAAACAACGCCACCGGCTTGCGACCAGCGGCGAAAAACAGGGAGCGAACGGTGAAAAACGGGGGCTGAAGCGAAAAGAGGTATTACAGGGAATCCTTGACCAGGCGGCCCAGGCGGCCGATCGCTTGCTCGATGCGCGGCGTCCAGGCATTGCCGCAATTGAGGCGCAGATAATTGCTGAACTTGCCCGACGCCGAGAACAGCTGGCCCGGCATATACGCCACGCCATCGGCGATCGCCTGGCCATGCAGGGCCAGCGCATCGATTTGCGGCGGCATCTGTACCCACAACACGAAACCGCCCTGCGGCTCGGACAGCATGCAGTCCGCCGGAAAGCTGGCCGCCACGGCGTCGGACATGCGGGCGATGCGCTGCACCAGGGTGCGCCGCATCTTGCGCAGCTGCTGGTCGTAGCTACTGCCTTCCAAAAAGTCGGCCAGCACCGCCTGGAAGAAATGACTGGTGGCACCGCTCGACACGGTTTTCAGCAAGGCCACTTCCTGCGCGAAACGCCCGGCCAGCACATAGCCCACGCGCGACGCGGGCGTGATGGCCTTGGAAAACGAGGAGCACAGCAAGACGTTGCCGCTCGTGTCGTAGGCCTTCACGGGCCAAGGCCGCTGCGGGGCAAAGCACAGGTCGCCATATACATCGTCTTCCACCAGCGGAATATTGAATTCCGACAGCAACCCCGCCAGCCGCTTCTTGTTTGCTTCCGGCATGACGCAACCGAGCGGGTTGTTAGCGTTCGGCACGAACAAGCAAGCTTGCACGAGGCCGGCGCGCAGGGCCAGCTCGAGCGCATCGAGCGACGGTCCCGTCTTCGGGTCGGTGGGAATTTCCAGCGCCTTCATGCCCAGACTTTCTATCATCTGCAGCAACACGAAATACGTGGCCGACTCGATGGCGATGGTGTCGCCCGGCTTGGCGACGGCGCGCAGGCACAGGCTGATCGCCTCCGTGCAGGAATTCGTCACGACGATCTCGTGCGGGTCCAGCTTGCCCCAGTCCAGCGCCCGGCGCGTGACCTGGCGCAAGAAATTGCCTTCGCTGACGTCGTAGCAACTCACCTTGCTCAATAAAGCGGGCTCGCGCCGCGCCACCGCGCTGATGGTGCGCTGCATGCGCTTGACGGGCAATATCTCATCGGGCGGCCAGGCCGTGCCCAGCTGCACGATATTCGCCGTCTCGTTATCCTTCAGCACGCGCATCAAGAGATTATTGATGCCGACAAAGGCCGGCTCCTTCAAATGCTGGGCGTCGGCACTGCACGGGCGGCGCGGCGCCCGGTGGCGCACAAAGTAACCGGACTGGGGCCGCGCATCGACTTGCCCCCGGTCTTCCATCAGGCGCAAGGCTTGCATCACCGTGCTGACGGAGATGCGTTTTTGCTGCGCCAGGTGGCGGATCGACGGCAGGCGGTCGCCGGGAGCAAACACGCGCGAGTCGATCAAAGCGCCCAGCTCGTTGGCCAGGTGCTCATACAGATTCAAATGCGCGCTCATGTTCATCCCTTCAGTATGCGGCTGCCGCGCGCGGCCCGCACAGATACAGTTGCCCGATTTTTTGACAAGCACAGTCTACGACGAAATGTACTGTATTCATGACAATTTCGTTTTCCTGCATCTGTCATGGTTCACCGCAAGCACCTAAGCTGTTCCTGTCAGCACAACAGGAGCGATGCCATGCATACCGACCATGAATTACGCAGCGAACGGCCTTTACGCCTGGAAAAAGCGCACGCCAGGGTCATCGAATGCCTGTCCGGCATGGCGTGGATCACGGCCTATGCCCAGTTCGAGGATTGCGTACTGCGCAGCGGCGAACGCTACACGATACCGAATGACGGCCTGGTGCTGGTCGAAGCCGTGGGTAGCGGACACATCCGCGTGCATGGGACCACAGCACCCCGCCCCGCCCTGCTGCGCTGGCTGAACCTGGCACTGCCTCACATAGTGGATACAAGGAATACATGATTCAAACATCACTGCGTCAAGCAACACTGAGTCAAGCAGCCACACCATTGCGCGTCCTCGTCACGGGCGCCGCCGGCATCATCGGCACCGCTTTCTGGAAACGCCGGCACGGGGAATTCTCCCTGCGCCTGGCCGACCTGCACACGGACGGCATGGCGCCAGCGCCCTGCCCGGTTATCGCGCTGGACGTCAGCGACTATGCCGCCTGCCTGGCCGCCTGCGCCGACATCGACGTGGTGCTGCACCTGGCCGGCGTACCGCACGCCAGCGCCGATTTCGATGCGCAATTGCTGCAACCGAACATCATCGGCACGCACAACATCTTCCGCGCGGCACAGGCACAAGGTGTGAAAAGAGTCGTGTTTGCCAGCAGCGCGCAAGCCGTGGAAGGCTATCCGCTGGACGTGCAAGTGCAGGAAAACATGCCGGCCCGGCCCGCCAACATGTATGGCGCCAGCAAGGCCTTCGGCGAAGGCGTGGCCTCGGCCTTCGCGCACCAACACGGCATGACGGCGATAGCCGTGCGCATCGCCAACGTGGCCAACTTTGCGCCAGGTCAACAGCACAGCGCACGCGACATCGCTGCCTTCATCAGCGAGCGCGATGTGGTGCAATTGCTGGCCCGCAGCGTGAGTGCACAGCTGCCGACCGGCTACCACGTCGTGCATGGGGTGTCCGACAACCGCTATAAACGCCTGTCGATAGCAGCGACGCGCCAGCTGGTCGGCTACGCGCCGCAGGATGACGGTTTTAGTTTGCTGGGCTTGTAGCCTCAGCCCTTGCCGGCTGATTTTCCTGCTTTTCTGTCCAGCTCGCGCAACCAGGCCAATTTATCGGCTATTTTACTTTCCAGGCCGCGCGGCACGGGCTGGTACCAGCCCGGTTCCGCCATGCCGTCCGGGAAATAGGTTTCGCCGGCCGCATACGCATCGGGCTCATCATGCGCGTAGCGGTAGGCGTGACCGTAGCCCAGTTCCTTCATCAGCTTCGTCGGCGCATTGCGCAAGTGCACGGGCACTTCCTTCGATTTATCCTTCTTGACGAAAGCCATGGCCGTGTTGAAGGCGTTGTAGCCGGCATTGCTTTTTGCAGCAATCGCCAGGTAAATCACCGCCTGCCCCAGGGCCAGCTCGCCTTCGGGCGACCCCAGGCGCTCATACGTTTCCGCCGCGTCATTGACCATGGTCAAGGCGCGGGGGTCGGCCAGGCCGATGTCTTCCCAGGCCATGCGCACGATGCGCCTCGACAAATAGCGCGGGTCGGCGCCGCCATCGATCATGCGGCAAAACCAGTACAGGGCCGCGTCCGGGTTCGAACCACGCACGGACTTGTGCAGGGCGGAAATCTGGTCATAGAAATTGTCGCCGCCCTTGTCGAAGCGGCGCGAATTCAGGGTCAGCGCATTGTCGACAAAAGCCGCGTCGATCTTGGTCGTCCCTGTCGAGCTGGCGGCCGTCTCGGCCTGCTCCAGCAAGTTCAAAAAGCGCCTTGCATCGCCATCCGCGTAACCGATCAGGGTGTCGGCGGCAGCATCGTCGAAGCTCAAATGCGTCAGCGCCGTCGACTGTGCCTTGACCAGCAGCAGCTTCATTTCGTCTTCGTTGAGCGACTTGAGCACATACACTTGCGCGCGCGACAGCAATGCCGAATTGACTTCGAAGCTGGGGTTTTCCGTCGTCGCGCCGATGAAGGTCACGAGGCCCGATTCGACAAAAGGCAGCAAGGCGTCCTGCTGCGATTTATTAAACCTGTGGATTTCGTCAACGAACAATAAAGTGTGCTTGCCAAACTGATCCAGGCTGTGACGCGCCTGGTCCATGGCTGCGCGGATATCTTTCACGCCAGCAAACACGGCCGACAGGGCGATGAATTCGCTGTCGAAGGCATTCGCCATCAAGCGCGCCAGCGTGGTCTTGCCCACGCCGGGCGGGCCCCATAAAATCATCGAATGGGCCTTGCCCGCTTCGAACGCCAGGCGCAGCGGCTTGCCCACGCCCAACAAATGCGTCTGGCCGATGACTTCGTTGAGGGTAGCAGGCCGCAAGGCTTCGGCCAGCGGCTGGCGCGGTGCGGTGGAAAAGAGATCCGCCATAATATTTACCGGGTAAGAATGCAAAGGCCCCGCATCGCTGCGAGGCCGGTCAACAACAAGACGTCAAGAATCAATTATTGATGACATCCGCGCCCTTGGGCATGACAAATTTAAAGTGATTGGCAGACAAGGCTGGATTTTTCTGGAAGTTCTTGAACGCCAGTACCGAGGTCTGGCCGAACGAGTCGCGCAATTCCATCGCTTCCGGCACGCCGTTGCGCAGGCCGATGGTGATTTCATCGAAGGTCGTGTCCTTGGCCTTCGGTGTAGCCTTCAGCCATTCCAGGCCGTCGCGCGTGCCTGCTTCGGCCAGGGTGAAATTCTTTTCCAGGTCATTGCTGCCAAACAAGATGGCGGCCGGCGAGGAACCGAGGGCGTCGCCCAGTTTCTTCACCGTCACCTGGCTCAAGTCCTTGTCGTAGATATACAACTTGTCACCGTCGGCTTGCAGCAGCTGTTCGTACGGTTTCAGATAGGTCCAGATGAACTTGCCTGGACGGGCAAATTCAAACGTGCCGCTGGCCGGCGTCGACACTTTCGCCTTGCCGCTGGCGTCCGCCTTCTTGACCTGGCGCTGCACGAACTCGCCCTTGGCCGACTTGGTGCCGGCCGCAAAGCTCTTGAATTGCTCGAGCGCGCTGGCCGAGGCGCTGGCCGCAAACAGCAGGCTGCAAACGACACTGGTCGCGCCGATCATCATTTTTGTTGCGAAAGTCTTGTTCTTCATTCTGTTTACCCTTGTTCGCTACTTGCCGCCGGCACCAGGATTTCCCGGTTGCCATTGGATTGCATGGTTGATACCACCCCGCTCTGCTCCATCTGCTCGAGCAGACGGGCGGCGCGGTTGTAGCCGATGCGCAAATGACGCTGCACCAGCGAAATCGAGGCGCGGCGGTTTTTCAGCACCACCGCTACCGCTTGGTCGTACAAGGCATCGGCCTCGCCGCCGCCCTCGCCCGGCGCGCCGCCTTCAGCGCCGTCGCCTTCCAGGGTGCCGCCTTCGAGGATGCCCTCGATGTAATTCGGTTCGCCCTGCAGCTTCAAATAACTGACGACTCTGTGGACTTCCTCATCGGAAACAAACGCGCCGTGCACGCGCATCGGCAAGCCGGTGCCAGGCGGCATGTACAACATGTCGCCCATGCCCAGCAGCGCTTCCGCACCCATCTGGTCCAGAATCGTGCGCGAGTCAATCTTCGACGACACTTGGAAGGCGATACGCGTGGGAATGTTGGCCTTGATCAAACCCGTGATCACGTCTACAGATGGGCGCTGCGTGGCCAGAATCAAGTGCAAACCAGCGGCACGCGCCTTTTGCGCGATACGCGCGATCAATTCCTCGACTTTTTTGCCCACCACCATCATCAAATCGGCCAGCTCGTCGATGATGATGACGATGGTCGGCAATTTTTCCAGCGGTTCCGGCGAATCCGGCGTCAGGCTGAACGGATTCGGGATGTGTTCTTCGCGTTTTTTCGCGTCAGCAATCTTTGCGTTATAGCCGGCCAGGTTACGCACGCCCATCTTGCTCATCAGCTTGTAGCGACGCTCCATCTCGTTCACGGCCCAGTTCAGCGCGTGGCCGGCCTGGCGCATGTCGGTGACGACGGGCGCGAGCAAATGCGGAATGCCTTCGTAGACAGACATTTCCAGCATCTTCGGATCGATCAGGATCAAACGCACGTCGAGCGGGTCGGATTTGTACAGCAGCGACAGAATCGTCGCATTGATGCCCACGGATTTACCGGAACCCGTGGTACCGGCCACCAGCAAGTGGGGCATCTTGGCCAGGTCGGCCACGACGGGCTTGCCGGCGATATCCTTGCCCAGCGCGATCGTCAGGCTGGACACGCCATCGTTGTAGACCTTGGAGCCGAGGATTTCCGTCAGGCGCACGATCTGGCGCTTGCTGTTCGGCAGTTCCAGCGCCATGTAATTCTTGCCGGGAATGGTTTCCACCACGCGGATCGACGTCAAGGACAGCGAACGGGCCAGGTCGCGCGCCAGGCCCACGATCTGGCTGCCCTTGACGCCCGTGGCCGGCTCGATTTCGTAACGCGTGACGACAGGGCCGGGGTAAGCGACCACTACCTTGGCATCCACGCCAAAGTCGGACAATTTCTTTTCGATCAGGCGGCTCGTAAATTCCAAGGTTTCCACGGAGACCGTTTCCACCACGGGCGGCGCTTCATCGAGCAGCGACAGCGGCGGCAACTTGCCATCGCCCAGGCCTTCGAACAAATGCGCCTGGCGCTCCTTTTCCACGCGCTCCGATTTCACCACCGTCACCACTTGCGGCTCGATCTTCATCGGCGGCGCGGCCACGTGTTTCTCCACATGCTTGGCCCGTTCGATCACCACCACCTCGTCGCGGCGCACGGCAGCCACTTCGCCCTGGCGGCGGTCTTCGCGGTCCTGGTAGCGCAGCACGAACCAGTTGAATGCGTCTTCGATGGCGCCGCCGATGCGTTCGGCCACTTGCAGCCAGGACACATGGAAGAACAAGCTAAAACCCAGGCCGAACAGCAACAGCAGCAGCAAAGTGGCGCCCGTGAAACCAAAAGCCACGTGGGCCGAATGCCCCACCAGCTGGCCCAGCACGCCACCCGGCTCGCGCGGCAGTTGCACGTGCAGGCTTTTTGCCATGCGCAGGTACTCCAGGCCCATGCTGCCGATCAGCATGATGGAGAAGCCGACGATACGGATCAGCATCTCGACATGGTGCTCGCGCTCCACCTCTTCCTCTTCCAGCAAGAAGCGGCGGCTCAACCGGCGATAGCCATTCCACACCGTGCGCAGCAGCCAGACGCACCACCACCAGGCGGAAAAGCCGAAGATATACAGCAACAAATCGGAGAAGGTCGCACCCAGCTTGCCGCCGAGGTTGGCCACCTTGTCGACGGAGGTCGCATGCGACCAGCCCGGGTCGAGCTTGTTGAAGCTGGCCAGGATCAGCACGAAATACAGGGCAAACGCGGCCAGCGCGAACCAGCGCGCCTCGGACAACAGCCGTACCAGCCGGTTTGGCAGGGGCCGGCGTTCGACCGGTTTACGGGTATAGCTATTTTGATTGGCCTGGGCTGGTTTAGTCATTCTGGGAAGCGCTGCAAGGTGAAAATGTTTCTGAAAGGGAATTTCCCATAATAAGGAAGTATTCTAAGCCATATATGCCCCGGACGGCCCCACGATTCGTCGCCACAGGCGGCTTGGTCTATAATCGTGGATTGCTTGCGCAAGCGCAATACGCCCTTGTTCTTCGCGCGTACGCCCCCAATTCGGATAGACCCCACTCATAGAGAAGCCTCCCATGACCACTACCAAACACGCCCGCGTTTTGATCCTCGGCTCCGGCCCAGCCGGCTACAGCGCCGCCGTCTACGCCGCCCGCGCCAACCTGAACCCGATGCTGGTCACCGGCGTGGAACAAGGCGGTCAGCTGATGACCACCACCGACGTGGAAAACTGGCCCGGCGACCCGATGGGCGTGCAAGGTCCGGACTTGATGCAGCGTTTGCTGCAGCACGCCGAGCGTTTCAATACGGAAATCGTGTTTGACCACATCCACACCACCTTCCTCAACGAAAAACCGATCCGCCTGAAGGGCGACAGCCACGAATACACGTGCGACACGCTGATCATCGCCACGGGCGCATCCGCGCAATACCTGGGCCTGCCATCGGAAGCACAATTCATGGGCAAGGGCGTGTCCGCCTGCGCCACCTGCGATGGATTTTTCTACCGCAACCAGGAAGTAGCCGTCGTCGGCGGCGGCAATACGGCCGTGGAAGAAGCGTTGTACCTGTCGAACATCGCCAATAAAGTCACGCTGATCCACCGCCGCGACAAGTTCCGCGCCGAAGCCATCCTGATCGACCGCCTGAACGCCAAGGTTGCCGAAGGCAAGATCGTGTTGAAATATAACCACACTCTGGACGAAGTGACGGGCAACGAAGGTGGCGTGACGGGCCTGAACATCAAGTCGACCATCGACGGCAAGGTCGAAGCGCTCTCCGTGCATGGCGTGTTTATCGCCATCGGCCACAAGCCGAACACGGGCATCTTCGAAGGCCAGCTGGAAATGCACAACGGCTACATCAAGACCAAGACGGGCCTGGAAGGCATGGCCACCTCCACCAGCGCACCGGGCGTGTTCGCCGCCGGCGACGTGCAAGACCATATCTACCGCCAGGCTATCACCAGCGCCGGCACGGGTTGCATGGCAGCACTGGACGCCCAGCGCTACCTGGAAGGCCAGGAGTAAGCGTCGCATGGCATCGATGAAAGACTTTGCCGACCTGAAAGCGGTCAGCAAGCAGCTCAAGGAGCAGGCGGACGCGCGCGCACAAGCCGCGGCTGAGCGCGCCCAGCAGGTCAAGGTGCAAGCCGTGGAAAGCAATCTGTTCAAGGCCAGCATCGGCGGCGTCAAGCGCCTGCCCGAATCGGACCGCTACGTGCCCAGCCTGCCCAAGGCGGGTACGACAGGCACCCAGCAGCCGGCGCGCAAGCTCACGCCGGACGAGGACGATGCGGCCGTGCTGCGCGAGTCGCTGTCGGACTTGTTCGAGGTCGACCATTACCTGGAAAACGATCCTGCGCTGAACTACGCCCGCCCCGGCGTGGGACCGGACGTGGTGAAGAAGATGCGCAAGGGCCACTGGCCCATCCAGGATGAGCTGGACTTGCACGGCTTGCGCCGCGACGAGGCGCGCGACGGCATCGGCGCCTTTTTGAACCAGGCGACGCGGCGCAAGCTGCGCTGCGTGCGCGTGATCCACGGCAAGGGTTTCGGCTCGAAAGGCCAGGAACCGGTCTTGAAATCGATGGTGCATAGCTGGCTGGTGCAAAAGGATGAAGTCATCGCCTTTTGCCAGGCGCGCCGCTCCGAAGGGGGCGATGGCGCGCTGGTAGTCTTACTTTCAGCGGCCCTGCAGCCCATCCGCTAGCCTTGACAGCAAGATATTACAATTCAGTAACAAGTTAGCCCCCGCACACGGCCCCGTTTGTCACCATTCGGGGCCGTGTCATGTTAACCTGTGACAATTATTTCCTGTCCTAGCGCTCCGCCCATGATGCCACCCCAATTGCCGCCTGGCTCGCTGATCAAGATCATTGAGGTCATCGCCATCCTGGTGGGCGCGTTTTCCGGCTTCATCGAAGCGCGCCGCAAGCGCATGGATCTGGTCGGCGTGTTCGTCGTGGCGTTCATTACGGCGTTTGGCGGCGGCACCTTGCGCGACATCCTGCTCGACAAGCGGCCCCTGTTCTGGGTCTCGCACCAGGAATACGCCATTCTCATCTTCGTGCTGGCCCTGACGGCCGCGCCCTTGATCCAGCATTTGCGGCAAATCGTCTCCGAACGCCTGATCGTCATTGCCGACGCCATCGGCCTGGGCATGTTCGCCATCGCGGGCGTGGCCGAAGCGACGCGCGCCGGCATGCCGCTCTTCATCGCCTCGATGATGGGGGTGATTACGGGGATTTTTGGCGGCGTGATGCGCGACATCGTCTGCAATGAAGTGCCGATGGTGTTTCGTGACGGCAAACCCTACGCCATCTGCGCGTTTTTCGGCTGCTGGGCCTACCTGCTGCAAATGCACTTCGGCGCCGAGCACGACTTCGCGCTGTGGACCAGCGCCAGCGGCATCACGATCTTGCGCCTGATATGCTGGAAATTCGACATGCGGCTGGGGCGCTGACGGCTAGCCGCCCCCGCAAGAAAACTTAGACTGCGTCCGGACCGGTCTCACCTGTGCGAATGCGGATGACCTGCTCCACGTCGCGCACGAAGATCTTGCCGTCGCCGATCTTGCCCGTGCGGGCCGCCTTGATGATGGCGTCGACCACCAGTTCCGACACACTGTCATCCACCACCACTTCGACTTTGACTTTCGGCAAGAAGTCGACCACGTACTCGGCGCCACGGTACAGCTCGGTATGGCCTTTCTGGCGGCCAAAGCCCTTCACTTCAGTCACGGTCAAGCCCGTCACATTCACATCGGCCAGGGCCTCGCGTACTTCGTCGAGCTTGAATGGTTTGATGATGGCGGTAATCTGTTTCATGGCTACTCCTTAAAATTGTTGGATTGTGGACAGATGGCTGCTTATTCGTAAAACTTCGACGTGATGGGGTAGCGCCAGTCGCGGCCGAAGCCACGGTGCGTGACGCGGATGCCCACCGGCGACTGGCGCCGCTTGTATTCATTGATCTTGATCAGGCGCGTGACCCGGGCCACATCGGCCGGCGGATAGCCAGCCTCGACAATCTCGGCGATCGGCCGGTTTTCTTCCATGTACAGCTGCATGATGCCGTCGAGTACCTCATATGGCGGCAGCGAATCCTGGTCCAGCTGGTCGGCGCGCAGCTCGGCCGACGGTCCGCGCGTCAGGATGCGCTCGGGAATCACGTCCGACACACTGTTGCGCCAGGCGCACAGGCGGTACACCAGGGTCTTGGCGATATCCTTGATGACGGCAAAGCCGCCCGCCATGTCGCCATACAGGGTGCAGTAACCAACGGCCATCTCGCTCTTGTTACCGGTCGTCAGCACGATGCTGCCATGCTTGTTCGACAGGGCCATCAGCAAGGTGCCGCGGATGCGCGCCTGGATGTTTTCTTCCGTCGCGTCTTCCGCCAGTCCGGCGAACTCGTCAGCCAGGGTGGCGCGGAAGGCATCGAAGGTTTGCTTGATCGGAATTTCATCGTAGCGCACATTGAGGCGTTTTACCATGTCGCGCGAATCGATCCACGAGATATCGGCCGTAAATTGCGATGGCATCATGACGGCGCGCACCTTCTCGGCGCCCAGCGCATCGACGGCGATGGCCAGGGTCAGGGCGGAATCGACGCCGCCCGACATGCCGATCAGCACGCCCGGGAAGCCGTTCTTGCCTATGTAGTCGCGCACGCCCAGCACCAGCGCCTGGTACACCTGCGCCTCCGTCGTCAACGGCGCGGCCAGCGGCTGCGGCACGGGCGTGGCGCCGTCGAACTCGACCAGCTGCAAGTCTTCCTCGAAATGGCGCAGCTGGGCGCACATCGTGCCGGCCGCATCCATCACGAATGAGTCGCCGTCGAAAATCAGCTCATCCTGGCCACCGACCAGGTTGGCGTACACCAGGGCCAGGCCTTGCGCGCTGACATTCTTGCGCATGGTTTCATAGCGCAGATGCTGCTTGTTCATGTGGTACGGCGAGCCGTTCGGCACCAGCAGCACTTGCGCGCCGGCCGCGCGGGCACGCATCGGTGCATGCTCGAACCACGTGTCTTCACAGATATTGATGCCGAAGCGCACACCCTTCACGCCAAACACGAAAGCCTGGTCCGACGACGTGAAGTAACGCTTTTCATCGAAAACGGTCGTGTTCGGCAAGTCATGCTTGCGGTAGGTACCCAGCACTTCGCCGTTCAGCAGCACGGAGGCGGCATTGTGGCGCACGCCCTTCTCGTCTTGCAGCGGCAAGCCCACCACCACGTGCAAATCCTTGAACTGGGCCAGTTCCAAGGCCAGCCCCGCAAACGCTTCCTGCGTTTTTGCGTAGAATGCATTGCGCAGCAACAGGTCCTCGGGTGGATAGCCAACCAGCGACAGTTCCGGCGTGAGCACGATATCGGCGCCCGCCTCGAACGCGCGGCGGGAAAGGTCGAAGATCTTGGCACGGTTGCCGGCCAGATCGCCGACCGTACTATTCATTTGAGCAATTGCGACTTTGACTGTCATGATGATGATGGATATTTCGTTCTATTAAACAAGACAGGGGCGCGCAGACCGACGGTGGCGCCCCGAGAGTGATGAATGCACACTACAACAATGAATTATCGCACGGCTATCGTCTCTACTCTGGCTGATATTGGCGAAGCGGCCTGGTCTGAACTCTTGGCAAGCCAGGCGGACGCGAATCCCTTCCTTTCCTACGCCTTTCTGCACGCACTGCACGAGTCCGGTTGCGCCAGCGCGGACACGGGCTGGCAGCCGAATTACCTGGTGCTATGGCAAGGCGAGACCCTGGCCGCCGCCCTGCCCCTGTACCTGAAGCTGCACTCGTATGGCGAATACGTGTTCGACTGGGCCTGGGCCGAGGCGTATCAGCAGCATGGCCTTGAATATTACCCGAAACTGTTGTCCGCGATACCGTTTACGCCCGTCAGCGGCGCGCGCTTGCTGGCACGCGATGGCGAGGCGCGCGCCGCCCTGCTGGCCTTCCTGCAGGCACAGCAGCAAGCCAGCACCGTCTCGTCCTGCCACATCCTGTTCCCGCCGGAAAGCGAAGCGCGCCAGCTGGAGCAAGCCGGCTACCTGATGCGTAGTGGCGTGCAGTTTCACTGGCTCAATCCCGGCTACACGAATTTCGAGCAATTCCTCGCCACCCTGGAACACAAGAAGCGCAAGAATATCCGCGCCGAGCGGCGCAAGGTACAGGAAGCGGGCGTGACGCTGCGCCAGGTGCGCGGCGTGGAGGCGACGTACGCCGACTGGCAACTGTTCCATCGCTGCTACAGCAATACCTATGCGGAACACCGCTCGTCGCCCTATCTATCGCTGGACTTCTTCCGGCGCATCGGTGCCAGCATGCCGCAGAACATCCTGCTGGTGATCGCCGAACGCGAAGGCCGGGCCATTGCCGCCTCGCTGGTGATCCACACGTCCCACACCCTGTATGGCCGCTACTGGGGCGCGCTCGAACACGTGCCCTGTTTGCATTTCGAGACGGCGTACTACCAGCCGCTGGAATTTTGCATCGCCAACGGCATCGCCACCTTCGAAGGGGGCGCGCAGGGCGAGCACAAGATGGCGCGGGGCTTCCTGCCGCAAAAGACCTGGTCCGCCCACTGGCTGGCCCACCCGGCCTTTGCCGACGCCGTGCAACGCTTCCTTGAGCGCGAGCGGGGCGGCATCGATGCCTACCTTGATGAATTGAATGAACACAGTCCGTTTCGCGCATAAAAAAACGCTCCCGGCCATGGCTGGCGGGGAGCGTTTTTTTACTGGGTGCTCTTATGCTTTTTCAGCATCTTTCTTGAACGCGGCAACGCCGTTCAGAATTTCTTCCTTGGCCACGTCAGGACCATACCAGCCGTCGATCTTGACCCATTTGCCTTTTTCCAGATCTTTGTAGTGCTCAAAGAAATGCTGGATCTGGCGCAAGCGCAGTTCGTTCAAGTCTTCCGGCTTTTGCCAGTGGCTGTAGATCGACAGGACCTTGTCGACTGGCACGGCCAGCACTTTAGCGTCTTCGCCCGACTCATCGGTCATTTTCAGCACGCCGATAGGGCGGCAGCGCACGACCACGCCTGGAATCAGCGGAAACGGGGTGATGACCAGCACGTCGACCGGGTCGCCGTCCGGCGACAGGGTGTTAGGCACATAGCCATAGTTGCACGGGTAATGCATGGCGGTACCCATGAAGCGATCGACGAAAATCGCGCCGCTTTCCTTGTCGACTTCGTACTTGATCGGATCGGCATTCATCGGGATTTCGATGACGACGTTGAAATCGTTCGGCAGGTCGCGGCCGGAAGAGACGTTATTCAAACTCATGGGGTTCCTCATTAGCGGATTGTGTTTTAACCGCGTAATTATAGCGAAGTACAGGCAGTTTGTGCGATGCAGCAGCGGCCCGCCTGCGTTTTGTGCCTCACGCCAACAACAATGCCATGCACGGCCCGCACTATGCAGATCGCGAGACAAGCATCGCAAAGTTTGGTCGTTCAGAAGGCTTGCTGCTTCTTTTCACACATTCCTATTTATGGCAGTACGGAGTGCATAAGAGACGTTACGTAGTTTGCTTGCCGTCAACCTTGTATTCGCAATCGAGTACGCGACAGGTCATCATCGTTGTTCAACGCGGCAATGGTTGGGCTTGTGTCTGAATGGCGGACCTGACCCTGCCACCCTGCCACCTCCACATAATCCGTGGTGCCATGGTTCAACTCACGGGAGGCCCACCAGAATTTGCAGCAATAGATCAAGCCCCGGCGGGTGACTTGCCGGGGCTTTTTTCGTGGTACGCCTGGCATGGACGCAGCACGAAAAAAGCCGTTCAGTCTGCACTGAACGGCTTTTTTACGTCTGGAGAAACAGCTTACTAACTGGCTTACAGGATGGTGGCCAGCGCGCACTGCCGGTAATGCGCGGCGGCCTGTTCCGTCTGCTGCAAGGCATCGTGCATCTGCGCCAGCTTCAGGTGGGCATCGCGCACCATTTGCGGCTCGTTCGCGTCGGACAAAGCTTGCTCCAGGTGACGCTGGGCCTTGCCCCAGAGTTTTTGCTTGAGGCACAAGGTACCCAGGGTCAGGGCCAGTTCCGCGTCCAGCGGACGCTGTTTCATCCATTGCTCGCAATGCTCGATCTGCAGCAACAGGGCCGGCGTGCCACTTGGGGCCGCCGCTTCGCGGTAGGCGCGCACGACGCGGTCGTCCCAGTCGGCGGCCAGCGATTCTTCGCACACGAGGCGCGCTTCGTCATGCAGGCCGCGCGCATTCAGGGCCGTGGCGGCGCGGCAGGCGATGTACGGCTTCACCCGGTCGCTGCTTGGCACGGTAGACCACACGCGCATCAAGGATTCAGCGTCATGCGATGGGTCGGACAGCAAATGCTCGTAGGCCAGTTCGCGCAGGCGCGACGACAGGGCCGGATGCAGGGCGCGGTGCTTGTCGAGCGAACGCACGAGGCGCAGCACTTCCGGCCAGTTCTTCGCCTGCTGCTCGGCTTTCAACGACCATTGCAGGGCGTGGATATGGCGCGTGCCGCTGGCATTGAGTTCGCGCACGGCGGCCAGGGCCGCTTCCGGCTGGTGGTCGTCGACCAGCAATTCCGTCACCGTCATCAGACGGGCCGTCTTCAGACTGGCATCGCCTTCGACACGGGCCAGCCAGCTGTCGCGGCGCTCGGACTGGCGCATGCGGTGCGCGGCGCGCGCGCCGATCAGCGCGGCCAGGCCGGCGTTTTCTTCCAGTTCAGCGGCGCGCAAGGCGGCCTTCTCGGCATGGCCGAAACGGCCTTCGAACAGGGCTTTCAAGGCTTCGCGCAAGCCCTTGTTGCCATCGCGCTCACGCTTGCGCTGGCGGTAGGCCGCCACTTGCGCCGGCATGCGCACGGTGGCGCGCACGGCGCGCACCAGCAGGTACAGCAGCACGAACAGCACCACCTGCAGCAACAGGAAGAAGTTCAGCGACAAGTCGATGCGGTAAGGTGGATAGAACAGCACCACGTTGCCGGGGTTGAAACGGGCCGTCACGGCGATACCGATCGCTGCGGCCATCAGGGCGAGTAACCAGAGAAATAGACGCATGGGCTCAGGACTTCGCTTTGTAGTTGCGCACAGCCGTCAGACTGTCGGACAAGGTTGGCATTTCGATGGCCAGGTTGCTGCCCTGCACTTGACGCAGCAAGGCTTGCGCCGTCTGCGTGCTCTTGGCGCGGGTGTCGAAATACTTGGCCAGCGCATCCTGCGCGGCGATCAGATCATTCCTAAAGGCGGTTTCATTGCGCGATAACAAAGCCATGCGGGCATTGAGCAGGCGCAGCTTGACGTTTTCACGCAAGAAATACGATTGCGTCGGCGACAGCATCAGCGCTTCCGGCGTATCGACACGGCGGATGCGGATCAACTGACGCACGTCGGCCCACATGTCGCCGCTCCAGGTATTGAAGCCGTCGCGCACTTTTTGCAGCAGCGGTTCCGGTGCCGGTGGACCCACCAACTTGCCGCTAGCATCGCGCACTGGCTTGGCCTTGCCCGGTTTTTCCGGCGCGGCCGGCAAGGCCGGCGTTTCGTCGGACAGCATCGGCAGGGCGTCGACCTGAGCGATCACGGCATCGAGGCGCAAGGCCACGCCCGTCGAATCGACGCTGGGCAAAGCCTTGAGTTTTTCCATGTCGCGCCCGATGGCGCGGCGGATGGTGATGAATTGCGGCTTGTCCGAGCGCGACAGGCTGCGGTCCGCATTTTGCAGCGCGATCAGCGCGCCGGGCACGTTGCCGGCCAGTTGCAGCTGCTGGCTGGCCGTCGACAGTACTTGCTCGATTTCCGTCAGCGCCCACTCGTCGCGGTTCTTCGACAAGTCGTTATACAGTTGTTCCAGGGCCAGCTGCTGGCTTTGCGTTTCGCTCTGGCGGTTTTCCAGCGCGCCCACCTTGATTTCCAGCTCTTTCGTGCCTTCTTGCACGTTGCGCGCCAGCACGCCCGTTTCGGCGTTGCTGACATCGCCCTTTTGCAGACGCTTGGCCACTTCTTCGCGCAGGTTGCGGATTTGCTTGCTGGTCGACCAGCTTTGCGCAGCCAGCAGCACAGCCAGCACGATGACGGCAATGCTCATGGGCTTTTGCAGCTGTTCGAGCAGGCTAGTCGCGCGGCCAGCGGGTTGGTCGGCCGCCTGCGGCGCCGTCTTCACGGCGCTGCCAGGCGTTGCATTCGGTTCGGAGAGTGTAGGCATTTCGTTCATGATCGTGATTGTAACGCGGCAAGCACTCCTGCGTCGCCTGATCCTGTCAAGGTGACACGGGCAAAACCCAGGGCCGCCGCCGTTTGTGCAATGCGGGCGTGCAGCACGATCAGATGCTGCTGTTGCATTTTCACAACAGCTATCTTTTTGCCATCCAGTTCCTCGAGCAGCGCCAGTAAACCGCGCAGCGCTTCCGAGCTGGTGATGATCCAGTCATTATTATGCTGCAACAACTTTTCCAGGGTCGCCCGCAAGGCCGGCGTCAGCGTTGGTACCTTGCGGCGGTAGGCTGTGACGAACTCGACTTCGGCACCGGCGGCGCGCAAGCCGTCGGCCAGGTAATCGCGTCCGCCATCGCCGCGCACGATCAGCACGCGCTTGCCGCGCAGGGCCGGCAAGTCCAGTGCCAGCAGCAAATGTTCGGAATCGCTGCGCGCCGTGTCGAGCGGACTGGTGATGGTCGCGTTGGCATCCGTGACGCCATGCACTCCCAATGCCAGGCGGCTGCCCTCGCCCACCACGGCCAGCGGCAGGCCGGAGGGCCAGGCGGGCAGGTGCGCAAAGACGCAGTCGATGGCATTGGGCGAGACAAACGCCACCAGGTTGTACTCCCCCAGGCGCGCCAGCACGGCTTGCAACTGCGCGCATTCCTCTTCGCCGTCAAGCGCGTGGATTTCCAGCAACGGCAGCAAGGTCACGGGCCAGCCCAGCGCCGCGATTTTGGCGGCCAGCGGCCCCGCTTGCGCCGCGGGCCGCGTGATCACCACGGTGTCAGGCATGCGGCGCCAAGCCTTCATGGTTGTCGGGCGTGACGGCACACGAGGCGAGGATGCCGGCAGCGTCTTGTCCACGCAGCAGTTCGGCCACCTGTTCGCCCAGCTGTTCCGGCGCAACGGCCGGGCCACTGACATCGGCGCTGGCCATGCGCGCGCCGTCGGGCGTGGCGACCATGGCGCGCAAACGCATCTGTTCGCCATCGATTGTTGCGAACGCGGCCAGTGGAATCTGGCAGCTGCCGCCGAAGATCTTCGACACCTTGCGTTCGGCCGTCACGGCTTGGGCCGTGGCCATGTGATTCAACGGCGCCAGCAGGCGTACCAGGTCGGCGCCATCGACGCGCCCGCTGCGGATCTCGATCGCCATGGCGCCTTGCCCGGCGGCCGGCAAGCTGTCTTCCGGCGCCAGCACGGCGCGGATGCGCGACGCCAGGCCCAGGCGTTTCAAGCCGGCGGCAGCCAGGATGATGGCGGCGTAATCACCACGGTCCAGCTTGCCCAAACGCGTATCGAGGTTGCCGCGCAGGGGCAAAATCGTCAGGTGCGGATAGCGCGCGGCGATCAGCGACTGGCGGCGCAAGCTGCTGGTGCCGACAACGGCGCCATGCGGCAACTCGGCCAGGCTGGCGTAATCGTTCGAGACGAACGCGTCGCGCGGGTCTTCGCGCTCGAGGATGGCGGCCAGGGCAAAGCCATCCGGCAACTCCATCGGCACGTCTTTCAACGAATGCACGGCCAGGTCGGCGCGGCCTTCTTCCATTGCCACCTCCAGTTCCTTGACGAACAGGCCCTTGCCGCCTACCTTGGACAGGGCGCGGTCCAGAATCTGGTCGCCGCGTGTGGTCATGCCGAGAATTTCAACGCTACACTGCGGATACAGGGCGGCCAGGCGTGCGCGCACGTGTTCAGCTTGCCACATGGCAAGACGGCTCTCGCGCGTGGCGATCACCAGTCGGGCGGGAATCTTGAGCTTCAATTCGTTCGGCGTCAATTCGTTCGAGGTCAATTCGGATGCTTTCAAAACAAGTTCTTTCGCTGTCATTGTCATTGTGGTTGCGATTGTCATTGCGATTATCATTGCGATTGGCGTTGCCAATTCGCCCGTCCGATATCATTTTGTATCGAAATGGCGCCAAGCGTCGCTATAATCGTTATCCCTTTGCCTAGAAGGCCAAGTCAGGCTAGCGTCCATGTTGAAGACTACAAATTTTATCATGCGCCCCCTCCCCTCTGCGGCCAAACGCCCGGTGCGATCCACATTCCCTTGCTTTTACACTTACTTTGGTTCTTTATTATGCTCAATGACGCAGTAGCACCAGAAATAGTTACAGCGGCCGGCTCCGACAAGGACGCGCCGCTGAAAGAAGATATCCGCCTGCTGGGCCGCCTGCTGGGCGACGTGCTGCGCGAACAGGAAGGCGACGCCGTCTTCAATGTGGTGGAAACCATACGTCAGACGTCCGTGCGCTTCCGCCGCGAAGCGGACGCGGGCGCCGCGCTGGAACTCGACGCCATGCTCAAGGAACTGAGCCGCGAACAGACGATTTCCGTGGTGCGCGCCTTTTCCTACTTTTCGCACCTGGCCAACATTGCGGAAGATCAACACCACATCCGCCGCCGCCGCGCCCACCTGCTGGCCGGCTCGCCGGCGCAAAAGGGCAGCGTCAGCTTCGCGCTGAAAAAACTGCGCGCCGCCGGCGTGCCCCGCAAGACCGTCGACACCTTCTTCCAGGACGCGCTGATCGCCCCCGTGCTGACGGCCCACCCGACGGAAGTGCAGCGCAAGAGCATACTCGACGCCGAGCACGACATCGCCCGCCTGCTGGCCGAGCGCGACTTGCCACAGACGCCGAAAGAACGGCAAGCCAACATGCAACTGCTGCGCTCACGCGTCTCCACCCTGTGGCAGACGCGCATGCTGCGCTACTCGAAGCTGACGGTGGCCGACGAGATCGAAAACGCCCTGTCCTACTACCGCATCACCTTCCTGCGCGAACTGCCGGGCCTGTATGACGATATCGAAGACGATATCGCCGCCGAATACCCGAATGGCGACGGCACCATCGAACCGATCAACGCCGCCTACGTACAGATGGGCAGCTGGATCGGCGGCGACCGCGACGGCAACCCCAACGTCAACGCCGGCACCATGCAGCATGCGCTGGCGCGCCACGCCACCACCATCCTCGACTTTTACCTCGACGAAGTGCACACGCTTGGTGCGGAATTGTCCGTCTCGACCCTGATGGTGGGCGTGAGCGCCGAACTGCAAGCGCTGGCCGACCAGTCGCCGGACGCCTCGCCACACCGCAGCGACGAACCGTACCGCCGTGCCCTGATCGGCATCTATGCGCGCCTGGCCGCCACGGCGCGCGCGCTGGGCGCCACCAACATCCTGCGCAAGGAAGTGGGGCCGGCCGCCGCCTATCCCGACGCGGCCGCGTTTGTCGCCGACTTGCGCACCATCGTCGCCTCGCTCGAATCGCACCACGGCGCGGCGCTCGTGCGCCCGCGTCTGGCCACCCTGGCGCGCGCGGCCGACATCTTCGGCTTCCACCTGGCGTCGCTGGACATGCGCCAGACGTCCGACGTGCACGAAAGAGTGCTGGCCGACTTGTTCGCGAAAAGCGGCGTGGCCGCCGACTACACGGGCCTGTCCGAGGAAGACAAGCAAGCGCTGCTGCTGAACGAACTGGCACAGCCGCGCCTGCTGTACTCGCCCTACATCGGCTACGCCACGGAAACCGATTCCGAGCTGGCGATCCTGCGCGCGGCGCGCGACATCCGCCAGCGCTACGGCGCGCGGGCCATCCGCAACTACATCATTTCGCACACGGAAACCGTGTCCGATTTGCTGGAAGTGTTGCTGCTGCAAAAGGAAACGGGCTTGCTGCGCACCGATTGGAAGGTAGGCGGCGAAGGCGACAGCACCTGCGAGCTGATGGTCATCCCCCTGTTCGAGACCATCCCCGACCTGCAGCGCGCGGCCGGCATCATGAGCCAGGTCATGGCCTTGCCGTTGGTCAAGCAATTGATCGCCAAGCAGGGACAGTTGCAGGAAGTCATGCTCGGCTATTCCGATTCAAACAAGGATGGCGGCTTCCTGACCTCGAACTGGGAACTGTACAAGGCGGAACTGGCGCTGGTGTCCGACTTCCAGAAGGCCGGCGTCAAGCTGCGCCTGTTCCATGGCCGTGGCGGCACTGTGGGCCGCGGCGGCGGACCCAGCTACGAAGCCATCCTGGCGCAGCCGCCGGGCACCGTCAACGGCCAGATCCGCCTGACGGAACAGGGCGAAATCATCGCCTCGAAGTTTTCCAACGCAGAAATCGGCCGGCGCAACCTGGAATTGCTGGTGGCCGCCACCCTGGAAGCGAGCCTGGCGCCGCAGGCGGCCAATCCCGCGCACGCGAGCCAACTGGCGCAGTTCGAAGACGTGATGGCGCAGCTGTCGGACCTCGCCTACCACGCCTACCGCCACCTGGTGTATGAAACGCCGGGTTTTACCGAGTATTTCTTCTCGGCCACGCCGATTGCGGAAATCGCCGAACTCAACCTCGGTTCACGCCCCGCCTCGCGCAAGGCCAACCAGCGCATCGAAGACTTGCGCGCCATTCCCTGGGGCTTTTCCTGGGGCCAGTGCCGCTTGCTGCTGCCGGGCTGGTTCGGCTTCGGCAGCGCCATCGAGGCGTGGATCAACGATGACGCGGGCGCCGCGAAAGATGACAAGATCGCCACCCTGCGCGCCATGTACGCCGAATGGCCCTTCTTTGCCACGCTGCTGTCGAACATGGACATGGTGCTGGCCAAGACGGACCTGGCGATTGCCTCGCGCTATGCGGAACTGGTGGCAGACCAGGACTTGCGCGAACGCATCTACAAAAGCATCACAGACGAGCATGGCAACACCTTGCGCTGCCTGGAGCTGATCACTGGCAACACCGAGCGCCTGGCGGGCAATCCGCTGCTGGCCCGTTCGATCCAGAACCGCTTCGCCTATCTCGATCCGCTGAACCACTTGCAGGTGGAATTGATCAAGCGCAACCGCGCCCTGTCGGCGGAAAGCAAGATCGACGAAAGGGTCCACCGCGGCATCCAGCTGTCCATCAATGGCGTGGCGGCGGGCCTGCGCAACACGGGCTGATCGCGTCAGGCTACCTTTGGCAGGCAGGGGCCGGCACCGCAAGGGCCGGCCCTTTTGCTTGCTCGATGGCAAAATATTCTCAAGAAAGCAACAATTGGTATTACACTAGCGGTTGACACCTTTCCCACTGCGGCCTCATGCGCACCGCAGCGGCCAACCATGACGCCAGGGACGCGGATGAGCAAATGGTCGATTGAAACACTGGGCGCGGCATGCGCCGCCCTTATCCTGATCATGCTGGGCTGGGTGGCCGGCGTGGCCTGGCAAGAGCTCGACTTCTGGGAGCATGTCTGGCTGGCCTTGCTGCTGGCCGCTGCCGCCGGCGCGGTCATCTGGCTCATGCGCAAGCTGCGCAGCCACCTCGCCATGACGCGCGCGCAGCTCGACGAAAGCCTCATGCGCTACCAGCACCTGAGCGAAACGGCGCAGGACGGCATGTGGCAAACGGATGCGCACGGCCGCATCCTGTACGTCAACCAGCGCCTGTGCGACATGCTGGGCGTTCCCGCCGAACATCTGCTGGACCACTCCATGGACGAATTCCACGACGAGGCCACCTTGCTGCGCCTGTGTCCGCTGCGCCAAACGGTGAAGGATAGCTGCATGGGCGAACTGCAGTACCGGCATGGCGACGGCACGGAGCGCTGGGCAATGCTCAGCGGACGCCGCCTGTACGACCGGCACGGCAGCTTGACAGGCGCACTGGTCATGGCCAGCGACATCACGGAACATAAGCGGGCCGAGCACGCGTTGAGCCTGGCCCATGCGGAGCTGGAAAGCCGCGTGGCCCTGCGCACGGCCCAGCTGCTCGATGTCAATCTCCAGTTGTCCGCGGAAATCGCCATGCGCGCGCAAACGGAAGCGGCCCTGGCGCGTAGCGAAGAGCGGCTGCAGGACATCATTTCCATGATGCCCCTGTCGCTGTTCCTGAAAGATGCCGATTCGCGCATGCTGCTGATGAACCAGGCCTGCGAGCAGCAATGGGGCGTGCAATTCCAGGATATCGCCGAAGGACGCGACGTGCAGCACTTTCCTGCGGACCAGACGCAGGGATTCCACGCGGCGGACCAGGAGGCGTTTGCCAGCCGCAAGGTGGTGATCCGCGAAGAACTGGTGTGGAATGCGCGGCTGCAGGAAAACCGTCTGCTGCAGACGCATAAAAAACCCATCTTCGATGCACAAGGCCGGCCGCAGATGATCATCGCCATGGGCATCGACATCACGGAAAGCAAGCGCAACGAGGAAAACCTGCAGCGCACCCTGGCCCAGCTGCGCGAACTGACCGACCACCAGCAGACCATCAAGGAAGAGGAAAGGCGCCGCATCGCGCTCGACATTCATGACGACCTGGGCCAAAACCTGATGGTGCTGCGCATCGACGTGTCGCTGCTGCACGCGCGCACGGCTAAGACCCACCCGCGCCTGCACCGTCATGCGCAGCGCGTGCTCGACACCATCGACGCCACCATCCGCTCGGTGCGCACCATCATCAATGACTTGCATCCCAGCGCGCTGGCGCTGGGACTGGGCCCGGCAGCCGAATGGCTGATCCGCCAGATGGAGGGCCGTGGCGCCATCCGCTACCGGCTCACGCTCGACAGCGAGGCGCCCGACCTGGGCCTGGACCAGCGCCAGACGTCGGCCATCTTCCGCGTGCTGCAGGAATCGCTGTCGAACATCGTGCGCCACGCCCAGGCCAGCGAAGTGGAAGTGGCGCTGGCGCAAGATACGGACGCCATCGTGCTGCGCATCAGCGACAACGGCATCGGCATGCAGCCGGGCGACCACGGCAAGCGGACCGCCTTCGGCCTGAAAAGCATACGCGAACGTGTCCACGCGCTGGGCGGGGAACTGCGCATCGACAGCCAGGCGGGCCGGGGCACGGCGCTGGCCATCCACCTGCCGCAGCAGGCAGCCGCGCCAGCCAATAATGACGAAATACAAAAATTACTAAAAAAAGTAGTAAATTAGGTATGTATTTATGCCATAAAAAAGTATAGTAAGTTTTTTCTTTGAGGAAACTATCATGCCGCCACGGTTCGCCTGCTTTCCCGCTCCACTGCTCGGCCTGCTCCTGCTAGCCGCCGTTCCCAGCTCCAGCGCCACCATCAATGCCGAACGCGGCTTTGGTGAAAAAGATGGCAATGGCAGCATCGCGTCCGACCTGAACCCGGCCGGCCTGGTGGCCGGCATCATCATGGAGGAAGAAGGACGGCGCCGCGCCGTGACCTATCAGCATGGCCGCATCCGCGAACTGGGCACCCTGGGTGGCAATGAAGGTTTCACCAAGGCCATCAATACCCATGGCGTGGTGGTGGGCTCGGCGCAGACGCCCAGTGGCGCCTGGCATGCATTCCGCTTTGAAGCAGCGGGCGGCATGCGCGACCTGGGCACCCTGGGCGGCACCAGCAGCTATGCCACGGCCATCACGCGCGGCGGCTCGATTGCCGGCTATGCCGATACCAGCGGCGGCGATTTCCACGCCTTTGTCACGAAAGCCGACCACAGCCTGCAGGACCTGGGCACCCTGGGCGGCGCCAGCAGCTATGCCAGCGGCCTGAACAACCATGGCGTGGTGGTGGGCACGGCGCAGCGCGGCGACGGCTACCGCCGCGCCTTCGTCTACCGCCCCGGCACGGGCATGCAGGAAATCGGCACTCTGCCCGGCGGACGCATCAGTTCAGCCACCGCCATCAATGACGCTGGCCTGATCGTGGGCGCTTCGGAAACGGCGAAGCGCCGCTGGCACGCCTTTGCCTGGGACGGCAAGCGCATGCTCGACCTGGGCGCCCTGATCGGTCAGGGCGACAGCTACGCCACGGCCGTCAACGCGGCCGGACATGTCGTCGGCAGCGTCAATATCAACGGCTTTGAACCGATGACCTTTGTCTACAAGGAAGGCGTGATGACGGTGCGCCGGCGCGACGACGGCCTGTACCTGACCAACAAGATCACCGATGCGGGCCTGGTGGTCGGCGCCATCTATACGGGACATAAATTCCAGGCCTTCGCCGTACCGTCGCAAGCGGCTCCCGCACCGCACCGCAGCAATCCATTGGACTGGCTGGTGATCACCATCCTCATCTCCGCCAGCGGCGTGGTGCTGTACAAATTGCAGCGCAACTATCGCATGGGCCTGCTGGGAGCGCGTACCCGTTCTATGTAGGCAAGGCACGCGACGGACGTAAAAAAAGAGGCTTGCGCCTCTTTTTTCTTGCCAAATGCTTAGTCGCGCACTTAGTTTTGCGTCAGGAACGTCTTCAACTTGTCCGAACGCGAAGGCTGGCGCAGCTTGCTCATGGCTTTCGCTTCGATCTGGCGGATACGCTCGCGCGTCACGTCGAACTGCTTGCCCACTTCTTCCAGCGTGTGGTCGTTCGACATTTCCACGCCGTAACGCATGCGCAGCACTTTCGCTTCGCGCGGCGTCAGCGAATCCAGCACTTCCTTGATCACGTTGCGCATCGACGCGTGCAATGCGGCGTCCAGCGGTGCCAGGGTGGTGTTGTCTTCGATGAAGTCGCCCAGTTGCGAATCGCCATCTTCGCCCATCGGCGTTTCCATGGAAATCGGCTCTTTGGCGATCTTCATGATCTCGCGCACCTTGTTTTCCGGCATTTCCATCTTGACGGCCAAGGTCGCCAAGTCCGGCTCGCTGCCCGTTTCCTGCATGATCTGGCGCGAGATGCGGTTCATCTTGTTGATCGTTTCGATCATGTGCACCGGCACGCGGATGGTGCGGGCCATGTCGGCGATCGAACGCGTGATGGCCTGACGGATCCACCAGGTGGCGTAGGTCGAGAATTTGTAGCCGCGGCGGTATTCGAATTTATCGACTGCCTTCAGCAAGCCGATGTTGCCTTCCTGGATCAAGTCGAGGAATTGCAAGCCGCGGTTGATGTATTTCTTGGCGATCGAGATGACCAGACGCAAGTTGGCGACCGTCATTTCGCGTTTCGCATGACGCGCACGCTTTTCGCCGGCCGCCATCTGCTTGTTGATCTTGCGCAAGTCAGCCAGCGGCAGTGCCACGCGCGCTTGCAGGTCGATCATCTTTTTTTGCAGTTCCTTGACGGCAGGCACGTTGCGGCTGAGGATGGCGCTGTACGGATACTTGCAATCGACTTCGCGGTCGACCCATTCCAGGTCGCATTCATTACCCGGGAACACCTTGATGAAGTGGGCGCGCGGCATGCCGCATTTGTTCACGCACAGCTCCAGCACGGCGCGCTCGATGTGGCGCACTTCTTCCATCTGGCCACGCAGCGTGTCGCACAACTTTTCCACGACCTTGGCCGTGAAGCGGATGCCCAGCAATTCCTGCGAGATGGCTTCCTGCGCCTTGATGTAGGCTTTCGAGTTGTAACCCTCGGGCGCCTTGCGCATCTTGTCGTACTGCGTCGAAATGACGTTGAATTTCTCCAACGCATTCTTTTTCAGTTGCGCCAATTGCTCGCTGGAGAAACCGGCCGCGCCGCCATTGGCGTCGCCGTCTTCTTCCTCGGCTTCTTCTTCCTCTTCCTCGTCGTCACCGCTGGCGGCGACGGGCGCTGGGGCAGCGGCTGGTGCCGGGGCATTGCTTTCGTTCAAGTCAACAAAGCCATCGACCACTTCATCGACCTTGATTTCGTCGCGCGCGATTTTTTGCGACAGGGCAACGATTTCGCCGATGGTGGTGGGGCAGGCGGAAATCGCCTGGATCATGTCTTTCAAGCCGCCTTCGATGCGCTTGGCGATCTCGATCTCGCCTTCGCGCGTCAGCAGCGCCACGGCGCCCATTTCACGCATGTACATGCGCACGGGGTCGGTGGTGCGGCCGAAGTCGGAGTCGACGGTCGACAGGGCGGTAGCGGCAGCCGCTTCCACTTCATCGTCGCTGGTGACGGTGGCGACGTTGTCGGTCAACAACAAGCTTTCCGCGTCAGGGGCGCGCTCGTAGACAGCGATGCCCATGTCGTTGAAGGTGGCGATGATGCCTTCGATGGCTTCCGGATCGATGATGTTTTCCGGCAATTGGTCATTGATCTCGGCATAGGTCAGGAAACCGCGTTCCTTGCCCATATTGATCAAGCCCGTGATCTGCTTGCGGCGGCGTTCCAGGTCCGCTGCCGAGGCTTCCGGATCACCGAGCGCATCCGCCAGGCCGCCCTTGGCCTTGCGGTCGCGCGCTTTCGACACGGCCTTCAGTTCGGCGCGCTCGACGGCGTTGAGTGCAGCCACTTCATCGTTTTCCGGCGTAAATTCGCTTGGTTTGCGGCCACGGCGGCCCGGCACCTTGACGGTCGGCAAGAAGTAATTCGAGGTATCGATGGCGGCCAGGGCATCGGCGTCCGTGGTCTTGCTGACCACTTGCGCGCCGGTGATGATGGTCACGGGCGCCGCTTCGGGCTTGGCGCGCACGACTTTCGAACGGGCAGCCGTCACCACTTTATTCGTGGCGGCGCTTTCGCTAACCTTGCGTGGCGCGGCCGGGGCCTTGGCGCCAGGGGCGATCTTCACGCTTGGGGCCTTCGCCGATGCGGCGTCGGCGTCGGCGACCTCGGCAACGGCCTCCGCGTCTGGCGCGCTGACGGCCGCTTCCGCAGCCGACTCGGCCGGTGGCACGGCAGCCAGGCGCGAACGGCTTTTCTTTACCACGGTGACGACGGTGGGCGCCGTCGTGACGGTGGCTTCCGGATTCGCTTGCGCATTATCGATGAAGTAAGATAAAGTCGTTTTGGGTACGGCAAGTGGTGCCGCGGCTGGGCGTGGCGCCTTGGCGGACAACGTTAAAGTTTTTGGCGTATTCTTCATGAGATATCTCTTAATGCGAGACCAGATAGTGTCGGCGCGAAGTGAATGATTCCACCTAAGCCTGCGAAACCGGACTCGATGGAGCGTGTTGTTGCGGCTGCCGTCAAAGGCAGCGGCGCCTGTCTATCGGGACGTTCAAAGCCCGCGCATCCAGCGGCGGCGGGGCCGAAGCCGGGTCAGATAAATAAGCGATGTACATTGCGGAATGAAAAAAAGCCCGTACCAGAACGGGCTTGAATCTATTGTTGTTCAGTGAAGACACAGCGGAGAGCAAGATTATGCACGAAGGCCAGTTATCTGGATAATTGATAAGTAAAATATCTGATATCAAAAATATCAATAATGATGGCCCTGCACCGCACTGCTCCTATCCCCTGCACACCTGAGCCAGACCGTCAAATACTGAGTCCAGTCATCAGCGCAAGCCGACATTATACACATTTCCAGCATTTCGCGCTGCACGCACTGTAGTACGGCCCCGCTTATCTCAGCGCAAGTTGCCAAAAAAGACAATGCACTTGCCTGTGGCGCGTGCTATGCTCCCCTTTTATAGCCCAACCAATGATGTCGATGACCAGCTCCACGCCAGACCAGCAAGCCACCACTCCTGACACGCCAGTCGATGCAGCCCCAGCGGCCGCAGCGACCACGCCGGCACCTGCCGGCCTGACCGCGCGCGCCCTGCTGAAGCAGTTCCAGGAGCAATTCCCGCCATTCCGCGATTGCCTGCCCTTGTCGATCGGTATCGACAAGCAGATCCTGGCGCGCCTGCCGGATCTGGACCGCAAGCTGATGCGCACGGCACTGGGCATCCACACGGGTTCGCTGCGCTACCTGCGCATGATGGAAAAAGCCAAGGTACGCTACGACCTCGACGGCACGGCCGGCGCGGAAGTGACGCAAACGCACCGCGACCACGCCACGCAAGTATTGCAGCAGCGCTTCAAGAAAGAAGCCGAGCGCAAGAAAGCCGAGCGCGACGCGGCTGCCGCCGAAGAAGCGAGCCGTTTACGCCTGGAAAAACTGAATCAGCTGACCGCGAAATTCTCGCGCAAAGGCTGATCCGGTTTCATGGACACAGCTGCCGCATCGCCACTGCCCCCCTATCAAGGCATTGCACTCGACCACGTTAAGCTGGTACGCACCAGTGACGAAGCCAGGGCAGCCATGGCCGCCCTGCTGGCAGCGGACGCCATCGGCTTCGATACGGAATCGAAGCCGACGTTCGTCAAGGGAGAGTCCTCCACGGGGCCGCACCTGATCCAGCTGGCCACCGACGACATCGCCTACCTGTTCCAGGTGGGCGCCACGCCGCCCCTGGCTGAACTGAAAGCCATCCTTGAATCGACCACCACGCTGAAGGTGGGCTTTGGCCTGTCCGACGATGTCAAGCGCCTGCGCAACAAGCTGGGCATTGTTCCAGCTCAAGTGCTCGACCTGTCCGTGGCCCTGCGCGGCGGCCAGCGCAACGACCTGGGCGCCAAGACGGCCGTGGCCAAGTTCTTCGGCCTGCACTTGCAGAAGTCGAAAAAGATTTCCACCACCAACTGGGCGACGTCGCGCCTGACGGAAAAGCAGATCCTGTACGCGGCGGACGATGCGCAAGTCGCCCTGCGCGTGTACCGCCGCTGGATCGCCGACGGCGGCAAGGTAGCGCCGCAAAAAGCGTCGCGCGCCAGCACGCTGCCGGCCACGCCGCCCTCACCCGCCTGAGCCGGCGCGCCTTCCTGCAGCATCAGCAAGAGCAAGTCCATCGGTACCCACCGGCGGTCGTGCAGTGGTCGCACGAAACTGGCGCCACCACCACTGTGGCGCCCAACTTTGCCGCATTCCTGGCACTGCCGGGCCGCCTGGGATGAAACCCGGCAGCCGGCGCTGCCTTATTTGACGAGGCGCAAGGTCAAGGGATAGCGGTAGGTGATGCCATTGCTGGCCTTGACGGCCGCGACGATCGAGCACACCAGGTTGGCCAGCGCCACCACCCAGAACAGGAACAGGCCGATCAGCACGAACGACAGGATGAAGCAGGCGAAATACCAGATGATCAGGGTGATCTGGAAATTCAGCGCTTCGCGGGCGTTCTCGGCCGAGAATTTATCCGCATCATCTTTCTTGATCAAATAAATGATCAGCGGCGCCACCCAGCTGGTGAACAGGCCGCCAACATGGGACAGGATGGCGATCGTCGTATCTTGCGTACGAGCCACTTCCGGCTGCGTGTTATCCATTATCATTCCCATCATTAGTTATAGATACTTCAATATAACAGCAATATTTCTTTTTGAAATGAAACACTTGCTGGCGCAAGGAACTTTTTTTGCCTATGTCACCGTCAGATGTAGGAATTCTCACAATGTGGGCTTCCATTCGGCTGGCCGCATGATTCGCTCCCGCGTGGTGAGTATGCAGAGTCAGACAGCTGCGCAGCGGGAAGATTCCGGCATTTTCCCTATTTGCCGGGGGCAGAGCCGACTTTTTTTCATGCGCCGCTTGCCGCCGCCAGCGCCAGCCGCCCCAGCGTGGCGATGGCGTCTTCCAGCTGCGGACTCCACGGATGGCCGTAATTGAGGCGGATGCAGTGGCGAAACGCGCGCGTGGCGGAAAAGATGGGGCCGGGCGCGATGCTGATGCCGGCCGCCAGCGCGCTACGGTGCAAGGCCAGCGCATCGACGCCGGCAGGCATTTCCACCCAGACAAAATAACCGCCCTGCGGCCGCGTGACCCGCGTGCCAGGCGGAAAATGCACGGCGATGGCTTGCAGCATGGTGTTTTGCTGTGCCGCCAGGGTCAGCCGGAGCTGGCGCAAATGCCGGTCATAGCCGCCCTGCGCCAGGTAATCGGCCAGCGCCATCTGTAGCGGTATCGGCGCCGACAGGCTGGTGGTCAGTTTCAAGCGCTCGACCTGGCGCGCGTAGCGGCCCGCCACGGCCCAGCCCAGCCGGAAACCGGGCGCCAGGGTCTTGGAAAACGAACTGCAATGCATCACCAGCCCCGCGCTGTCATGACTTTTCGTCAGGCCGGGGCGCTGCTTGCCAAAATACAGCTCGCCATACACATCATCCTCGATCAGCGGCACGCCATGGCGCGCCAGCAATTCCACCAGTGCGCGTTTCTTTTCAGGCGGCATCAGGCTGCCCAGGGGATTCTGGAAACTCGTCATCAGCCAGCACGCCTTGGGCTGGTGACGCTGCAGCAACTCTTCCAGCGCCGCCAGGTCGACGCCGTCGCGCGGGCTGGTGGCGATCTCGACGGCCTTGAGCTCCAGCCGCTCCAGCGCCTGCAAACAGGCATAGAAGCTGGGCGACTCGATCAGCACCGTGTCGCCAGGCCGCGTGACGGCTTGCAGGCACAGGTTCAGCGCTTCCAGCGCGCCATTCGTGATGACGATATCATCGCTGGAGACGAGCACGCCATCGAGCTGGTAACGCAAGGCGATCTGGCGGCGCAATTCCGCATTACCCAGCGATAAATCCGTGACGGTGCTCCACGGATCGAGGCGGCGCATGCTGGCCGACACGGCCCGCGCCAACCGTTCCATCGGAAACAGATGCGGACTGGGAAAGGCCGAGCCGAAGGGCACGATATCGCGCGCGCCCACAGCGCCCAGCACCTCGAAGACGAGGTCGCTGACATCGACGGTGGTGCTGGCGTCGAGCGGGCGCGAGCTGTCCGGCTCGGGCGCCAGCGCGGCGCGCTGCGGCGCCACGTAATAGCCGGAGCGGGGGCGCGAGACGATCATGCCGCGCGCTTCGAGCAAATAATACGCCTGGAACACCGTCGACGGGCTCACGCCCCTGCGCGCATGCTGCTGGCGCACGGAGGGCAATTTATCACCAGGCAACAACAGCTGCGTGCTGATCATGGCGGCGACTTCTTCCGCCAATTCTTCATATCGTTTCAACCCTGCTCCTCAAACTGATCCGTAGTTTTATTGCACAACTGATCCGGCCACAATGACAGTACCCGGTATATGCTAGGGTAACAACATCCGGGCAGCAACACCGGCACGCCATATTGACCGACGAGACAGCTTATTTTCCCATGCGAATTTCCGTGCAACTGCATTCCTTCTCCATACTGGCCCTGACCCTGGCCGTCGCCTTGCCCGGCATGGCGCTGGCCGCACCGGCCGTACTGCCGGCGCGCCACGACAGCCTGGAACAGCGCATCAAGGCGTGCACGGCCTGCCATGCGCAAAAGGAACGCCACGACGCCTTCTTTCCCCGCATCGCCGGCAAGCCGGCCGGCTACCTGTATAACCAGCTGCTCAATTTTCGAGAGGGAAGGCGCCAGTATCCGATGATGAACTACATGGTCGAGCACTTGCCGGACGACTACCTGCGCGAAATCGCCGACTATTTTGCGGCGCAGCACCCTGCCCCGCCGCCGGCCCAGCCCAGCAGCGCCGGCACGACGGCCCTGGCGCGGGGCAAGCAACTGGTGCTGCAAGGCGATAGCGCGAAAAAAATCCCGGCCTGTATCGCTTGCCATGGCCAGCAGCTGGCCGGCGTGGCGCCCGCCATTCCCGGCTTGCTGGGCTTGCCGCGCGACTATATCAACGCCCAGCTGGGCGCCTGGAAGAATGGCATCCGCCGCGCCCATGCCCCCGATTGTATGGCGCAAGTGGCGCAGCGCCTGTCGGACGCAGACGTGGGCGCCGTCTCGGCCTGGCTGGGCACGCAAGTGGCCAGCGCCGACGCGCGTCCCGCCAGCAGCATCGCCCTGCCCTTGCCGCTGCACTGCGGCGGCGTGCCGGGTTCCAGCGCGCAGGTGGCGCCATGAAAAAATGGATGATCGTGGCCGCCATCGCGGCCATCGGCGCGGCCGGCGCCAAGTTCGTGCTGTACCCAAGCGACGACCCGGGCCCGCCTGCCGTTGCAAGCACCCTGAGCCAGGAACAGCTGGTCGCGCGCGGCGCCTACCTGGCCAAGGCGGGCGACTGCATGGCGTGCCACACGACTCGCGGCGGCGTGCCGTACGCGGGCGGACGGGCCTTGCAAACGCCGTTCGGCAAGGTGCTCTCGCCCAACATCACCGCCGACAAGGAAACGGGCATCGGCAGCTGGACGGCCGACGATTTCTGGCGCGCCATCCACAACGGCAAGTCGAAAGATGGCCGGCTGCTGTATCCGGCCTTTCCATACACCAGCTACACCAAGGTGCAGCGAGAAGACAGCGATGCCCTGTATGCGTATTTCCAGAGCCTGTCGCCGCACAGGCAGGCAAACGCGCCGCACGCGCTGCGCTTCCCCTATAACCAGCAAATCGCGCTGGCTGCCTGGCGCGCGCTGTACTTCAAGCCGGGCGTGTACCAGCCACTCACGACGCAAAGCCTGGAATGGAACCGCGGCGCCTACCTGGTGCAGGGCCTGGGCCACTGCAGCGCCTGCCATAGCAGCCGCAGCACCCTGGGCGGCAGCGACGACGGCCTGTCGGGCGGCCTGATCCCCGTGCTGGGCTGGTACGCGCCTTCGCTGACGTCGGACGCGGAAGCGGGCCTAGGCGACTGGGACACGGCGCATATCGTGGAATTGCTGCAAACGGGCGTCTCGCCGCGCGCCACCGTCTTCGGCCCCATGGCCGAGGTGGTGCGGCAAAGCTTGCAGCACATGGGTACCTCCGACGTACAGGCGATGGCCGTGTACCTGAAAAGCTTGCCCGGCCCGGCGCAGCCCGCACAACGCGCACCGCGCGACACGTCGGAGCAAGCCAGGCAGCAACTGGCGCTGGGCGCGAAACTGTATGAAGCGCACTGCGCGAGCTGCCACCAGGCCGACGGCAAGGGCCTGCCACCCGGCTACCCGCCGCTGGCCGGCAATCGCGCGCTGACGACTGACTCGGCCGTCAATGCCATCCGCCTGGTGCTCAACGGCGGCTTTGCGCCGGGAACCAGCGGCAACCCGCGCCCCTATGGCATGCCACCGTTCGGCCCCGTCATGGATGACGCCGAGGTGGCCGCCGTGGTGACGTATCTGCGCGCCTCGTGGGGCAATGATGCGCCGGCCGTGTCGGCGCTGGAGGTCAACAAGTATCGCAGCGTGCCCCTGGAGTAGCGCGCATACGAAAATAAAAAAACCGGCAGCGCCGGTTTTTTTATGTCAGGCAGCCGTTCTCAACGGAACTTGCTTTTATGTCCCGTTTTCAAATCCAGCGCATAGCGCACGCCGTTGTCTGTCAGCATGACTTCATCGGGCGGCTCTTCGCCCGCCAGGGCGCCGTCAATCAGGGGCAAGCCTTCGCCCTTGCGCATCAGATCATCGCAGCGCTCGTACACGTTGGCGCAGCCGGTGGACGCCATCAGCGATTGCACGATGGCCACTTTCCATGCGTCGACGCCGCCCGCGTTGAATTCGCAGATCAGGTAGCCTTGCACGCCGCCAAACAGCTGCACCACCAGGCCCGGCAAGCCCTCGTCTTCGCCCTTGATCAGGGTCAACAGCTGGTTCTCGCCCGCCTTCTTGATGGCTGGCAATTTTTTCTCGATGGCGGCCTTGACCCGGCGCTTGATCAGCGCGTGGTCGACAGGTTCGTCTTCCTTGAAGCTCCAGATGCGCGCGCGGATCTGCGACTTCGAATTGTAGGCGGCGCGGGCGATGAACTGCTTCGCCGAGCTTTGCACAATGGCCGTCGAGCCGGGCTTCATTTTTTCCTGCGGCTTGCCTTCGACTTTTTCAATCGCGGAGGCGTAAATCCACGATTGGCCCAGCAAGCTCTTTTCCTTGCCCTGTTTAATGGTGATGATCAGCATGTAATTCCAGTAGTGTGAGCGGCGCGTGCCGGTCGTCGTATATCCCAGCGACATGATACCTCATGCCATCCTGTCGCATCTTCCTGCATTCTGTCCCGCCAGCATTGCCGTCTGTCGCAGCGCGGTACGCAGGCGTGGCCGGCTGGCATACCATGCATGCAGTCCAATTCAAAACAGGGAGCAAGAATGACACACGCAATTTTCCAACTCCGCCACCGCCGCCACGCTGGCGCCGCCACGGCCCTGCTGCTGGCCGCCTGCGCCCTGGCCATGCCGGCCGCGCCGGCGCTGGCGTCGCCGCTGGACTGGATTTCCGGCAACAGCATCCAGGGCAGCGGCAAGCTGCAAAAGCAGACGCGCGAGGTCGGCAATTTCCATGCCGTGGCGCTGAATGTGCCGGGCACGGTCGAACTGCGTATCGGCAACACGGATAGCGTCACCATCGAGGCCGATGACAATATCCTGCCGCTGATCGAGACGGCGGTGGAAAACGGCACCTTGCGCATCCGCCCCGCCAAGCGCAACGCCAACTTCCGCCAAAGCAGCCTGACCATCGTGATCCAGGCGCGCCAGGTGGAGCGCATCAGCGTGGGCGGCTCGGGCAACATCACCGCAACGGGCTTGCGCGCCGAGAAGCTGCGCTTCGACGTGGGCGGCTCCGGCTCCATCAACGCGCGCGAACTCGACAGCCGCATGGTGTCCGTGGCCATCGGCGGCAGCGGCAACTTCAAGGCCAGCGGCAAGACGGAGCAGCTGACAGCATCGATCGGCGGCTCGGGCAATATCCAGGCGGGCCGCCTGACCGCGCGCGAGGTGCAGGTCAGCATCGGCGGCTCGGGCGAGGCGGAAGTGTGGGCCAAGGATGACTTGAGCATCAGCATCGGCGGCTCGGGCGAAGTGAGCTATTACGGCGATCCGCGCATCAGCCGCAGCATGCAGCGTTCGAGCAGCATCAAGCGCCTGGGCAGCGCGCCCAATTAAATGCCTGCAATGACAAAAGCCCGGAGCGCTCCGGGCTTTTTGCGTTTCAAACGCTCAAAATCAGCGTGCCGGCTTCACCGGTTCGCGGTCGATCAAGACCGTGTTGACGCTGTCGGTCAGCCAGATCTGGCCATCCTGGATCGTGCATTGCAGCTGCATGCTGCGCTGCGCCAGCTTGCTCATGTCTTGCGCCGCCTCGGATGGCAGGTTGATCACGGTCAAGTTCTTCGCCCGCTCCAGCTTGTTCGCTATCTGCTTCCACCAGATGTGGCTGGTTGCACCATAGCTGTAGACGATCACCTGTTCTGAACGGCCGCAGGCCTTCAGGATGCGTTTTTCGTCGGGCTGGCCCACTTCGATCCATAGCTGGATGGCGCCAGTCAAGTCTTTCTGCCACAGGTCGGGCTCTTCCGTGTCGAACAAGCCCTTGGTAAACGTCAGCGCTTCGTCGGCGTGGATGGCGAACGCCAGCAGGCGCACCATCATGCGCTCGTCTGTTTCGGACGGGTGGCGCGCCAGGGTCAGCGCGTGATCCTGGTAGTAGTTGCGGTCCATGTCGGCGATCTGCAGATCGGCTTTGAAAATTGTTGCTTTAAGGGCCATCGTGTTTCTGTCTCGGTAAAGTGGATGTCAATATTGTACGGGCGACGGGATCAGCGGAATACCACGGTCTTATCGCCATTTTTCAGGATGCGGTGCTCGACGAACCATTTCACGGCGCGTGCCAGCACCACGCACTCGACGTCGCGGCCGATGGCCGTCAGGGTTTCGGTATCCATCGCATGGTCGACGCGCTCGACATCCTGCTCGATGATGGGGCCTTCATCGAGGTCGCCCGTGACGAAATGGGCCGTCGCGCCGATCAGCTTGACGCCGCGGTGGTGCGCCTGCGCGTACGGCTTGGCGCCCTTGAAGCTGGGCAGGAAGGAGTGATGGATATTGATGGCGCGGCCGTCGAGCGCCTGGCACAGGCCGGGCGACAGGATTTGCATGTAGCGCGCCAGCACCACCAGGTCGATCTTGTGCGTGTCCATCAACTCGATGATCTTCGCTTCCTGCGCCAGCTTGGCCGCTTCCGGCGCACCGGCCGCCAGCGGCAGGTGGTGGAAGGGAATATTGTAGCTGGCCGCCAGCTGGTAGAACTCCATGTGGTTCGAAACAATGGCGGGAATTTCCACGTTCAGCAAGCCGCTCTTGTAGCGGAACAGCAAATCGTTCAGGCAATGGCCGATCTTCGACACCATCAGCATCACGCGCGGCTTGACGCGCGCATCGTGCAATTGGCCATGGAATTGGCCATTGAGCTGCATGACTTGCGACAAGTCGGCGAAGTCGCTGCGCAGCTGGGCGTCGCTGACGGCGCCGTCTTCCAGCGCGAAATGCACACGCATGAAGAACAGCTGCGATTCCTGGTCGCCGAACTGGGCGGAATCGAGGATGTTGCAGCCGTGTTCGGCCAGGAAGCCGGACACGCGGTGCACGATGCCGCGCTGGTCCAGGCAAGACAGGGTCAGGATATATTCGGGATGCGTCATGGTCGCGGAATAAGGCAAAAAAAGGTGGGCTATGCTCGGCTCAGCCACGCGCGCCGGCCATCGGCTGCGCTGCCGCGAGCCGGCTATTGTCGCACGGCCGGGCCTGTAAGCCGGCATTTTCCACACAAGCTGCATGGCTGCCAGCGACGGCAAGCCGATTCCGGTTCATTTGATCTGGCGCAAAGTCATCGCGATTTCCCGCCTGCCAAGCGCCATTCTCGCGCCAAACCGGCATCCGGCGTGGAACCTGGCACGCCATCTGGCGTCTATCTCTTTGCTTGTTTCAGCACACGTCGCATCCGGTACACCGGGTGTTTCTCGGACCAGATTTTCATTGAGGTAGAACATGTTCACCAACAGTATCCCCCAAAGTCTCAGCCCCGCCCTGAAGTCCCACCTGGAGACCCAGTGCAATTTCGCCACAGAACTATCGCGCAAACTGTTCGATACGACGCAGCAATTGGGCGAGCTGCATCTGCGGCTGGCGCAAGACCTGCTACAGGAATGGAACAGCGCCAGCCAGCAACTGCTGTGCGCGCGCGACGCGGGCGAGTTCATGTCGCTGGCCGCTGCCCAGGTGCAGCCGGGCAGCAACAAGCTACGCCAGTACCAGCAGCAACTCGGCAACCTCGTCGCCAGCGCCCATGTCGAGATGAACCGCACGGCAGAGAACCACCTGCCCGAAGCCAGCCGTACAGCCGTGGCTTTCGCCGATGAAGTGGTACGCAAGACGGCCGAAGAAACGGAAAAAGCCACACAGCGCCAGCGTGAAATCATCGAAAAAATGCACGCCACGGGACGCCACGATGGTGCAGGCCGCAGCCACGAGACCGGCAAGCAATCCGATCAGGCGCATTGAGCATCTGATTCCCACTCGACAGCAAGGAGAGCGACATGGCTAACAGTAATGAGCAGGGCAAAGGCGCTGGCAACACCCAGAAAGCCAGCGAATCGGGCAACGCCAAAGGCACAAGCAAACGCGGTTTCGCCGCCATGAACGAAGAGCAGCAACGCGAAATTGCCAGCAAGGGCGGTCAGGCAGCCCATCAAAAGGGCACGGCGCATGAATTCGACTCGGAAGAGGCACGCCGGGCCGGGCAAAAAGGTGGTGAAGCCGTCAGCCGCAACCGCGAACACATGGCGGAAATCGGCAGAAAAGGTGGCGAAAGCCGACAATCGGCCCAGCGCGCCAATGAAAGCCGCAACAGTAGCACGGCACGCAGCGGCAGCGCCGAGCAGCAAGCCAGGGCGAGCCGGCAAGGCAGCAAGGACGAGGACGAGGACGACAGGGGCTAGGGCTAGGGCTAGGACTGACCAGGCTGACCTGCGCGCGCCGCTTGACGGTGGCACGGGGCGCGCGCAGGCGGCCCCGTGAAGGGTTGGCACAGCGCGGGGCGCAGCGGTATGGTACATTCTCGCCTTACTGACACCTCCGCGCCCCACCCCGCCCGCCCCCGCATGCAGCCATCCCTGAAATACCTGAGCGCCTATTCCGAACAAACGCAAGCGCAAGTGCAACAACTGATCGCGCAAGACAAGCTGGGCGAAGTCCTGTTAAAACGCTACCCGAACGCGCACGATGTGCGCAACGACAAAGCGCTGTACCAGTACGTGCAAGACTTGAAGAATGAATTCCTGCGCAATGCCGAGCCCATCAACAAGGTGGCATTCGACAGCAAGATCCATGTGATCCAGCATGCGTTGGGCTTGCATACCTCGATCTCGCGCGTGCAAGGCGGCAAGCTCAAGGCCAAGCATGAAATCCGCGTGGCCACCATGTTCAAGGAAGTGCCGCTTGAATTCCTGCGCATGATCGCCGTACACGAACTGGCGCATGTGAAAGAAAAGCAACATGACAAGGCGTTCTACAAGCTGTGCACGTATATGGAACCGCAATACCACCAGTACGAATTCGACGTGCGCCTGTACCTGACGCAGCTCGACCTGTCGGGCCAGCGCCTGTGGTCGTGATGCGCTCCTAACAGAAGCCCCCAGCAGTTGCACCGGGGGCTCTGTTTGCGTGCGCCAGCCTGTCAGCATAGCAACCTGGTAACACTGGCGGCTTATACGTATGCGCATAGGCGCGTAGGCGCGTAGGCGCCGGCGTGGCCGGCACCCTGCTCAAGTTCAGGTTCAGGCGGCGTTCTTGCGGCGGCGCAGGAAGGCCAGCAGACCCAGTCCGCCCAGCAGCATGCCGTACGTGGCCGGTTCCGGCACGGCGCTCACACTGGCGGCGATATTATCGACCTGGAAGGTGTGCAAGGCGCCTTCCTTCCACGATGCCGACAACAGATTGTTGAAGCCCGTAAACGTGTAATCGCTGAAAGTATGGCTGCCATCGAGACTGAAGGTCTGGGTCACCGTGCCGCCGCCTACCTGACGGCCGATGAACGTCACGTCGTAGGAGCCAGGCAAGCTCACGAAGTCCGCCAGGCTGATCGAGCTCAGCGAGAAGGCTGCGCCGTCGGTGCGGCTCATGGTTGTTCTCGACAAGAATGTGGCACCAAGGCCCGCCGAACCCGCATAGGCAAAATTGCTTTGATGCGCAGAACTCAACAGGCCCAAGAAGCTGCTGTCGAAATCGTAGCCGCCTTCGGAATAGGAGTTGAAGACGGAACCGAAGATGCCGGGGTGTTCCAGCGCATCGAAGCCGATGGTGGTGGTTTGTGCGTGGGCGCCGCCAGCGGCGAGAAGGGCGGCGACAGCGGTCGCCCGCAAGAGGGTCATAGGTTTCAAAATAGCATCCTTTCGAGATGATGAAGTAGCGTGGCTGTGGCAACTTGAAGCAGATCGGCACCTTTTTTTGGGAGTCTGTACAACACTCGTCGGTGTCCGATATTCCTAACTTTTGAACAATGCCAGTAGACCACACTCATGCATAAAATGCATTTTCATTTTCAAAAAAACATGCCAAATAAAAAATATTGTAGCTATATTTTTATTAATTGATTTGTTGAGCTTAATCAATTTTCCCGTGCAGAAATAAAAAAGCCATGCACTTTCCAGGGCATGGCTGTATTGCATTGCATTGCATTACATTGCATTGACGACGCTAGGGCGCGCACTCCTTCAGGCGCTGCACCAGCGCCGCAGGATCGGCTTCGGCGTTCAGGAAAGCCGCGTGCTGCGGGCGGATGAAGCCCTGCTCCCTGCCATTTTCCACGAAGGCCAGCAAGCCATCATAAAAACGGTCCACATTGAGCAAGCCGATGGGCTTGGCGTGCAAGCCCAGCTGGGCCCACGTGAGCATCTCGAACAACTCTTCCAGGGTGCCATAGCCGCCGGGCATGGCGATGAAGGCATCGGACAGGCTGGCCATCATCGCCTTGCGCTCATGCATGTCCTTCACGATGAACTGGCGCGTCAAGCCCGTGTGGCCCACTTCGCGTTCGACCAGCTGGGTGGGGATCACACCCGTTACCTCGCCGCCCAGGCGCAGCACTTCATCGGCGATCACGCCCATCAGGCCAACCTTGCCGCCGCCATACACCAGTGAAATATTTTCTGCCACCAGCACACGCGCCAATTCACGCGCCGCCACGGCATAGTCCGGCGAGACGCCCGCGTTGGCGCCACAGTACACACATAAAGCCTTGATCACAGTAATCCTTATCCTTTCAATTCATCGATCGCCGCCTCGACCTCGAGGCGTTCCTTGGCGTCCAATGCCACGCAGTCGGCCGCCTTTTCATACAGGGCCAGCGCTTCCGCCAGCTTTTTCTTTCCGTCGAGCATGTTCAAAGCGCGCGCATATTCGCTGTGCGCCAGCGCCGAATAGGGCGTCAGGGCCAGCGCCGTCTTGAAATGCTGGTAGCCGTCTTCCTTGTTGGCGCCGTAGGTCAGGCTGCCGATCATGGCGCCGACCTTGTCGATAATTTCCGTATGATAAATCCCAAACGCGATATGCGCTTCCGCATGCATGGGCGCCACCGTCATCGTGCGGTCCAGGCTGTTGCGCACGCGCGCGCCCATGCCCTGCGCCAGTGCCTTGACGACGGACGTGCCCAGCGCGTAGCGGCCCAGGCTGTAGGCATGCCAGTAGTAGCCGGCCGGGTTGTCCGGCTGCTCGCTCTGCTGACGCTCGCAGCGCTCCGCCACTTCTTCGTACATGTCGAGTTTCTGGCTGTCGTTCACTTCCAGGTGCGTGGCGTAAATGCAGGTCGCCTTGTGCGCCACCGCATAGCCGGGCACGCCAACGGCCAGACCCAGCTTCGCGGCGCGCTCGAAGTCGCCCGCATGGAAGGCCAGCCAGGCCTGCACCAATGCAGAGTGCGTAGGCAAAGGCTCCACATCGCCCGCATGCAGGCGCGCCCAGGCCGCCTCCAGAGTGTGCGGCGTGTAGACATATGCCGCGTCCGGATAGGGAAATTGTTTCCAAGCCATACATGTCTCCTGTAATTAACGACATGGCGCCAGCAGCCGCGTCAGTCATTCTTGAGTTTGGTCACATACTCTTCCGACAGTTTGCGAAACAGCAAATGCGTTTCATTGCGTAAATACGGTCCGATCAGGGACAGCACCTGGTAGCAGCCACGCGCCAGCGCATCGGACATCGATTGCTGCTCGCTGTACTTGCGCGGGTTGCGCACATATTCATACGACAGCCAGTAGGTGGCAACGACCACCATATTCGTCGCCATCGCAGCGACTTCCATGTCCGACGCTTCGAGCGACTGTTCGCTGCGCAAATCTTCGCACAGCTGCGTGGCCACCTTGATCTTGTGCGCCAGGATCAGCTTGAAGTGCAGTTCCAGCTTGCGGTTGCGCGACAGCAAATCATTGAGGTCGCGATAGAAAAAGCGGTAGCGCCAGATCAGTTCGAACATCAGGTGCAAATACAGCCAGACATCCTCGATATTCGAACGGCGCCCGTCAGGCACGGTCAGGATGCGTTCGATTTCCGCCTCGAACTGGACGAAGATCGAATTGACGATGTCGTCCTTGTTACGGAAGTGGTAATACAGATTTCCCGGCGAAATGTTCATCTCTTCCGCAATCACGGTCGTCGTGATATTCGGCTCACCAAACTCATTGAACAGGCGCAGCGACAACTCCAGGATGCGTTCGCGGGTACGGCGTGGTGCTTTTTGTAGCATGGCGGGCAATCTCTCTGTGTTCTGCCGCAAGCATACCACCTAAGATAGCCGTAATGAAACACTCGGCCCCACGGCGCCGGCGAAAAACGCAAGCAAAAAAAAAGCCTGCGCGAGCAGGCTGGAGGCATGCTGCACCAACTCAGGCCGGCGCCGCTTTTTTCTTCGCCGCCGCGCTCGCAGCAGGCTTGCTCACTGGCTTGCTCGCTGAATTGCTCACTGGCTTGGCTGCGGCGCGCGGCGCGGCCCTGGCTACCGGCTTGGCCGGTGACCTGGCGACGGCTGCTTTCGGCGCGGCTTTCGGCGCCGCCTTCACGGCGGGCTTAGCCACAGCCTTCGGTTTGGGCGCCGGCGCGGCCTTGGCCGACAGCGTCGCCACCTGCACGCTCAAGGCATCGATCTTGGCGTGCAGCGCGGCGATATCGTTTTGCATCGGCACGCCGATGGTGGCCAGGGCGCGCGCGACGCGCTCTTCAAACACTTGCTCGAGCTTGTCCCAGGAACCGCTGGCCTGCTTGCCCACGCCATCGGCCAGTTTGCCGACGCTATCGCTGACATCGGCCACCTTGTCTTCGGCGCGCTTCTGGAATTCCGTGCCTTCCTTCACCAGCTTGGAAAACACGCGCCCGCCCTCTTCCTGCGCCTTGGCGAAGGCACCCAGGCCCGCTTGCCAGATCTGCTGCGCGGACGAGCGCACGGCGCTCGCCAATTCCTTGTCTTCCGTCAACTCCTTCAATTTCTTCACCATCGCCCGCTCCCGTCATATGAAAGCCCATGCCACTTCATGGATGCTTTTTATTCTAGAGAGCAAAACTAGAGACGGGAGTCTAATTCGATAGAAAGCTGCTTCTAAACGTGCGCTGGCGCACGCAGTGGCAAGCACCTAGGCCGCCACTTTCACCGGGCCATGCAGCAGTTTGTGCAGGCGGAAGCCTTCGCGGATATTCTCGCGCAGCACGGCGCCTTTCCACGGCTTGGTATAGAAACGGTCGATGGCGCCACGATTGATGGCCGCCATGATGGGGGTCAGGTCGGCAAAGGCGGACAACATGATGCGGAAGGTGTCGGGGCACAGGTGCTTGACCCGCTCCATGAATTCGGTGCCGCTCATGAGCGGCATGCACTGGTCGCACAGAATCACCTGCACCTTGTGGCGCGCCAGGATGTCGAAACCCTCGGCGGCCGTCTGCGCCGTGAGGATGCGGTAGCCGTCCTGCGCCAGGAAGTCGCTGAGTACGTCGAGCATGAAGACATCGTCGTCGACGATCAGCAAAGTCTGCTGCTCTTCGCCATCGGCCTCCTGGGGCGCTTGCAGCTGCTTGCCTTTCATCAGCATCTGCTCGAATTCGTCCTGCGGCACGGGGCGGCTGAAATAATAGCCCTGCATCTCGTCGCAGCCGTGGCGCCGCAGGTAGGCCAGTTGCGCATCGTTTTCCACGCCTTCGGCGATCACTTCCAGCTTCATGCTGTGCGCCATGCTGATGATGGCCAGCACGATGGCCGCGTCATCCGGATTGCTGGTCACTTCGCGCACGAAGGCGATGTCGATCTTCAGCTTGTCGATGGGGAAGCGCTTCAGATAGGCCAGGCTGGAATAGCCGGTGCCGAAATCGTCGATGGAAATCTGGATGCCCAGCGCCTTCAGGTTGCGCAGCACGGCGATGGTTTCCTCGGCGTTCGACATCAGCGAGCTTTCCGTCAGCTCCAGTTCCAGCAGGTCGGGCGCGATATCGTACTTGCTGATCGCCCTGAGCACCTCTTCTTCCAAGCCGCCGACGAAAAACTGGATGCCCGACACATTCACGGACAGGTGCACGGGACCGATGCTGCTGGCGCCCCACTCGCTGATCTTCTTGCAGGCCTCGTCAAGCACCCAGTTACCGACCCGTACGATCAGCCCCGTTTCTTCCAGCAGGGGGATGAACAGGGCCGGCGAAACCATGCCGAGGCCGGGGCGGCGCCAGCGTATCAGCGCCTCGGCGCCGCTGATGCGTCCCGAGATGATATTCACCTTGGGCTGGAAAAACAGCACGAATTCCTCGTTGTCGATGGCGCGCCGCAGGGCATTTTCCAGGTCCAGCCGCGCCATCGATTGCGCATTCATTTCCGCCGTGAAGAAGCGGAAGGCATCGCGCCCGGCCTCCTTGGCGCGGTACATGGCCGTGTCGGCGTATTGAATCAGCGTGTCCGCATCGACGCCGTCTTCGGGGAACACTGAAATGCCGATACTGACTGTCACCGTCACCTCGTGCCCCAGCAAGTCGAAGGGCTTGCGCATCGCTTCGCGGATCTTGTCGACCACGCCCACGGCATGCTGGGCACCCTCGGGCAGCACCAGGATGGTGGCAAACTCATCGCCGCCAAAGCGGCCGATGGTATCGCGCACGCGCAGGCAATCAACCAGGCGACTGGAAAACTGGCGCAGCAGGTCGTCGCCGAGGGTATGGCCCAGGGTGTCGTTGATATTCTTGAAGCGGTCGATGTCCATGAACAGCACGGCCACGGCCCATTGGTGTTCGGCCGCCTGGGCCAGCGAATGTGTCAGCGAGGCGTAAAACTGGCTGCGGTTCGGCAAGCCTGTCAAGGTGTCGAAATGGGCCAGCTTCATCAGGCGCTGCTCGGCATCCTTGCGCTCGGTGATGTCACGCGCCACGGCCACCAGAATCCAGCTCTCGCCCGAGCGCAAGGTGCGCCGTTGCACTTCCACCGACAGTGGCGAACCATCCTTGCGCTGCAGCTGCAATTCCGTTATCGGAGCGCCTTGATCGCCCGCCAGCAGCTTGTTGTACAGATCTTCCAGCTGGGTCTCGCCCTCGTTCGCGCGCCCCGGCCCCACGCGCAGGAAATCCTCGCGTTCAAAGCCCAGCATACGGCAGGCAGTCTGGTTGACATCGACGAAGCACATGCCGGCGCGGTCGACGAGGAAAATCGCGTCGGCCGTGGCATCCATCGCCAGGCGAAAGCGGCGCAAGTCTTCATCGAGGCGGATACGCTCCGCCATGTCCAGGGTCAGCTGCTCGTGGTGGCGCTTGATTTCGTCGTACAGCAGCAGGTTGTCGTAGGCGACGGCGATCTGCGCCGCCACCGTGGCGGCCACCCGCTCGTCGACTTCGGAAAACTCGTTCGCCCCCAGCTTGTCGACCAGGTACAACCAGCCGTGGCTGCGCTCGCGCGAGGCGATGGCGACGCCCAGGAAGGAGTGCACGGGTGGATGGGTGTCGGGCAGGCCCAGTGCACCGGGGTCACCTTTCAGGCCATTGACACGGTAGGGCTGGCGCTGCTCCAGCAAGCGGTTCAGGATGCCCGTGCGCGGCGCGCTGGCAATGCGCTCGAGGTTTTTCTCTGCACCGCAGGAGGAAAAATAACTAAGCTTTTCGGCGCCCGCTTCCAGCACGCCAATACAGGCGTACTTGGAGACGCAGATATTCTGCGCCACCTTGCAGCCTGCCTCGATCAAGGCGCGCGGATCGCGTTCTGCGCCCAGCTCGATGCCCAGCTCGATCAGGGCCGTCAGGCGCAGGCTCACCGCCTGCAGGCTCGACAGAGAGCGCGACAGGCGCTCCGTCATGATGGCCAGGTCTTCGGGGATGGCGGCCTGGCCCTCGCGCTGGCTGGCCAGTTGCGAAATCTGCTGGCTGCTGGACTCGAGTTCGTCGAGATAGCCGCTGACCTGGTGCTCGATGCCGGCCAGTTGGCCAGTGGCGGGAGGGGTCGTACTGCCGCCCGCGCCCGGCACGGCGGGCAACTGGGAGGCTGCCGGCATCAGTCCCAGCGCCTCGTTGACCGTGCGCACGATGACCTCGGGGTCGGACGGCTTGGGCAACACCCAGCGCACGCCGCACGCCTGCGCCAGCAAGATCGCTTCCTGCTCGCGGTAGGTGGCCGTATAAAAGATGATGGGCACGTTGGCCAGCGCAGGGTCGGCATGCACGCGCGTGACGAATTCGTAGCCGTCCATGTTCGGCATGAGGATGTCGGAGATGATCAGGTCCGGCCGCTCGGTACGCAACACTTCCAGCGCGTCTGCACCATTCGCCGCCTCGAGCAGGCGGTGGCCGCCGTAGCCCAGCAGTGCGGTCAGGAACTCGCGGTTCAGCACATGATCGTCAACGATCAATATGGTCGCTATGTCGTTTTTAACTGGCGTCGACGGCGCCCCGGGTAAAAAAGATTCCAGCTCCGCCACAAACAGGTCCGGCTCGATCGGCTTGCCGATATAGCCATTGAAACCCGCTTCGAGCAGGCGTTCGCGGTCGCCCACCATGGCCAGCGCCGTCACGGCCAGGGCCGGGATGTTGCGCAGCAGCGGGTCTTTCTTCAGCTCGGCCACTACGCCATAGCCATCGAGCTTGGGCAAATGCACGTCGCAGATGATCAGGTCCGGCAATTCGCTGCGCGCCATGCGCACGCCCTCTTCGCCGTCATAGGCGGCCAGCGGCGTGTACCCGAAGGCACGCAACAGATACACCATCAATTCCATATTGGTGGCGTTATCTTCAATAATCAGGATACGTGCGGACAATTAGCACCCCCAATGAAAACTGCATGGACTCATTTTCTGCCTGCACCCAACTCTCCGCTTGCGCGGCAACATGCTGATCCTACAACATTCTGCCATGCATCGCCGCAAATATCTCGCATGCGGATGCGCATGGCGCGGCACATACGGCCTCGGCAATCATTGCTGGCCGTCACCTTCATGATGCTAGCTTAATACAGGACGCCAGTGGAAAACAGCATTTTCTGAGCCTGTACCTGTTAAACCTGAGCAACAGCAGAGTCAAAAGAGACAGTCTTGCCATGCAGACAAAACACAACAGGATTCAGGAAAAATGGGGGCAAGACGGTGGCTGGACGGCTTCGACCTTGATAGTAATTTCCGCTACCAGCTGACGCAGCACGCGCGGATCGCTGGCCAGCGCCACGTGGCCGATACCGCCGAAGGCCAGATTGCGCGCGCCGGGCAAGTGGGCGGAAGTTTGCGGTGCGACAATATTATCGTGATGCGAATACATCGACGTGATCAGGGCGCGCGTTTCCGGCGTCTCGCTGGCGGCCAACTGCGCCAGCCAGGCGCTTGGTGCGCCATTGATACGGCTCATCTGGCGCGCATTGGCGCCCGCCGCCAGGTTGGCCAACACCGTACCGTGGTGCGGCGTGCCGATAGTGAAGATGCGCGCCACGCGGGCTGCGCCGTAATGGCGCAGCCAGGCGCGCGCTACCAGGCCGCCCATGCTGTGGGCAACGATGATGGCTTGCGGCTTGCCCGTGAGCGTGCACAGCACGTCCAGCGCCCGCTCCACTTGCGTCACGTAGCTATCGATATCGGCATCGAGCGGCTCCAGGTCAATCGCCTTGTGCACGATACCCGCCTGCGCCAGCTGCCGGCTCAGCTTTGTCCAGTAGCCGCCGTTGCACACATAGCCGTGCACCAGCAGCACCGGCAGACTCTGGCCGGTGCTGGTGTCGGCCGCATGCAAACGCGGTCGCAGCATGCCCCACGACGAGGTCCACAGGGTGGCGCGCAACTCGCCCAGGAACAGGCGCGCGGCGCCCCCGATACCCAACTGATATTCCTGTGGCACGACGCTGCCCAAACTCCGGCTCTGCCAGAAATTGCGCGCCACGATCAGCGCGCGCATCGCCAGCAGCATGACGACCGCCAACAGCAGGGCCATGACGGGCGAAGCGACGCCCCACGCCTGCATGGCCAGGTAGGCAAACCCCAGCACGGCCAGCACCTGCAGCAGCAGCAACCACTTGAGGATGCGCGCGATCATGCGGCGGCTGGGGCGGCGGCTGGCATGGGCACGGGGGCTGGCTTGCCCGTCACCGCTTGCGCCAGGCCGCTGGCCAGGCGCGCGGCCAGCGCATAAATCGTCAGTTGCGGATTGGCGCCGATCGAGGTAGGGAACAGCGAGCCGTCGTGCACCGACAGGTTGCGCACGCCGTGGTAGCGGCCATCGGCACCCGTCACGCCCAGGCGCGCATCGTCCGACATGGCGCAGCCGCCCATCACGTGGGCCGACACCACGCGCGCCAGCAAGGCCTTCATCGGCAAATCGCCGATGGCCTGCTTCGCCTGCGCCCAGCTCGTATAGTGGCTGGCCAGCTCGTGCACGGGATACACGCTCTTGGCGCCGGCTGCAAACTGTATTTCCGCCATCGACAGCAGCGCGCGCCGCACGCCGTCCCAGATGAAGGGCGTGAGCGGATAGTCGAGCACGGGCGCGCCGAAACTGTCGAGAGATACGCTGCCGCCCGCCGAATCGTGGTGAAAGCCGTCGCGCAACAGCGCCAGCAAGCCGTGCGCATGGGGGAATTCGCGCATGGTGCGCGCATGCTCATCACCGAAGCCTCCCATGGTGGTGGCCATCAGCAGCGGATGCAGGGGCGGCGCTTCGAGCTTGTAGCCGATAGGGCCATCGATGGGCGCCGTGTGCAGGAAATGGTCGGAATAGATCGTCTGCGGCGCGCCCGCGTAGGCGTCGACGCGCTGCTTGAACAGGCCCGCCGAGATCACCGTCGGATGCAAAAAGGTGCGCCGGCCCAGCAAGCCGTGCGGATCGGGCGCCTGCGAGCGCAGCAACAGGGCCGGCGAGTTGATAGCGCCGCCTGCCAGCACAAAATGTTTGGCGCGCAGCGTGAGGCGCACGCCCGTGGGCGCCTGCCCGGCGGCGTCGAGCGCCGTCACCTGCAGGCTGTCGATGCGCTCGCCCTTGAAGAGGAAACGCTGGGCGCGCGCATGCACGAGCAGGCCCGCACCCAGCGCCAGCGCCGCAGGAATCGTCGTTACCAGCATCGACTGCTTGGCGTTCGTCGGACAGCCCATGCCGCAGTAGCCGAGGTTCCAGCAGCCGTTCACATTGCGCCGGATGGCGGCGGTGGGTATGCCCAGCGCCGTGGCGCCGCGGCGCAGCAAATCGTTGTTTTCGTTCGGCGGCGCGGCCCAGTCGCTCACGTGCAGGCGTTTTTCCATCATGGCGAACCACGGCGCCATGGCGTCCACGGAGTAGCCGGACAAACCAAAATGCTGGCGCCAGTAGTCCAGGGTGCCCGGCGGCGTGCGAAAACTCGAGGTCCAGTTGACGGTGGTCGAACCGCCCACCGTGCGCCCCTGCAAAATATTGATCGCCTTGTCGCGCGTCTTGCGCGCGGCCGATTCCTGGTACAGCGCGGGATAGGCGTCCGCTTCGCGCATCTTGAAGTCTTTCGAGGACTTCAAGCCGCCCTCTTCGACGATCAGCACCTTCAGGCCGGCCAGCGCAAGGATTTCCGCCGTCACGCCGCCGCCGGCGCCGCTGCCGATGACAACGACATCCGCTTCGAAGCTGCGGTCGGCGGTCAGGGTGCTGGCGTCGGTGACGTTCCAGCCTCCGGCCACGCCGATGGCGATGGGGTCGGGTATGGGGGATGTGCTCATGGATGCCTTATGCGCTCAGTTCGGGCAGCGGTCCCGGATAGCCGATGGCGGCCCAGTGGGCGGCATCGGCATACCAGGCGCCGAGGATCAAATCATGCAGGGCCAGATAGGCCGTCTGCAATGTCGCCAGGCGGTGCGTACGCCACGACTGCAAAAAGGCGGCCACCTGGGCGGGATCGGCTTCGCGCCAGCCGCCATGCACGCCGGCGACAAAGCGCCGCGCGGGCGCCAGCGCCAGCAGGCCAAACAGGTCCTGCACTTCCTGCTGCGCCGCCAGTGGCAAGCCACGGATGGCCGTGTCCACGCCGGCGATGGCGCCATCGAGCGCCTCGCTGCGCGCATCGCCCCCCTGTGGCAAGGCCTCGCCCAGCATGGCCGGCACGATGGCCGACAGCGCCGCGCGCGCCGCGCCATCGAGCACGAAGCGGCCAGGCGCCGCCGGTCCGCGCACCAGGCGGTACGCGGCGCCGCCGGCCGCCAGCGCGCAGGCGCCCAGCAAGCCCAGTTTCAGAAACGATCTGCGTCGCATCAGCATGTCTCCATTGCCATGTCTCCCCTTGTTTTGTACGGCCTTTTGTAAGCCAGTGTACGCCAAAGGAAGCGGCGCTCCGCGCGCAAAAACTAGAGCGGCGCGTCTAGTTTTTGCGACTGAAACCACAGCAGCAGCATGGCCAGCAGCGCCGCCAGCGCGCCGCCGATGGCGATACTGGGCAAGCCGATGGCGACGATGAGCACGCCGCCCAGCGCACCGCCGGCGGCCGTGCCCGCATTGAAGGCGGCGATACTGAGCCCCGCCGCCACTGCGTCGCTGCCCGGGCAATGCTGCTGCGCCAGGCTTAGCAAACGCATGGTCGACAGTGTGACAAGAGCAAAGAACAGCAAGCCCAAAGTGCCGCACAGGGCCAGCATGGCCAGGGGCTGGGCGCGCAGCATATAAAACCCCAGCAGATTGAGCCCCAGCGCGGCCAGGGCCAGCATGGCCGAACGGTCTGCGCGTGCGCCATCGGCACAATGCCCGCCCAGCAAGTTGCCGCCGATGGCGCACGCGCCAAAACACAGCATGGCGGCGCCCAGCCAGCCCGCATCGAGTCCGCTCAGTTGCAGCAGGAAGGGAGAGAGATATGTGAAAAAGCTGAAGGTGGCCACGCTGACCAGCGCCGCCACGCCGGCCGCCAGCAACAGGGGCGGCTGCACGATGGCGCGCAGGCTGGCCAGGGCCGATACGGCGGCGCCCTGCTGGCGCACGGTCGGCATGGCGAAGCGCAAGCCGGCGCCGCCGCACAGGGCCAGCACGCCGATGGCGGCGAATACCCAGCGCCACGACGAGACGGCGCCCAGCCAGGTCCCCAGCGGCACGCCGCCGGCCAGCGCCAGGGTCAGGCCCAGCCAGACGATGGACAGGGCGCGGCCCGCGCGGGAAGGGTCGACCAGGCTGGTGGCCGCATGCGAGGCCACGGCCATGAACACGCCATGCGCGAGGCCGACGACAAAGCGCACGCCCAGCAGCGCGCCCAAGGCTGGCGCCGCCGCCATCGCCACGCTGCCCGCCGCCAGCACGGCCATCGTCGCCAGCAGCACTTGGCGCGTAGGCCGGCGCGCCAGCATGGCCGTCAGCACGGGCGCGCCGATGGCCGCCCCCAGCGCATACGCGGCGATGGCGCCACCGGCGGCGGCCACGCTGGCGTGCAAGTCGCGCGCCATGGGGGACAACAGGCCGGCGGCGATGAATTCGCACAGGCCGAAGGCAAAGCTGCACAGGGAGAGCAGATAAATGGCAGGCGGCAGCGCGGTGGCGGCGCGCGGTGCGGCAGAAGTAGAAGCTAAGGACATGGCGATTCCAGGACAGGCAAAACGCCATGCTGGCCCCTGGGCCGCCATCTGTAAAATATCTTATTTATCTTAAAACGAGACGCTTGACGTCTCAATCTAAGGTCTCACTGAGGGCCGAAGTGCCGCAGCTGCGCCAGCAGGCGCTCGCGCACGGCAGAATGGCGCTGCGGGTCCCACGCCATGTACAGGTCGAGCTGGCGCAAGGCCTCGGGCGCATCACTTTGCAGCGGGAGCATGACGACACCGGCGGGCATGCACACGGCCAGGCTGGCCGGCAGCAGGGCCACGCCGAAACCGGCCGTCACCAGGCCCAGCACCGTTTGCAGGCGGCGCGCCTGCTGCACCACGTGCGGCACGAAGCCCGCATGCAGGCACAGGCTGGCCAGCTGGTCATGGAAACCCTGACCCAAGTCGCGCGGCGAGGCGACGAAATCATCAAAGGCCAGGTCCGCCAGGTCCACGCTTACCTGCGCCGCACAGCGGTGGTCGGACGGCAGTGCCACCACAATGTCTTCGCCGGACAGGCGCTCGAAATGCAAGCCTGGCGTGCTGCGCCCCGGCGCGCGCAGCAGGGCGATATCGACCTCGCCCTGCTCCAGCCACTCGGCCTGTTGCTGCGTCGACGCTTCGCGCAAGGTGAATTGCACGGCGGGCGAGGCGGCGCGGAAAGCGCGCAAGGCTTGCAATACGTGGGCATACGGCGTGATGTGGATGAAACTCAGGCGCAAGTGCCCCTCGATGCCCTGCGCCACGCGGCGCGTGGCCGCCACGCCCTCTTCCAGGCTGGCCAGCACTTGGCGCGCCGTAGTCAGAAAAGTGCTGCCGGCCGGCGTCAGACTGACCTTGCGGTTGGTGCGCTCGAAAACAGGGTAGCCGAGCGCCTCCTCCAGCCGCAGGATCGCCTGCGACAACGGCGGCTGCGCCATGTGCAGCCGTTCGGCCGCGCGGCGAAAATTGAGTTCCTCGGCGACGGCGATGAACTGGCGCAGCAGCCGGGTCTCTATCATGGGCCTTTTTTCGCCACCGCCAGGATATGCCGGGCGATGCCGCGCAAGATATTGACCTCTTCCGTTTCCAACCCCGTGCGCGAAAACAGGCGCTTCAGGCGCGGCATGAGCTTTTTCGGATTGTCGGCATCGAGGAAATCGATGGCCACCAGCGCCTGCTCAAGATGCGCATACATGCCGTCGACCTGCGTCAGGCTGGCCGCGTCGCCGTGGAAACCGACGGGACTGGCCGCCTGCGCATCGCCGAGGGCCGCCACGCGGCATTCATAAGCGACGACCTGCGCCGCCTGCGACAGGTTCAGTGAGGAATACGCGGGATTGGCGGGGATGTTGATCAGCACATTGCACTGCTCGACGATCTCGTTGGGCAAGCCAAAGCGCTCGTTGCCGAAGATGACGGCCGCGTGCAAGTCTGCGCTGGCGGCCAGCTGGCTGGCGATGGCGCGCGGGGCGGTAACGGGCGGCGAAAATTCGCGCAATCTGGCCGACACGGCCGCCGCGTAATTGCAGCCTTCGAGCGCCTCGGCAATCGAGCCGACGATGCGCGCGCCAGACAGAATATCCTGCGCGCCGCTGGCAAAGGCCACCGCTTCCGCGTCCGTCAAGGCATCGGGGAAACGAGGGTTGACCAGCACCAGATCGGAAAAACCCATCGTTTTCATGGCGCGCGCGACGCCGCCAATGTTGCCAGGACGACTAGTTTCGACAAGAATAAATCGCAGGCGTTTGAAAAGAGACGTGTTGATTTCGGGCAGATTCATTTAAAATAGCGCTATTGCGCGGTATCGATACAGGAAATTTCGGGAAACGGAGTCACAAAACGCTGACTCCAGGCCGGGATTTTAACCACTTCGGCACCGCTCCGCTCTTTAATTCATTCTTGCACTCTATCGTACCGGCGCCGCAAGGCGACCTTGGGCGGTCGCGTGCTTTTAACGGAAGCTCACATGCACCCAATGCTCAACACGGCGATCAAAGCCGCCCGCCGCGGCGCCGCCGTCATCAATCGCGCCTCTTTTGACCTCGACCGCGTCGTCGTCACGGAAAAACAACATAACGATTTCGTCACCGACGTCGACCAAGCGGCCGAACAAGCCATCATCGAGGTGCTGTCCAAAGCCTACCCGGACCACGCGTTCCTGGCTGAGGAATCGGGAGCTTCCGCCAACTCGCACGACGAGAATGAATATCAGTGGATCATCGACCCGATCGATGGCACCACCAACTTTATCCACGGCTTCCCGCAATACTGCATCTCGATCGCCCTCGCGCATCGCGGCGTCGTCACGCAAGCGGTCATCTACGACCCGGTCCGCAACGACCTGTTCACGGCCACCAAGGGCGCCGGCGCCTACCTGAACGAAAAACGCATCCGCGTCACCAAGCTGGACCGCATCTCGAACGCCCTGCTGGGCACCGGCTACGTGGCCGGCAGCGCCCGCGCGCTGGACGAATACCTGAAAATGTACGCGATCATGGGCGAACGCAGCCAGGGCGTACGCTGCGCCGGCTCGGCCGCACTGGACCTGGCCTACGTCGCTTGCGGCCGCCTGGACGGCTTCTACGAAAAAGGCTTGAAGCCTTGGGATATCGCCGCAGGCGCCCTGATGATCACGGAATCGGGCGGTATCGTCGGTGAATTTTCCGGCGAATCGGACTACCTGTACAAGGGCGACGTCATCGCCGCCAGCCCGAAGATCTTTGGCCAGATGATTACCCTGCTGACGCCATTCGCCTGATTGCCAGGCGCGCTCTGAGGTAAAAAAAGCTGCCGGAGTTTCCTCCGGCAGCTTTTTTTTGGTCCCTTCAGTTGCCACGCATGGCCGGCAGCAGCACGCGGTAAATCTGCAGGAACGCCGGCCCCATCAGTACTACCATCAACGATGGAAAGATGAAAAAGATCAGCGGAAACAGCAGTTTGAGGGCGATCCTGGCCGCCGTTTCTTCGGCGCGCTGGCGCCGCTTGGTGCGCAGCTGGTCGGACTGCACGCGCAGCGACGCGGCTATACTCGTGCCGAAGCGCTCGGCCTGGATCAGCAGGGTCACCAGCGCATCCACATCCTCCACCCCGGTGCGCAGGGCCAGGTTGCGCAAGGCCTTGTCCTTGGCGCTGCCGGCGCGCAGCTCCAGCGTCACCAGTTGCAGCTCTTCGGCCAGGACCGCGCTTTTCAGCCCGATTTCCTGCGCCACGCGCGCCAGGGCCGCATCCATCGCCAACCCCGCTTCGACACACACCGTCATCAGGTCCAGCGCATCGGGAAAGGTCTCGAACACTTCGCGCTGACGCTGTTTCACGCAGCGCGACAGCCAGACATTGGGCAGGTAATAGCCGAGGGCGGCGGCCGCGACCAGCCACAACGGCAAATTGTGCCCGCCTTGGCGCAGCAGAAAGTACACCAGCAGCGGCAAGCCCACGAACAAGCCGGTCTTGGCCGCGTAAAACAGCGCGGGCGCGGCCTGGCTGCGCCAGCCGGCATGGACGAAGCGGCTGCGGATGGGCGAACTTTCCCAACCCTCGTCCGGCAGCGACAACCTGGCCAGCGGGCGCGTCAGGCTGACGGCGTGCACCAGCCAGCGCCGCCGGGCAAGGCGCTCCCTGTCGCCGGCGGCGCCGGCATCGCCCAGCGCCTGCAGCCGCTCCTGCACCGCATTGCCAGCAAGCAGGCGCAGCATCAGCAGGGCCAGCGCGAAAACAATCAGGAACAACAGGCCCAGCAAAGCCAACTGCGCCGCACTCATGTTACTCATCGTATCTTTTCTTTCATATCACACCCGGATATTGATAATTTTTCTGATGCCGAGCACGCCAACCATCAGCAAGCCCAACGCCACGCCGACCATCTTGCGCCCGCCCGCATCCGTGTACAGCACGGCAATAAACTGCGGATTCATCATGTGCATCATCAGCGCCGCGCCAAACGGCAGCAAACCCAGAATCCAGGCCGACATGCGCCCTTCGGCCGACAGCACGCGCACCTGACCCAGCAATTTCAGGCGATCGCGGATGATGGCGCTGATGCTGCTCAGCAATTCAGTCAGGTTGCCGCCCGTTTCGCGCTGGATCAGCACGGCGATGACGAAATAGCGCAAGTCCGTGCTGGGAACGCGCGCGGCCAGGTTGCCCAGCGCATCGGCCATCGCGACGCCGAAACTGACTTCGTCGAACACCGCGCGGAACTCTTCAGCCAGCTGCCCCGTCATTTCCTCGCCCACCATTTTCAGCGCCGTCGGAAAGGCATGGCCGGCACGCATGGCGCGGCCCATCAGGTCGAGCGCATCCGGCAGTTGCTGCTCGATGCGCACCAGCCGCTTGCTCCTGGCGCGGCGCACCAGCAGATACGGCAGCGCGGCGCCGCCCACGCTCATGCCAAGGCGCACATACCATGGCAGCGGCAGCGCGCTGGCCACCAGCAGGCCCGCCGTCCAGCCCAGCGTGCAATAGCCCAGGAAGCCAGCCACGCGCCAGCGCATGCCCGCCTGCAGCAGTAGCTGATCGAGGCGCCGCGCGCCGGGCAAGCCTTCCAACATGCCTTGCAGCAGCGGATTGGTGCTCAGTGGGCGCTGCTTGGTGATCGACAGGGCTTGTTCGCCGCCGCTGGCCGTATACATGGCCTGCAGGCGCCGCGCCACTCGCGCCGCGCCCGCCCCGCGCGCCGCTTGCCACGCCAGCCAGGCGCCAGCCATCAGCAGCAGGACGGCCAGGAAGAGGAGCAGATAGACAAGGTAAGAAAGCATGGCGGGTCAGCGTCCCGCCGCGGCAGGTTCGAACAAGGCGCCCGATACGCCGATGCCAAAGCTATTCAGCCGCTCGAGAAAGCGCGGGCGGATGCCGCTGGCCGAGAAATACCCGACCACCGCGCCGCCCTCGGCCACGCCGGTCTGCCTGAAACTGAAAATTTCCTGCATCGTGATGACCTCCCCTTCCATGCCCGTGATTTCCTGGATCGACGTGACCTTGCGCTTGCCATCGATCAGGCGCGACACTTGCACCACCACCGACACGGCCGAGCTGATCTGCTGGCGGATGGCCTTGCTGGGCAGGTTGGCCGCCGCCATGCTGATCATGTTTTCCAGCCGCGTGATGGCGTCGCGCGGCGTGTTGGCGTGGATGGTCGCCATCGAGCCTTCATGGCCCGTGTTCATCGCGCCCAGCATGTCAAGCGCCTCGGCGCCGCGCACCTCGCCCAGGATGATGCGGTCCGGGCGCATGCGCAGCGCATTGCGCACCAGCGCGCGTTGGCTCACCTCCCCCTTGCCTTCGATATTGGCGGGGCGCGTTTCCAGGCGTACCACGTGCGGCTGCTGCAATTGCAGCTCGGCCGCGTCTTCCACCGTCACGATGCGTTCGGTCTGGCCGATAAAGCCGGACAGCACGTTGAGCATGGTGGTCTTGCCGCTGCCCGTGCCGCCGGAAATGAGGATGTTCATCTTCGCCTTGCCGAGGCCCTGCAGCACCTCGGCCATCTCGGCCGTCATGCTCTGGTAGGCGACCAGGTCGGCCAGGCGCAGCGGGTCGACGGAGAAGCGCCGGATCGACATCACCGGGCCGTCGATCGCCAGCGGCGGAATGATGGCGTTGACGCGCGAACCATCGGGCAGGCGCGCATCGACCATGGGGCTCGATTCATCGATGCGGCGGCCCACGCGCGAGACGATCTTGTCGATGATTTTCATCAGGTGGGCGTCATCGTCGAAGCTGACGTCGGTCAGCTCCAGGCGGCCGGCGCGCTCCACATAGACCTGCTTGTGGCCATTGACCAGAATGTCCGACACGCTGGCATCCGAGAGCAGCGTTTCGAGCGGCCCGAAGCCCAGCATCTCGTGCTGGATGTCGCGCGTCAGGCTCTTGCGCTCGGCGTCGTTGATGACCACCGCCTCTTCCTCCAGCAAGCGCTCGACCAGGCCGCGCAATTCTTCGCGGATGCGCTCCTGCGACAGGCGCTGCATGCTTTCCAGGTCGACCCGTTCGAGCAGCAGCCCATGGATGCGCAGCTTGAGGTCACGGTAGCCGTGGTTGTCGATGACCGCCATGCGTTGCGGCGCGAGCGCGGCGATCTTGGCGCTGCCTAGCCGTTCGCGGATGGACAAGACGGCGATGGGGGAACTAGCCATGAAATGCTCCTGTTCTAGGATGTGGATCGAGCGCGTGGATCAGGCGCGCCGCAAAACGCGGCCGAGCCAGCCCTGGCGCGCCGTGCTGGCCGCGCCGCCGGCCAGGCTGGCGGCGAATTCCTGCAGCGAGCGGGTAATCGGGCTGGCTTTGTCGAGCTGTAAAATCGGCACGCCCTGGTTGACCGAGGCGGCCGCCGAGGCGTAGTGATTCGGCACGGTGCGGTAGACCGTCGTGCCATACGCCGCCTCCAGATCGCGCAGGCGGATTTCGCCGCCCTTGTCGTGACGGTTGACGATGATATGCACCTTGTCCTTGGCGTATTCGAGCGAGCGGAACATGCCCAGCAGGCGCTTGCCGTCGCGGATGTAGGGCAAGGTCGCCTGCAGGACAGGAAAAATCATGTCGGCGTGGTCCAGCGCGCGCACGCTGACGGCGTCAAGGTTGCGGCCCACGTCGAGCACGATGAAATCGTACTGGCGCCTGGCCTGCTTGATGATGGCGTCGATGTGTTCGGGCGCCACTTCGCTGGCGTGGGCCGGGTCCTCGGGCGCGGCCAGCACGCTGTAGTTGGGCAGGATGTGCAGCATGCTCGATCCCAGGAACGAAGAGTCGAGCCGGTGGATGTCGCGCGTGACGTCGGACAGCGTGGCCAGCGGCTTGTTCTCGGAAACGAAGAGCGAGGCATCGCCAAAATGCAAATTCATGTCGATCAGGGCAACGCGCTGCTGGCCGCCGGCGGCCAGCGCATAACCGAGGTTGCTGGCAATGAAGGTGGCGCCGCTGCCGCCCTTGCAGGAGATGAAGGCCAGCACCTTGCCGTTGCCTTGCTCGCGCCGCTCCAGCTTTTCCTCGATGCGTTCGAGCGCCGCATACAGGCAGGCCGGCGCGGCGGGAAACGGCAACACGTCGCGCACGCCTGCACGCATGGCCTGCAGCAGGAATTCAGGCGCCTGATGGTGGCACAGCACGATGAAGGCCATGCGCGGATGCAGGTTGCTGAGGCGCTCGATGGCGGCCAGGTCGGCGCCGTCGTTCGATGGACGGTCGAAGATCAGCACGTCGGGCAGGGACTGCGCCGCCTGCAGCGGTTCGAGCGTTTCGCCGCCTGTGTTGATCTCGTCGAGCCGATTGCGGCTGCGCAGCAGCCGCCCCAGTTCGGACAGCGTTTTTTCATCCCTGGAATTGATGGCGATTTTCACGATATGCCTTGCTTGTTCTGTGATGACGATGCCAGGTTCACTGGCGCGCCCCGACGCCGATGGTAAAAGCGGCCGCTTGCGGCGCGGGCGCGGCAAAGCTTTTCTGATATGCCGTGTAGGCGGCATGGGCGGCCTTGCCGTCCATGCCGGCCACGGGGTCGCGGTTCGCGCCCGCCTGCGGCGACAGCACTTGCCGCAAGCGCAGTTGCTCGACGCTGTGGCCAAACTGGCGGTCCAGGTTCGGGGTGGCGGCGCAGCCGCTGACGGCCAGGGCGGCCAGCAGCACGGGGAGAAAAAGGGAATGCTGCATGATGTGCTCCTATTGAATGTCCGGGCCGGCCGGCGCTGTCTGCGTGGCCGCTTCCTGGCGTGGCCGTGGCGCGGCGGCGCCTTCCATTTTTCCTTGCAAGAAGAACTCGCCGCGACTGGGCGCCACATAGGCGTCAGTCGGCAACACGATGTCGCCATCGAGCGCTCTGTCGAGTGGCTTGACCAGGTGCGGCGTGATGATGAACACCAGCTCGGTACGGTCGGTCTGGAAATCGCTGCTGCGGAACAGCGCGCCCAGCACGGGAATCTCGCCCAGGAAGGGCAAGGCCTTGATATTGGTCGTCACATTGTTCTTGATCAAGCCGCCAACGGCAAAGCTCTGGCCGTCGAACAGCTGCACCGTGGTGGTGGTGCGCCGCGTGGTAAATGCCGGCAACACCGCATTGGCGGCGGCGCCCCCGCCGGTGGTGATGCCGATGCCTTCGCGGTTCAGCTCCGACACTTCCGGCGCCACCTTCAGATTGATGCGTCCGCCTTCCAGCACGGTGGGCGTGAACTTGACGGCAATGCCGAATTCCTTTTCCTCCAGCGTGATCTTGTTGGTGGTGCTGTCTTGTGCGACCGGAATGAAAATCTTGCCGCCCGCCAGGAAACTGGCTTCCTGTCCACTGATGGCCATGATGTTCGGTTCGGCCAGCACCTTGACCAGGCCGTCGCGCTTTTGCGCATCCAGCGTCAGCCCGTTGCCATTCTTGCCGTGCACGGCGCCCAGCTGGCTCGGGTTGCCGCTGAGCAGGTTCGACAGCAGGCCGTAGGTCCAGTTGCCACGCGTGCCGCTGATCCCCACGCTGGCGCCCAGCTGGTCGACCAGGGTCTTCGACACTTCGGCGATTTTCACTTCCAGCATGACCTGTTGCGGCGCCGCGATCGATAGCATATTGATGACCTTGACGCCACCGGCCGCACTGGCGGCGCCGTCGGCCGGCGCGGCCGCTTCGCCGGCGCCGCGCTGCGCATAGGCCTGCGCCATCTCCAGTATCTGGCTGGCCTTGACGCTGTCGCTCACCTGCCCCGACAGCACGATGCTGCCGCCGGCCGCGCCAGCCTTGACGGCGCGCTCGCCAGGGAAGACATAAGCCAGCTGCGCTTGCAAGCCCTCGACATCGATCTCGACTTCAATATCGACGATCACGGGGCGCTGCTGCCGGTCCCACAGGATCAGGTTGGTGCTGCCGGGGGCCAGGCCCCAGACGAACAGCTGGCTGGACGAGCCCAGCATCCTGGCGCCGGCCACCCGCGGATCATTGACGGCGATCTGCGACACCGGCAGGCTCAGGCTGCGCAAGGTGGACTTGCCCACGGCGATGCGCACGGGCGCGCCCAGGCGGGCAATATCGGCGCCCAGCGACATGGCCGGCGCCGCGACTGGCGACATGACGGCCTGCCTGGCCGGCGCCGCCGCGATGGCGCTGCCCGGCAAAGCCAGGCCTGCCGCCACGCCGCCCAGCGCCAGGCTCAGGCGCATGCCCGCACTCGAGGCGTGCTTACGAAATTTGTTCATCGATCATCCTTGCTCGCTTGCCTGCTGATTTTTAAAATTGCTGGACGCTGGTATCCATGCCCTTGATGACGGTGATGCTGTCGCGCGCGGCAGCGCGTGCCGGGGCCGTTTGGCGCCGCGCCGCGCGCACCGGCGCGGCCGCCGGCGCCTTCAGTTCCAGCAACGATTCCTTGGTAGCGCCGCCCGTGTTGACGGGCGCCGGATCGACCTGGTTGCGCAGCACCAGCGACAGACTGCCCACGCTGCGCGCCAGGTCCAGCTTTTCCACCTGCTCCGGCGTCAGCTCCAGGGTCACGGCATTGACCACCTTGGGCTTGTTGTCATCGCGGCCGGACTCCTGCGCCACGGCCAGCACCAGGATGCGTTCCAGCACGATCTTGGAAATGGCCAGCGGCCCGCCGCCCGCCGGCCTGGCGCGGTCATCCTGCGTATGCACGAGAATGTCGACGAAATTGCCCGGCAAGGCGAAACCGGCCACGCCCACCACGTCATTCACGCGCACGGTCATGGCACGCTTGCCGGCAGCCACGATGGCCGACAGGCCACCGGTGGCGCCGGGCGGCGCGAGCTTGCTTTCCAGGACAGGCTCGCCCCTGCTGACGGCGGTGCGCGTGATACGCCCGTCCAGCGCGCCAGTCTCGCCAAACGCCCCCGGCGGCATGGCGCCCGCCGGCCAGTCCATGCCGCGCAGCATGGCCGGCGTCACCTTCGCGCCCACACCGATATCGACTAGCGCGACCATCACCGTCTGGCTGGCCGGCACGCCTTGTCCTGCCATCCAGCGCGCCGCCGCCAGCACGGCGCCTCCCGCCATCAGCAATGCCAGCAGCAGCACGATCACAACGCGGCTATTTCTCATTACTTATCCTCTCGATGTTGATCCTGCCGATGACGCAGGGTTTTCCGGGCGTACGCGGCCATCTCGGTGCCGGGCGCGTCATGCATATCCGCCGGCAGCCAGGGCCAGCCAGATGGCGGTGCCGACGGCAATGGCGATCGCGTACGGCAAGTTGCCGCTCGGCGCGGCGGACGCGCCGACCTGCGGCAGCTCGCCTGCCGCGGCACGCAGCCAGCCTTGCAGCAGCAATTGCCAGGCATTGCTCATCGCCTGGCGCAGCGTGCCCCGGCACAGGGCGACGGCCAGCGCCAACACGCCGCCAGCAAGCAGACTGCACAGCACCGCAAACACGGCGGGGCGTGGGCCAAGAAAGGCCCCCACCATCGCCATCAGCTTGACGTCGCCCGCGCCCAGCGCCTTCATCGCATACATGGGCAGCAGCAAGCCCAGGCCGACCGCCAGGCCGACCAGCGCCAGCCACGGCCCGGCCGGCGTCACTCCGGGCAGCGCCAGGCTGTTGAGCAGCACGCCAAGCAAGGCGCCGGAAAACACCAAGCGGTTGGGAATGCGCCGGCGGCGCACGTCATGCCAGACAGCTGCGGCAAGCAGCCACCACAAGACAATGGCGGGGCTGAACGTCCAGAAAGAATGAGGGTCCATCGTGTACCTGATGCAAGCCGAGCACATGACAGCATGCGCATCGTTGGGCGGGAAGTCGACAGGCCGGTCCGCATGGGCAGCCGGCCTGCCGGGGTGATGCGCGGTGGGCAGGCGCCTTAGATCGCCGCGCCCGTCAGCTTGGTGCCGATCGCCTTGAAGGCGCCATCGAGGCCGGTGGTGAAATAGCCGACGGCCGTTACCAGCGCAGCAGCCACCAGCGCAGCGATCAGCGCATATTCGATGGCAGTCACGCCATCTTCTTCGGCGATAAAGTTTTTAATGAAATTCATATTATTCCCTTTCATGTCAAATTTTAAAAATTATAAAAACTGAAAATACAGTCTGAAAATAAAAACATTATCTTTGTTTTTATTTGCCAATTTCTGATGCGTGTATTTTATATAAACAAACATTAAATCGAATCAGAGAAAAGTCATTTTATGCGCAGTACAAACCATCTTAATTTTTTGTTCATAAACAGGACATATGTACTGTCATTCCGCAGGCATGGGCTCGGCCAGCCGGTTGCGGGTGGCGTACACATATAATTCCAGGCGGTTGGTGACATCGAGCTTGCTGTAGATCGATGTCAAATGATTACGCAAGGTTTGCTCCGAGATAAAAGCGCGCTGGGCTATCGCGCGGTTCAGCGCGCCATTTCCTTCCACCATCATGGCAACGATCTTGCGCTCCTTCAGCGTCAGCCTAGCGATCCGCTGCTCTTCCGGATCAGGCGCCGCCTCCGGCTTGTTCAGCACTCCCAGCATGCTGTCGAGCAGCGCCGGATCGAGGCACAATTCGCCTTGATGCAGGCGGGCGATGGCGTCGACCATTTGCTTGACCGGCGTTTCCTTGCCCATCACCGCGCGCGCGCCACTGCGCACAGCGCGCCCGCATGCGGCCTGGTCCTGCGTGCCGCTGAACAGCAAGGCCCGCGACACGCCATTGCCGAGCAGCTCCGGCAGATAATCGATGGCGCAGGCGCCGCCGCAGCCAAGATCGGCGTCGAGCACGATGACATCGGGACACAGGGTCCGGGCCAGCAGCAGCGCGCTATCGATCTCGGTGGAGCTGGCCACCACCTGCATCGCCGGCTGGGCGCCGGCGAGCAACTGCTCCAAGCCCCACAGCCAGGTCTTGTGATCCGACACCAGCATGACGCGTATGACATTTTTTGTTGACATGCTTTACCTCTTTACTTGAAGCACACTCCCATCGGGGGCATGTTGTTGATCCGAATCGGCTTGCCTGCCTCGTCCGCGCGCCTTCTGCCGCCGCGTGCAGGGGAAAGAAGTCATGGGGGCACAAAGGAAGAGGCCTTGGTCCGGCACGCGCAAACGCGGTGCGTGCCCCAGGCCGGCGGTCGCCGCATGCCGGGCGTGTGCCGATGGATGGGCAGCGTGGCCAGTACGGGCGCGCCGCGGGCGCGCCATCGCTGCTGCCACCGCTGCTGTTGCTTACGTTGCAGCATTTTTGTTGAATCACCTTGCAAAACAAGTCCTTGCCTGCACGCAGGACAATCCTGACACCAGGCTTGTTTTCATACCCGCGCATATTACTCCCGGCCCTGTAAGGACGGGGCCGGCACACTTGAAATAACGCAGTTAATTACGATTATCTTGACCTGTAATAATTTAAATGACGGCCACGCCCTTGAAAATCGATATAGAATAATCGCCAGTCAAATGGCCCAATGCCAGCCGCCCGACATTCGTCATCGCGGAACTTAACCGGATTATTCCAATGCGTTTAAAACAGGTCGATTCCCGCATATTCCGCAAGCAAAGCGGACAGGGCGGCACCACGCTGGTTGAATTGGCCCTGATAGCACCGGTCTTTCTCATGCTGATAATCGGCATCATTGAATTGAGCATGGCCTATTTTGCCAATATGACCATGCAGCATGCCGTACGCGAAGGCGCGCGCTATGCCGTCACGGGGGCCAAAGACCTCGATCCTGACAGCGCCAACCAGCAGCGCTACCAGGCCGTGATGCAAAAAATACGCGACAGTTCCATGGGCATGTATGACAAGGTCAGCCCCGTGATCTCCGTCAACGGCAGCGCTGCGGTCGGCGCCGCCATGTTCGGCCAGGCCGGCGATATCGTCGTCATCTCCGTCGATTGCCGCTGGGCATTTGCCACGCCCATGATCAGGGCCCTGTTCCACGACGGTCAGGCGCATTTCGTGGTGGCCGCCACCATGCGCAATGAAAGCTTTGGCGGCCTGTGATGCGCTGCAGCCTACCTGCGCGGCGCGGTGCGCGCGGCATCGCCGCCGTGGAATTTGCCATCGTGCTGCCGCTGCTGGCACTGCTGCTGTTCATGGTGGTCGACATGTCGCGCGCCATCCAGGCCAAGATCATCCTGCTCAACATCAGCCGCGAAGGCGCCAACTTGTCCGCGCGCGCCACGTCCGACCTGAGCGGCTCCAGCCAGAGCATCATGAATGCGCTGGCCGCCACCACCCCGCCGCTGGACATGTCGGCGCGCGGCATGATCTACATCACCAAGATCATGGGCTACGCCGCCGGCCCGAATGGCAGCGTGCGCAATATCGTGCTGGAGCAGTACCGCTGGAACGCGGGCGCGCAGCGCAACGCCTACCAGCCGGACAGCCAGGTATGGCAGTGCGCCAGTTGGGCTGCGAACGGCGCCTGCGACAATATCGGCAAGAACGACACGGCGACGGGCGTGGACCTGATGCAGGGCCAGCTAGCCGATGGCGAACTGATCTATGCAGTGGAGACGTTCTACCATTTCGACATGCTGTTCGGCACGATCGATACGCGTGCCGGCAAGGCGCCGCTGCTCGGCCCCGACCTGTATTCAATGACGGTATTCTGATGCGCGCACCAGACAAAAAACAGGCGGGACAGGTATTGGTGATGGTGGCGCTGTCGGCCGTCGTGCTGATCGGCTCGGTAGGACTGGCGCTCGATTCCGCGCTCGGCTACCTGGTCAAGGCCAAGCTGAATGCGGCTGTCGATGCCGCCAGCCTGGCGGCGGCGCGCGGCGTGAGCACCGGCGACAGCCGCGACGCGCAGGAGGCCAATGCGCGGCTGTCGGCACAGAAGTTCTTCAACATCAACTACCCCGACAAATTCCTGCTCTCCACACCGACGCTCGATCAGGTCGGCGTGCATTTCGACGGCGGCACCGTGACGGTCGACGTGGCGGCCAGGGCCTCGCTGCCCGTCTCGCTGATGGGCGTGCTCGGTTTCAAGACGCTGGAAGTGTCGGCACGCGCGCAAACCGTCCGCAAGGACCTCGACATGGTGCTGGTGATGGATACCTCCGGCTCCCTCCGGCTCAATGCCGAAGCGGTGAAGGCGGCGGGCATCGCTTTCCTCGACAAATTCAATGCCAGCGTGGACCGGGTCGGCCTGCTGCATTTCGCCAGCGGCGCGCAGATCGATTTGCCGATCCGCACCGTCGACCGCGGCTTCGACCGCTTCGCCGCCAGCGCCGCCATCGGCCAATACCATTTCGACGGCGGCACCAATTCGGCCGAAGGCATGTGGCATGCCCGTAACCAGCTCGGCAAGATAGATGCTTCCCGGCGCTCCAGCCTGCGCGTGATCGTATTTTTTTCCGATGGCTCGCCGGCCGCGTTTTCTTCCCACTTTTTCCCGGCCGACAGCGGCAACTGCCGCAAGGCGGGGTCGATCGCCACCCCGACCGACCTGCCCCAGGGTTCGGCCACGGGCGTGGACGGCCTGTACCGGATCGATGCGGCCAGCGACAAGCTCAGGCCGTTCAATGACTGCAAGGCCGGCGACGTGACCAGCCTGCCTGACTGGTACAACGCCAGCCACGACGGCGACACGGCCGGCCAGGCGGCCTTGCGGGAATTTCCCATCGTGACCAATGCGCCGCGCGTCGTCACCAGTTCACTGTCGACGCCGCAACGCGGATGGACCAATGTGCACCGCGCCTCGCGCAACCTGGTCGAAGCGATGGCGGCCAAGGCGCGCCAGGAAGACATCTTCATCTTTACCCTGGGCATGGGCGGCTCGCTGACCAAGCCCGAGGGCCCTGACAAGGAAAAGGGCGAAGACTTGCTGCGCTGCCTGGCCAATGCGCCCGATGCGAAAGCGACTTGCCGCAAACCGGCGGAACCCATGGGCCTGTATTGCTACGCGGCCACCGAAAGCGAGCTGAGCCCCTGCTTTACCCGGCTCGCCTCGGCCATCCTGCGCATTTCCAAATAAGGCCCGGCCGCTTGCTAGAAAGCGAAGCAGCTGCAGCCCAGCGTGCCCCAGAAACCGGAAAAATCGCTGATCGGCACGGCCGACTTGCGCGCCCGGTCGTGGGCATGCGCATGCACGCCGCAGGCGCCCGCGCACTGGTGCGGCAGCAAGGCTTGCGTTTGCGCAACCACGGGACGGTAATGACCGGGCACCGTGCGCACGGGCGACCACTCGGGCAGCACGGGAATCAAAGGCGGCGCCAGGGTCGCAAATTCCGCCTGGCCGTATACGATTTTCCCACCCACCATGGTCAGCACGGATTCGATGGACTTGATCGCTTCTTCCGGCAGCGTAAAATAATCGGCCGACAGTACACTCAGGTCGGCCAGCATGCCTGCACGGATGCGGCCCTTCTTGCCTTGCTCACTGGAAAACCAGGCGCTGCCCGCCGTCCACAGTTCCAGCGCCGTGTCGCGCGACAATCTGCCCGCCGCATCCGTCAGGGCCAGGCCGCCCACGGTGCGCCCGGAGACCAGCCAGTACAGCGCCGTCCACGGGTTGTAGCTGGCCACCCGCGTGGCATCCGTGCCGCCGCCCACGGGCACGCCCGCGTCCAGCATGCGCTGCACGGGCGGCATGGCCTTGGCTGCGTCGGCGCCATAGCGCTCGACAAAATACTCGCCCTGGAAAGCCATGCGGTGCTGGATGGCCAGGCCGCCGCCCAGCGCCTTGACGCGGTCGATATTTTTAGGGCTGATGGTTTCCGCATGGTCGAACAGCCAGTGCAAGCCGCCGAACGGCGTGTCGCGGTTGACCTTTTCAAACACGTCGAGCATGCGGCTGATCGATTCGTCATAGGTGGCGTGCAGCCGGAAGGGCCAGCGCTGTTCGACCAGATGGCGCACGACTTTTTCCAGTTCATCTTCCATGCCGGCCGCCAGCTCCGGGCGCGGCTCGAGGAAATCCTCGAAGTCGGCGGCGGAAAAGACCAGCATTTCGCCGGCGCCGTTATGGCGATAGAAATCCGTGCCGTCGCCCGGTTTCACCATGCCCGTCCACTTCTGGAAGTCCTGCAATTCCGCGCCCTTGTTTTGCGTGAACAGGTTGTAGGCGATGCGGATGGTCAACTGCTCTTTTTGCGCCAGTTCGTCGACGACGGCGTAATCCTCGGGATAATTCTGGAAGCCGCCGCCCGCGTCGATGGCGCTGGTGATGCCAAGGCGGTTCAATTCGCGCATGAACTGGCGCGTGGAATTAACCTGCAATTCCAGCGGCAGCTTCGGGCCTCTGGCCAGGGTCGCATACAAGATCATGGCGTTCGGCCGGGCGATCAGCAGGCCGGTCGGGTTGCCCGCCGCGTCGCGCACGATTTCGCCGCCCGGCGGGTTTGGCGTATTTTTATCGTAGCCGACGGCGCGCAGGGCGGCGCGGTTCAGCAAGGCGCGGTCGTACAGGTGCAGGATGAAGACGGGCGTGTCCGGCGCGGCCGCGTTGATTTCATCCAGCGTCGGCATGCGTTTTTCCGCGAACTGAAATTCCGTCCAGCCGCCCACCACGCGCACCCATTGCGGATTCGGCGTGCGCAAGGCTTGCTCCTTGAGCATGCGCAAGGCGTCGGCCAGCGAGGGCACGCCTTCCCAGCGCAATTCCAGGTTGTAGTTCAAGCCGCCGCGGATCAGGTGCAGATGCGAGTCATTCAGGCCGGGAATCACCGTGCGGCCATCGAGATCGATTATCTGCGTGGCGGGGCCGCGATGACGCATCACGTCGTCAACGTCGCCCACGGCGAGGAATTTTCCATCGGCGATGGCAACGGCGGACGCCAGCGGCTGCGTCCTGTCGACCGTGTGGAAACGGCCATTCAACAAGATCGTGTTTGCGTGCATGGGAACTCCCGAATCAGGTGAAAAAACGGCCCTGCCGGCGGGCGGCGGGGCCTGGGCATCAGTGAAAAATCAATGGCCTTCGCTAGCATTGAACATGGATTTGGCGTAGATCAGACCCAGGCCATAGCCGCCGCCGTGCGCCACGGCCGTCGCCACCGTTTCATTGTAGGTCTCGCCACGGGCCCAGTCGCGCTGCAGTTCCAGCAAGTATTGCACGGACGTCATCGGCTGCGCCCCCGCCTGCAGCATGCGTTGCATCGCCATCGCATGCGCTTCGTCGGAGACGTCGCCGCTGGCGTCGGCGATCACATACACTTCAAAACCCTGCTCCAGCGCCGACAGCGCGGGGCCGACGATGCAGACGGACGTCCACAGACCGGCCAGCACGATCTTGCCCTTGCCGTAGCCATTCACCTTGTCGGCGATGCGCGCATCTTCCCAAGTGTTCATCGTGGTGCGGTCGACCGGCGCCTGCTCGGGGAAGACGGACTGGATTTCATCGAAGATGGGGCCGGAGAACGATTCCGCTGCCACCGTCGTCAGGATCGTCGGCACCTTGAATTCAAACGCCGCCTTGGCCACCAGGGCCGCGTTGTTGCGCAGCAGGGCCAGGTCGATGGAGCGGGTGGCGAACGCCATCTGCGACTGGTGGTCGATCATGATCAGGGTATGATCGTTCGGGGTCAGCAGTTTTTGTGCGGCTTGGGCGGTAGCGATAGGCATGATGTTTTCCTTAGTGAAAATAATTGAATATGAAAAAAGGATGTCGTTATACGGTGTTTCTGCTCCTGCCCTTGCGTCACACTGTGTATTCCGGGCCAGTGCTATGCAGTATGAACGAGATACTTTGAAAACAAAAACGGAAAGAATGCCAAGCTATATGCGATTTTTTCGATGATACAGAATAGCCGCTACAGCACCCCGCTCATCAAGGAGAAAACATGGGATTTGAATTCAGGATCACGGCCAGCCTGACGCAGGAACAGCGCCAGCACCTCGCGCAGCTGCCAGAGTTGGCGGCGCCGGCGCCGCGCCCGGCCGGCGCCGCCATGCCCGACACCGACGCCAGGCTGACGGACGCCGGCCTGTATATATGTCAGTACCTGCGCCCGGATCCCTGGCACGGCCTGGCCACCGTGCGCGCCTACCTCGATGCGCAGGGCGTGGACTACGCCGTCGGGGAGATCGACGACTAGCTACAAAGCCTACAAGGGGCCTTCAAGCATGACGCGCAGCGTGCGGTAGCTGCCCGTATCGACCGTGCGCAGCAGGCTGCCCGCACCATCCGCATACAGGCTGCGCGTGCGGATGGCCTGGGCCAGCAGGTTGGCGCCCGACACGCGCACGCGCAGCTTGTCACCGAGTTTCCACAATGCGTGCACATCGAGCTCGCGCCTGGCGCCCTGGTAGGCCAGCAGTTGGCTGGACTCGCGTGAACGCCCGCCCGCCTGGTAGTTCATGTTAGCGCCTACACTCAAGGGCAAGCTGGCCAGCTGGTAGTCCGCCCCCAGGTTGGCACTCCACGGCAGCTGGCTGTCGAGCCGGTTATCGGGGCCGGCGACGGCATCGACCCTCGACCAGTTGCGCGCCACATTGGCGCGCAGATCCAACGCGGGAGCGCCCGCCAACAGCACTTTCAACGGCAGTTTCGCTTCCAGCGCGATGCCACGCACCTCCGCCTTGCCCTTGTTGACGGGGGTGGACACCCAGCGCCCGTTCTCCTGGTACAGCCGGTCCAGCATCACGTCGCTGATGCGCCGCAGCGAGGCGCTGGCACCCAGCATGGCGCCATCTCCCCCGCCTCCCAGGTAATATTCATAGGCCGCATCCAAGCCCCACGCCAGTTCCGGACGCAGCGCCGGGTTGCCCTGGTTGTCGGGATTCGTGGGGCTGTTGCCGTTATCGACCGTGTACGGGCGCGGGATCAGCTCGAAAATCTGCGGCGCCTTGTAGGTGCGCGTGAGAGCCAGGCGCAACTGGTCGCTGGGGCCCAGCTTCCACAGGCTTTGCAGCAGCGGACTCCACACTTGCGAGCGCACGTCGGCGGGGGCGCTGGCCGTGCGCAAGACTTCCCAGCGCAAGCCCAGGTACAGCGACCAGCGCGCCGACAGCTGCCACTCATCCTGCGCGAAGAGCGCCAGGCGCCGCAGCGTGGCCGCATAGTCCTCGTCTGCAAGGACGGGCGGGCCGCCCGGCTCCAGCTGGCGTTCGCGGCGGAAATCCGCGCGCCGCCGGTGCCCGGCATCCCATCCCGCCGCCAGAACGTGGTGCTGCCCCAGCGCGCGGCGGTAGGTGCCACTCGCATGCACGTCCACCTCGTCCACGCCCGAATCGACCAGGCGCGTCGTGCCCTGCCCTGGGGCCGCGCCGCTGCCCAGGAACCGATAATCATTGACGCGGTGGTTGTAACTGACACCCAGCTTCACGTCGAGACTGGCGCCTTGCGCGAACTTGCGCAGCCAGTGCAGATCGCTGCGCACGGTGCTGCTGTCCTGCTTGAAATTCGCCTGATTTTCGGGATACGCCGTATTGGCGCCCAGGTAAGTCGTTTCCAGTGCATGGCGGCGGCTGGCCAGGCGGCGCAGATTGACCAGGCTTTGCCAGGCCAGGCTGTCCTCGCCCTCCAGCGCCCATTGCAAACGGGGTGCCAGCTCAATGCCGTCGCTCTTCACGCGTTCGGTGAGCGGTGTATGGCGCACCACCGTGGGAGTGCCGCCGCCATCAAATTCGCGGCTCCACTCGTCGAGCAGTGCCTCGCGGCCCGTGTGACTGAGCGTGCCGGCCAGCGCATACGACATTCGGCCATCCTTGTCCGACCATTGCACGGTGGCGCTGCCGGCGGGCATGCCATGGCTGCCGGACGCCCCCAGCTTGAACGTGCGTTCGCTCCGCCCGCCCGACTTTTTCAGCACGATGTTGATGGAACCGGCAATCGCCTGCGCGGAAAACTCCGCCGTGGCGGCGCGCATGATTTCCACGCGCTCGACCAGTTCCGGATCCAGAGAGTCGAGCGAAAAGCCGGGCGGCACAGGCACGCCATTGAGCATGATCAAGGTATAACCCTGGCCCAGCCCGCGCATCTGGATTTGCCCGCCCTGCCCCGCGCCGGGCGCGCCGCCGATGGAAATGCCGGGCAGGCGCTTCAGGGCGTCGGACAAGCTGCGGTCGCCCTGGCGTATCAATTCCGCATGGCCGACGACGATGCTCGACACGGTATCGTTGCGGCGCTGGTCCGCCTTGCCCGCGCTGACGGTGACGGAAGGAAGCGTGCTGTCGGGGATGGCATCGTCGGCACTGACGTGCGCCGTCAACGGCAGCGCAAGGCTGCACAAAAATAGACTCAATCGCATGGAATATCCCGAAAAGGGTGAATGGTGGCCGGGGGATGCGCCGCACCCGCCCGACCTGCGGCACTGATGGCAGGCGTCAGCGTCCGAACTGCTCCTTGCGCATGCGCAGCGCGTGTTCGCTCGCGTTGGCGTCGAGGCCCGCGAGCCGCGTTTGCGGATCTTGCACGCGGCCATCCTGGCGCACCTGAAAGTGCAGGTGCGGCCCCGTCGCCCGGCCCGTGGCGCCGGCCGTGCCGAGGGTTTGCCCGGCTTTGACCACGGCGCCATCGACCAGCGCAACGCTGTCGAGGTGGGCGTACAGCGACTCGATGCCGCCGCCATGGTTGATACGCACGAACTTGCCCAGCCACTCGTCGTGCTTGACCGTCGCCATACCGTCCGCCACGGCAAACACAGGCGTGCCCCGGCTGGCGGCCAGGTCCAGTCCGCGCAAACCCTTGGGCGTGGCGGGGCGCACCACGCCAAAGAAACCCGTCACGCGCATGCTGGCCAGGGGATGACGCCAGTCTGTCGCCTTGGCCAGAAGCGCAGATTCGCCTGCCGTCCAGGCCAGGGCCGGCTGCAAGACCACGCTGGCCGCGCCCAGCGTGCACAGCGTCAGCGCCAAGCCAGCCTTGACGGACCAGTGCATGGCGCCCGTCTGCACATCGCGCATGCGGGCAACACGCTCGAGCATGCCGCCCGGCTTGCCGCCGAACGCCAGGCCAGCGGGAAAGCGGGTTTGCAGGCTCAGTTGGCGCACCAGGGCGGCCGCATACTGCTGACGCTGCTGTTGGGGACGGCCGGCCAGCACGTGGCGGTCACAAGCAAGCTCCTGCGCCCAAGCCAGTTGCCCGCCCAGCCAGCGCATTGCCGGGTTGAACCACAGCAGCAGGTAGGCCAACGCCGCCAGCCACTGGACGAGCGGATCACGGCGGCGCGCATGCGTCAATTCATGCTCAATCACCAGTTGCTGCTGCTCCGGCGTGAATTGCCGCAAATGCGCAGGCAACAGCAAACGGGGACGCCAGACGCCGACAAGCATGGCCGAGACAGGCGCGTCGATTTCCAGTACGCCCATGCCCTGCGTTTGCAATTGCTGCAATTGCGCAGGTGAAAAAGCGGCATGCATGGCCAGCGCCGCCGCATCCAAGGGCTGTGCCGCCTTGAGCAGGGCCCGCAAGGTGGCGCGACCGCGCCAGTAGCGCCACGCCACGCAGGCGATACCCAGCAGATAAATGCCCAGCCAGCCCGGTGCAAGCCAACTCAGCCAAGCCGTGGCGGCCGGGGCATCGGCCTGGGGCGCGCCAACGGCCATGGCTGGCGCAGCCTTCGCCACAGCAAACAATTGCGTCACCGGGGCCGGCGTGGCGATGGCGGCGGGCAGGTTGACGGCAGGCACCACGCTGACGTGCCGGCTGTCGGGCAGCAAGCTCAGCGCAAACACGCTCGCCAGCACCAGTTGCGCACCCAGCCATACGCTGCGCTGGGCGCGCAGCGCGGGCCAGCGCCGTTGCGCGAGAAACATCATTCCCTGCAACAACAGTCCGCTCAGCAGGCAGGCGGCGCTGGCCTGCAACAGGTTCAAGGCGCTCATCGCTTACTCCTTCGGCTCAAGCGGCCAGTCGTGCAGCAGTTGCTCCAGTTCGGCCAGTTCCTCACGGTCCACCAATTTGCTGCCGCTGAACATACTGACTGGCAGGGGGCTGTCGATTTCCATCACACGGCGGCCGAAATCGTGGGCAAACGCTGCCAGGGTCGCCACTTTATCGACGCTCGCTTCATACACGAGCACGCCGTGCACGCTGCGCTGCGCCAGCATGCCCTTGTCCAGCATGCGTTCGACCGTCTTGCGCGTGGAGGAAAAAGACCAGCCCAGCTCATCTTCTACCCTGGCATGCAGTTCGCGCGCGGACAGGGGCGGCTCTTTCCACAGGGCTTTCAATAACGATAATTCGGTAACGGATGGCGTGGCCATGGAATCCCCTCATGTGACGAATGCACCAATTGTGCGACAACTGTCACATCGTTGCAAGCAGAATTTGCGACATACGTCACATGATCAGCCTGCCACGCTCCCGGTCTTACAAACTTGAAACAATTGGAACGCTTTTTTGACATGCTGTTATACTTCGCGTGTGCGGCACATATGACCAGTCCCCTTGCCGCTGTCTTTCGACCCCTAATCTGATTGCCTGCGACTGGCGCCCCCCGATGGCGACAGGCCGATCTCACAATAAAGTTACCATGTCCTTTTCCTCCCTCGGATTGTCCGACGCTATCGTACGTGCCGTTACCGAACACGGCTACACCGTGCCGACCCCGATCCAGACGCAGGCGATTCCCGCCGTGCTGGCTGGCGGCGACTTGCTGGCCGGCGCACAAACCGGCACCGGCAAGACGGCCGGTTTCACCCTGCCCTTGCTGCACCGCCTGTCGACTGACGCGAATGGCGCAGCCATCACCAGCAACACTTCCACGCGCCCGATCCGCGCCCTGATCCTGGCACCGACGCGCGAACTCGCCGCGCAGGTCGAGGAAAGCGTGCGCACTTATGGCAAGTACACCAAGCTGAACTCCACCGTGATCTTCGGCGGCGTCGGCATCAACCCGCAAATCAAGCAGCTGAAGCACGGCGTCGACGTGCTCGTCGCCACACCGGGCCGTTTGCTGGACCACATGGGCCAGGGCACCGTTGATTTGTCGAAAGTGGAAATCCTGATCCTCGACGAAGCCGACCGCATGCTCGACATGGGTTTCATCCGCGACATCAAGAAAGTGCTGGCCGTGCTGCCGCCGAAACGCCAGAACCTGCTGTTCTCGGCCACGTTCTCGGAAGAGATCAAGGCCCTGGCCGACGGCTTGCTGAACAAGCCGGCCATGATCGAAGTGGCGCGCCGCAATTCGACCGTGGAAGTCATCCAGCAAAAAATCCATCCGGTCGACCGCGACAAGAAGCACCCGATGCTGTCTTACCTGATCAAGTCGAATAACTGGACGCAAGTACTGGTGTTTACACGCACCAAGCACGGCGCCAATAAACTGGTCGAGCAGCTGGGCGCGGACGGCATCGGCGCCCTGGCCATCCACGGCAACAAGAGCCAGTCGGCGCGCACGCGCGCGCTGTCCGAGTTCAAGGATGGCACGCTGCAAGTGCTGGTCGCCACCGACATCGCCGCGCGCGGTATCGATATCGACCAGTTGCCGCACGTCGTCAACTACGACTTGCCGAACATTCCGGAAGACTATGTGCACCGTATCGGCCGCACGGGCCGTGCCGGCGCCAAGGGCGAAGCCGTATCGCTGGTCTGCGTGGATGAGCACGAAATGTTGAAAGACATCGAAAAGCTGATCAAGCAAACTCTGCCGCGCGAAGTCATCGAAGGCTTCGAGCCAGACTTGAACGCCCGCGCCCAGCCTGTGCAATTGCGCAGCGGCACCGGCGGTCACCGCAACAACAGCCGCGCGCCAGCCGGCGCCGTGGTGCGCGTGAAAACCGGCGGCAGCGGCGCCAAGCCACGCAGCGCCGGTCCAGCGGGCGGCGGTGGCGGCGGCAACCGTTCGGGCAATGCGCCGCGTTCGGCAGCCAATCACCGTTCCGGCGGCCGCGGCCGTTAAAACGCGGCCTGAAAGCTACTGCGCGGGGCGCTTTGCGTTTGGGTTGCTCGCCGTACTCCTGTACGGCTGCGCTACTCGACGCAATATCACTCCCGCTCGCTACGCTTTCAGGCGACGTTTGTCTTTATAAAAAGACGACAAAAACCGTTCCAGAACTTGCTTCTGGAACGGTTTTTTTATGCACGCCACCAATGGCCGATTTGGGCTAGGATAGTATCCATCGTCCTCACTTGCGTGCTGCCATGCCGAACTTCGCTGCCAACCTCAGCATGATGTTTACCGAACTGCCCTTTCTGGACCGCTTTGCCGCCGCCAGGGAGGCGGGCTTCGATGCCGTCGAATTCCTGTTTCCCTATGCCGTCGAAGCGCGGCAAATCGCCATGCGGCTGGAACGCCACCATTTGCAGCTGGCCGTGTTCAACTTCCCGCCCGGCGACTGGGAACACGGCGAACGGGGCATCGCCTGCGATCCGCGCCGGAGCGAGGAATTTCGCAGCAACGTGCAACTGGCGCTCAACTACGCGCTGGCGCTCGGCGCGAAACAGCTGCACTGCATGGCCGGCATCGTGCCGCCCGGCATGAGCCTGGAGCGGGCGCGGCAAAGCTTGATCGGCAATCTGCAGTTTGCGGCAGACGCCTGCCGTCCGCATGGCATCAATGTGTTGATCGAGCCGATCAACCACTACGACATGCCCGCTTACTTTCTGCACCATAGCAGGCAGGCGGCCGACATCATCGCCGACTGCCAGCGCAGCAATATCTTCCTGCAATACGACATTTATCACATGCAACGCATGGAGGGCGAACTGAGCAACACCATCCGCGCCCTGCTGCCCCTGATCCGCCACATCCAGATCGCCGACACGCCGGGCCGCCACGAACCGGGCACGGGCGAGATCAATTACCGCCACATATTCAGACTGCTGGAGCAAGTCGGCTATGCAGGCTGGGTCGGCTGCGAGTACCGTCCCGTCAGCGACACCGTGGCGGGACTGGGCTGGCGCGAGCAATTGACAGCCGCAGCGGGCGCAGCGGGCACAGCGGCCACTATCGGCGCCTGATCGCAGCGCGCTTGCGCCCGCACAAGGCGGGCGGCGCAGGCCGGCACCACAATACCTTTCCATACAGCATTTCCTGTCGAGAGGTAACGTGTCCGCCCTGCCTACCCGCCATCGCCGCGCCCTTTGCCTGAACCTGTGCCTGACGATGGTGCTGTGCGGCTGCACCACCGCGCGCACCGACCTGGCGCAAGTGCGCGCCCTGGCCGCCGGCACCGATGCCCTGAGTGCCTTCAGCGAGCTGTCGCAGCGCCACGTGGACAGCTACCAGCGCGCCCGTCCCTATCTGTCGCCCGCCGAAGACGCGCGCGAACGCCTGCTCGATGCGCAGCGCCACGCCGCGCAAGCGGATGTCGCGCGCCTGGCGCAGGCCGTGCGCCTGTACCTGCAGGCGCTGGGCCGGCTGGCACAAGCCGATGCGTATGAGGTGCAGCCCGAACTGGCCAGCGCTGGCGCTGCCATCCGCGCCTGGCCAGGCAGCGGCATCGACGACCGCCACGTCAGCGCCTATACCCTGTTGCTGCAACAACTCGCGCGCCTGGGCGGTGCGGCCAACCAGCAGGCGCACCTGGCCCAGGTGCTGCACGATGGCGACGCGCCGCTGCAAGCCTTGCTGGCCGCGCTCGACAGCTTGCTGCTGCTGTACGACAAGAGCGGCGATAACGAGCGCGACATGGTGCTCGGCTTGCTCGACGTGGAAATCGCCTATGCCGACACGCCGCAGCAGCGCCTGCTGGCCGTGCTGGCGAAAAACATGCAACAAAGCAAAACCGAGGAATACCGCCTGCTTGGTCTGCGCCATACATTGACGCGCCGGCAACTGGCGGCACTGGGGCGCGAACACACCCACCTCGCTGCCACCCTCACCACCACGGAGGCAAGATGGACGGATCAGTAGGCAGGAGCAGCAGCGAACGCCGCGAAGCGGCGCTCAGCAGCGCCATGCGCGTCGAACAACTGGCTGACAGCTTGTCGCAGGCGGCCGTCACCCTGCATGGCGCCGTCATGCGCGCTATCCGCAAGCGCGCCAGCCAGGGAGCAAACGGCATCAGCCACAGCCAGGCACAGGCCGTCTTCGCCCTGGAAGTGGCCTTGCGCCAGCAAGCCAACCAGCTGTATGCCGATGCGGCCGGGCACACGGTGGACGGCCTGGAAACGGCGCAGCGCCAGCTCAGCGGCCTGCTTGACACGGTGCGCCTGCGCATTGCCCGCAACGACGACGTGCGGCACTGGATCAGCCTGGCAACGAGCTTGTTGCACCTGGGCAGCGCCGTCCTGGCAGGCAATCCCGAGCGCATCCTCGGCACCCTGGGCAAGGTGCGTGAGCGGCTGCAAGAGATGGCGCCGGACTGATTGAAATTGGCTAGCGAGCGCCTATACTGGGACAGCCCCGCATGGCAATCGTGCCGGCGGAGCGATGGCCAGAGGAGACCAACATGCGTATCGAACCGTATTTGCAATTCGATGGAAACTGCGCGCAAGCGCTGGAATACTACCGCCAGCACCTGCATGGCACAGACCTGTGCCTGATGCCGTATCGCGGCTCACCAGGCCAGGAGCAAGTCAAGGAAGACTGGTACGACAAGATCATGCATGGCTCCGTGCAGCTGGGGGCCACCATGCTGATGGGCTCGGACGGCGGCTGCACCGAGGATGGCGCCAAGGGCATGAGTGGCTGCTCGGTCTGCCTAACCCTCGACACGCCGGAGGAAGCGGAACGGGCTTTCGACGCACTCGCGCGTGACGGCAACATCCAGATGCCATTGGAGGAAACGTTCTGGGCCAAACGCTTCGGCATGCTGAAAGACCAGTTCGGCGTGGCCTGGATGGTCAACTGCTTGAAAGAACCAGCATAGAACAGCCCTTGCCTGCCTGCGCCGCATCAAACGCGGCGCGGGCATTAGCGCAAGCAGAGCGGCCAATCCTGGACTACCATGTAGGAGAGACTCCTATCGGGGACAGCCATGAATGGATTGCCGCAAGACCAGTTGCAGCGCCTGCAGGGCGTGCTGGAGCAACGCAAGCTGGCGTTGCTGGAACAGCTCGAGAACGAAGCTGCCGAGGCGGATGCGCGCGCCTCGCTGCTCAATGAAATAGAAGCCTCGCCTGCCGACAACGCCAGCGTGCGCACCTTGAACGCCCTCGTCAGCGAAGCGGCCGAGCACAACCTGGCGCAGCTGGCCATCATCAAGCACGCGCTGGCCAAATCTGCCAATGGCAGCTATGGCCTGTGCGACAACTGCGGCGAAGCCATCGGCCTGTCTCGCCTGAATGCGCGCCCCGAGGCGCGCCTGTGCATCGATTGCCAGACGCGGCTGGAAAAAAACCAGCGCTGACCTGGTGCTGCGGCAAGGGGGCAAGGCATCGCTGCCCCGCCCCCTGCTTTCCATCCGCGCTGCCATGCTGCTGTTCGTCTTCCCGTCAGCCTCTGTGTGCCGGCTGGGTGGACGGGTCTCCTCTACTGCCATTGCCCTACTGCAAGCTCTACGCTTGCTTAACTCATGTGCTGCCCGCCATTGATGGCGATATTCGCGCCCGTGACGAACGCCGCTTCGTCGGACGCCAGGTAGGCCACCAGGGCCGCCACCTCGTCCGGCTCGCCCAGGCGGCCCAGGGGAATCTGCGGCAGGATCTTCGTTTCCAGGATATTGGCCGGCACGGCTGTCACCATCTGCGTGCGCAGGTAACCGGGCGAGACGGTGTTGACGGTGATGCCGTGGCGCGCCACTTCCAGTGCCAGCGCCTTGCTGAAGCCATGCACGCCCGCCTTGGCGGCCGCGTAGTTGCACTGGCCAAACGCGCCCTTCTGGCCATTCACGGACGAGATGTTGATGATGCGGCCCCAGCGGTTGGCCAGCATCGGTTCGAGCACCTGCTTGCTCATGTTGAACAGGCTGTCGAGATTGGTGCGCATGACCTCGGCCCAGTGCGGCAATTCCATCTTGCGCATGCTCTGGTCGCGCGTGATACCGGCGTTATTGACCAACACATCGATGCGGCCGAACTGCCCAAGCACGCGTGCCACGGCTACGCTGCAGGCGTCGAAATCGCCCACGTCGATGGCCAGCGGATGAAAATAATACTGCTGCGCCTGCTGCTCGTCGAGCCAGCTTTCCACGCGCGCGTTGCCAGGCGTGTGCGCCGCCACGACGGCAAAGCCCGCCGCATGCAGGCGCCGGCACAAGGCCGTGCCCAGGCCACCCATGCCGCCCGTGACCAGCGCTACCTTTTGTTCCTTCATTGCTATCTCTCCCCCGCTTGTTATGGTTGTTCTGCGTGGGATCAAGTGTAGGAGCAGTTTTTATCGCCAGCTTTGCGCCAGATCAAGTGCTCAGCCTGATGCAGTCGTGCGCGGCCGACACCCCGGACTGTGCCAAAATGGCCGCTAGTGCACAGCGAGAGGCCAGGCCATGACGTATAAAACCGTATTGCTCCACATTGACGACAGCGCCGGGCGCGCCGCCCGCATCGAAGCGGCCGCCAGCATCGCCCAGGCTTGCGGTGGCCACCTGACGGGCGTGTCCCTGACGGGCGTGTCACGCCTGCTGTACCAGAACCAGCCCGACCTCGATGCCGACCCCAACCTGAGTCTGCACCTCAATTTCCTGAGAGAGCGGGCGACGCGCGCACTCGACGGTTTCGAGGCGCAGGTGCGCGCGGCCGGCGTCGCCTCGTTCGAACAGCGCGTGCTCGACGACGAGGCGGCGGGCGGCATCAGCTTGCTGGCCCGCTATGCGGACCTGGTGGTGATCAGTCAATACAATGCCAAGGATAAATCGCCGTCCGTGATGCGCGACTTTCCCGCCTATGTGCTGCTGCATTCGGGACGTCCCGTGCTGATCGTGCCGTATGCGCCGCCACTGCCCCTGCTGGCGCCGCCGGCGGCCGCGCGCAATGTGCTCATTTCCTGGAATGCCAGCAAGGAAGCGAGCCGCGCCGTGACCGCCGCCCTGCCCCTGCTGCAGCGCGCCGCGCAAGTCCACGTGGCCATCTTCGATGCCCAGGTGCATGCCACCGAACACGGCGAACAGCCGGGCGCCGAGCTGACGCACTACCTGGCGCGCCATGGCGTGGAAGCGCGGCTGCATTTGCTCGACGGTGGTGGCGTACGGCGCGGCGATATCGGCGAAGCGCTGTTGTCGCAGGCGGCGGACCTGTCGGCGGACTTTCTGGTGATGGGAGCGTATGGTCATTCGCGCCTGCGCGAAACCATCCTGGGCGGCGTCACGCGCACCATTTTGCAGCGCATGACGATCCCCGTGCTGATGGCGCACTAGAGCCTGTTGAAAGCAGCGGGCTAAGCCCCTTGCCAGGGCTGGCTGCGGATCTTGGCCACCTGGCGCTGCGCCAGCCACTGCCACAGCTGTAGCGCGTCGCCCTGCGGCAGGGCCGACATGTGGCGCGGACTGGCCAGCGCGATTTCGCAATCGCGGTCCGACCATTCTTCAAAAGTGACTTCGCCTCCGCTAGCGACCTCGACCTGATACATCAAGCCATCGTCGTAGCCAAAGCGCAACAGGACAGCGGCCGGGCTGCCGTCCGGCGTGATGGCGCCGCCGCGATAGACTTCGGCCAGCGCATCAGCCAGCTGTGCCGGCGAGGGCGCGCAGATGTCGCGCCCGTCGGCCCGTGTCAGAATGAACCATGCCTGTGTCATGACGCGCCCTCCTATTCATACTCGTTAGCATGCGAGGCAAGTACTACAGGCAGTCACCTTGGTCCAGTATCACTTCGGGCGCACGGAAACTATCCCTGTCGGCATTGTTTACCAATAATTACGAATACTGACAAGTATCATACCTAAATTCCGTGCGGCGCGGCATATATGCATATGGCACGGCGGGTGCGCCGATTCACGCCACCAGCACGGGAATGCTGAGCGGATCGAAGTCGTGCCAGTCGCCATTGGCAATCGTGCCTTCCGCTTCCTCGATATGCTCGGCGCCGAGCCGGTGCAGCGCCTCGAGCGCCCGTTCGCGCTCGTCGAGGCCGCCCAGCGCGACGGCGATCAGCATGCCCGGATGCCGGGGCTGGCGGCGGTTTTCGCCGTTGTTCTCACCATGCTTTTCGGCTTCACCCGCCTCCTTCATCTTGTTGAAACTGTAGAGCGAGCCCACGTGGGCGCCCACCAGCGCCCCCACTACCGGACCCAGCGACCCTGTCGCCAGGGTGGCGGCGGCGCCGATGCCGGCGCCTACCACAGCGCCCACGGCCACGCCTTCCACCACGCCTTCCGGCGTCTCTTTGGCGCCGGGCGACATGTCGCGGTCGCCACCGAGCGCATGCAAATCATGCTGGCCCGGCTGGTTGACAAAGAAGGCGCTGATGCGGCTGTCGGGAAAGCCCGCCTGGTTCAGGGCGGCGCGCGCGGCGTCGATCTGTTCCTGCAACTGAAAATGACCTGCGATGATGCGTGACATGATACTGCCCTCCTGGTCGGCTGCGGGCGCACCATGCGCCACCAGGATAGCGTGCGCCGGACAGCGCCAGCATACCGTTCGCTTACGCACATAGCCGCTCACTCATGCGGATACACCGAACGGACTGCGTATATCGGACAGAAATTGTTGTGCGCGCGCATGTTGCGGCCGCGCAAAGAAATCCTCGGGCGCAGCCCGCTCCAGCACTTCTCCGTGGTCCATGAACCAGACGCGGTCCGCCACTTCGCGCGCGAAACCCATCTCGTGCGTGACGCACACCATCGTCATGCCGCCCTGCGCCAGATCGCGCATCACTTGCAGCACTTCGCCCACCATTTCCGGGTCCAAGGCGCTGGTGGGTTCATCAAACAGCATCAGCGGCGGCTGCATGGCCAGCGCGCGGGCAATCGCCACGCGCTGCTGCTGGCCACCCGAGAGTGCCGCCGGCATGGCGCGCGCCTTGTGCGCCAGCCCCACGCGCTCCAGCAAGGCCAGCGCCCGCTCTTCCGCTTCGCGCCGGGTAAGACCGCGCAAGTGCTGCGGCGCCAGCGCGCAATTGTCCAGCACGGACAAGTGTGGAAACAGGTTGAATTGCTGGAACACAAAACCGATGTGCGAGCGGAAGGCGTTCACATCCAGCCCCGGCGCATGGATATCCTGGCCCGCCACCGTGATGCGGCCCGAAGCGATCGCCTCCAGGCGATTGATGGCGCGGATCAGGGTCGACTTGCCGGAGCCTGACGGCCCGCACACCACCAGTACTTCGCCCTTGGCGACGTGTTCATTGATGCCGCTCAAGGCGTGATAGTCGCCATAGTATTTGTTGACGTTGTCAAAGCTAATCATGCAGCCGCTTTCAGGAGTCGTGCCTGGCGCCGCTCGAGCCAGAAGGCGGCGCGCGACAGGCTGAAACACAAAACAAAATACGTCATGCCCAGCAGGAAATACACTTGCACGGGCTTGGTCAGCACCAGGCCATTGACTTGCGAGGCGATGAACGACACTTCGGCCAGGCCGATGATGGTGCCCAGCGAGGTTTCCTTGATGGTCGAGACGAACTGGTTCACCAGCGAGGGCAGCATATGGCGCATTGCCTGCGGCAACACCACCGTACGCATGCTGTCCAGATAGTTCAAGCCCAGCGAACGGGCCGCCTCCACCTGTCCGCGTGGCACGGCTTGCACGCCGGCGCGCACAATTTCCGCCAAATACATGCCGTCGAAGATGACGAGGGCGGCCAGCATGGTGCCGAATTGCCCGCTTTCGTGCCCCGTGATGCTGGGCAGGAAGAAATAGGCCCAGAAGATGACCAGCAGCAAGGGGATGCCCCGCACCACGTGGATCAGCGCAGCCACAGGCCAGCGCAGCAGGCGCCAGGGACTCAGGCGTGCCAGGCCCAGCAGCAAGCCGAACGGCAGGCTGAGCACCAGCGCCAGGCTGGCCAGCAGCACCGTCAGCGCCAGGCCGCCCAGCGGTCCCTCGGGATAGCGGCCAACGAGAAAATACAGCCAGTAATCGTCGATGAGTTCCAGCATCAGGACACCTTCCTTTGCAGCAAGGCCGCCAGGCTGGCGATCAGCAAGGAGACGGCCAGGTAGGCCACGCCGGCAAAGACGAACGCCTCGACGCTGCGGAACGAAGCCGCTTCCACGCGCTGCGTCTGGTACATCAGCTCGGCCACGCCAATGACGGTGGCGATACTGGTGTTTTGCCACAGGTTCAGGGTTTGCGACAGCAACGGTGGCGCGGCCAGCCGCAGCGCCTGCGGCACGATGCACAGGCGCATGGTGGCGAGAAAACTGAAGCCCAGCGCCCGTCCCGCCTCGAATTGCTGGACAGGAATGGCGCGGATGCCGCTACGGATATCTTCCGCCATGTAGGCGGCCGTGTACAAGGTCAGGGCGGTGATGGCGCTGACGGCCTCGATATTGCCGGCATACAAGCGTTCCTTCCACGTGTCGGGCAGCAATTCGGGCGCGCCGAAATACCAGAACAGGAAGTGGGCCAGCAAGGGCACGTTGCGGATCAGCTCGACGTACGCGGCGCCCAGCCCGTTGAGCAGGCGCGACGGGGCGAGGCGCAGCATGGCCACGCCACACGCCAGCGGCAAGGCCAGCAGCAAGGTGATGCCCATCAGTTGCAAGGACAGCAGCAAGCCGGAGACCAGCCAGTCGCGGTAGTCGCCGGACAGCAAAAAGTTCAGATCAAACATGCGGAAGAGTCAGGCTAAATTCAGGCGTCGATCTTGTCCGATTCGATCTTGAAAGTACGTTTTTGAAACTTGACATTGCTCGTCGGGCCATACCATTTGAAGAACAGTTTTTCTGCCTCGCCCGACTTTTCCAGTCCGCGCAGCACCTGGTCGACAGCCGTCTTCACGCCCGTCTCACCCTTGCGAATGCCGAAGGCAAACACTTCCTGGCTGATGTTTTGCGGCAGCACAATATAGTCCTTTTGCGCGGCGCCCAGCTTGGCGTAGTTGTTCAGCAGCGAGACTTCATCGTCGACATAGCCAACGCCCTTGCCTTGCTGCAAGCCCAGGTAGGCCTGGCCCGCCGTCTCGAACGTCACCACGTCCACGCCGGGCACGGCCTTGCGGATATTCGGTTCCTGCGTGCCGCCCTTGACGGTCAGCACTTTCTTGCCGGCCAGGCCAGCGACCGTCGTGATATTGCTGCTTTTCTTCACCAGCACGCGCTGGCCCGTGTAAAACGTCGACAGGGAAAAATCGATCAGCGCTTCGCGTTCCTTGTTATGCGTCAGGGACGCCGTCAGGATATCGATGCGGCCTTGCTGCAATTCGGGAATGCGGGCAGCCACGGCCAGCTGTTTGATCACCGGTTTGACGCCGAGGCCCTGGGCGATGGCGCGGCACAGGTCCACTTCATAGCCAACCAGCTGGCGCGACTTGGCGTCGATGAAACTGTTCGGCTCGTCCGTGCCCAGGGTGCCGCAGACCAGCTCGCCTTTCGCCTTGATGGCGGCCAGCTGGTCCGCTTGCGCCACCTGCGTGAAGGCGATGGAGGTGAAAAGAAGCGCGGCGAAATGAAGACGGGTCTGCATGGGATTCCTCTGGTGGCGTAATGAATGCCGCCATTAAACCGCAACGCGCTTATTTCCAAAAAGGAATCTTTTCACCCTTGCATATGAAGAATTCATCTAAGCCGTCATCTAAGGCGCCAGCGCCTTCGTCTCGCCACCCAGGCGCAGGATCGCCGCCTTGGCCCCCACGGCGCCCGGATAGCGGGGATCGAGCTGCAGTGCCTGCCGGTAAGCCGCGACGGCCTGCGGACGCAAGCCTTGCTCAACATAAAACTCGGCCAGGCTATCCTGTAAATTCGCGTCGCGCGGATGCAGGCTGACAGCCGCCTGCAGCACGGCCATGCCTTGCGCGACGGCGCCGCTGCCTTTCAAGCGGTAGGCTTCCAGATTCAGCGCCGCAGGACTGGCTGCGCCCAGCGGGTCGCGCGACAGCGCCAGGCGCAGGGCGGCGAGGGCGGATTCCGTCTTGCCGGCGCGCAGCAAGGTCAAGCCCTGCAGCGCATGTGCGCGGTCGCTGAGCGGATACAGTGCCACTGCCAGGCTGCTGGCCGCCAGCGCTGATTCCGCCTCGCCGCGCGCGGCCGACGCTTGCGCCAGTTCCTGCAGCTCGGGCACGAAATCGGGATAGGCGCGCTGGCCGCGGAAGGCTGCGCGCAGTTGGCTATCGAGTGCGGGAAGGGAGGCGGAGGCGGCCGGCCAGGCGATGGCGGCGGTGCGGTCCCAGCTGGCGGCCAGGGCCACGATGGCTTGCTCGAAAGCGGGCTCGAAGCGGGGCAAGGTGGCGCCCGCCGCACCTTGCGACAACAGAATATAGTCGCGCGCAAATGCCAGCGCGCCGCCACGCGAATAGGTGTCCAGGTCGACGCCCGACTGACGCAGCTGGATGGCCATGCTGGCGCCGGCTGCCAGGAAAACGCTGCCGCCGGCGGGATGGCGGGCGGCGTCGATGAAAGCGCGTGCCGCCCCGGCCTCCGGCGCCAGCGCTTGCCGGTTGATTTGCGTAAAGGCTATGCGCGTGGCGGCCGCATCGGCATACGCTTGAGGCGTGCGCTCGGCATGCGCCCGGCCCTCCTCGAACAAGCCTTGGGCCACCTGGTAAGCGCGCTGCGCGCCGGCATCGGCGATATACGTTTTCAGCTGCCACGGTTCGCCAGTGACCACTTCGAACAGGCGCTGCACGAACGCCTCGGGATTGACGCGCTCCAGATTGGCGGCGACGGCAATGGTGAGCTTGCGCGAGGGAAAACTGTACAGATAGGTGACGGTTTCCGGCTGCTGGCCGCTGTGCGCGATGGCATAACGCCCGCCCGTCGGAAAGACTTCCCAGCCCATGCCATAGTTCGTCAAGCGGCCCGCGCGCGTGGCCATCGGCTGCACCATGGCGGCCACGCTGGCCGCCGACAATATCTTGCCTGCGTGGATACCCCTGCCAAACGCCAGCATGTCGGACACGCTTGAGCGTGTGCCGCCGGCCGAAAAGCGGCTGCTGATATCGACGAATTCCGAGTTTTTCCATTCCTGGCCGGCCAGCCGGTAGCCGCGCACGCGATGGGCAATTACGGCATCCGGCTCATCCATCACGGTGGCGTCCATGCCCAGCGGCCCCCACACGTGGCGCCGCATGTAGCCGCCATAGCTTTCGCCCGAGGCGCCCTCGATGACGGCGCCCAGCAAGTTGTAGCCATAGCTGGTGTAGCGGAAGCGCGTGCCCGGTTCGGCGATCAGGTCGAACTGCTCGAAGACGGCGATGGACTGGCGCGTATCCTTGTGCTCCTTGAAATGCTGCTCCGCCTTGCTGTCGCGGTAGGCATCGATGCCGCCCAAGTGACCCAGCAACTGGCGCACCGTCACGGGAAACGCTTTGAGGGGGAAATACGGCACATAGGTTTGCACAGGCGCATCCAGGTCGATCTTGCCCTGTTCGACCAGTTGCAGGATGGCCAGGGCCGTCATGGGCTTGGTGACAGACGCCAGCCGATAGCTGGACCGGGCCGTCGCCGGCACGCGGTTTTCCAGGTCGGCATAGCCATAGCCTTTTACCCATTCCACCTCGCCCTGACTGAAACCGACGGTGACGCCCGGGATGCGCTGCGCACCCATGCGCTGGGCTACCCAGCCGTCGAAGTCGGCCAGTCGCGCGGTCAGCACAGCCGAGGGAGCGGAGGCGGCTTGCGCCACGCCGCACAACAGCGCCAGCGCGCCGGCGAAACCGTAGTATTTGCTGCTTTGCATAGTCATTATTCCATGGTGAGGGCCGTGTGCACAGCACGGCGCTGATGCATGGTAAGTGTCTTTCACACAGCATTGGCGGGCTGTGCACGAAATGCACGTAGCCCGCATGAACGGCACCAAAGAGGATGAAAATGTTGCAAATGGGTAGCAGCCGCTACAATGCCCGCCATGCCCTCCTTCTTCCTGCCTTCCTTCTTCCGCTCCCTGCTGCTGTGCTGCCTAGTCTTGCCCAGTTTTGCTGGCGCCATGGATCGCCTGCCGCTGGACGAGGGCTGGCGCGCCTGCGGCACAACATCCGCCGCGCCCGCCGCCACGCTGCACCAGTTACTCAAGCCAGGCCAGCTGCTGTGCGTGGAACGCGAGCTGTCCTTGGCCGCCACGCCGCCATCGACGCAACTGCTGGTACTGTCGGCGCTGGCCGCCAGCGAGCTCTGGCTGGACGGCAACTTGATCGGCAGCAATGGCCAACCGGCCCGGCAAGCCAGCGGGGAACGCGCGGGCGACATCGATTTCGTCATCCACCTGACGCCACAGCAATTGACCATGGGCACGCACCATCTGCGCCTGCTGCTGTCGACGCAGCAGGTGCCGGCGCACCTGGCGTCGCCATTTTATGCGCTGTACCTGATCGACCGGCAAGACTACCGCGTGGCGCTGGCCTGGTACCGGCTGCCGCCGCTGCTGCTGGCCGGGGCGCTGGGCGCTGTCGCCGTGCTCTTCCTCGCCTTGACGGTGCTGTACCAGCGGCAGCGGCACTGGGCCATGTTTGCCGCGCTGTGCCTGGTGGCGGCGCTGCTGCTGGTGGTGGAAATCTGGCGCAGTGTAACCGGCTATGCCTACCCCTTGCATTTGCCGCGCCTGTACGCCGTCAGCGCCCTCACCTGGCTGTTTTCCGCCTTGCTGCCCCTGTATTTTTATACGGCATACCGGCTACCGCGCTGGCCGCTGGCGGCGGCGGTGCTGCTGGCGTGCATCGCGCTGGCCGGCGCGCTGCCCACGCATTTCGACGCACGCTGCTGGCTGATGTTTTTGACGGGCCTGGCGGCGAGCTTGGCGCTCAATCTGGGCGCCCTGTGGCGCCGCCTGCCGGGCAGCCGTGGCGGCACGCTGATCGCGCTGGCTTCGTGCGCCCTGTTCCTGCTGACGGGCAGCCAGTTTGCCGAAGGCGGCTTCGCCCTCGTCGTGTGCTTTTTGCTGCTGCCCCTGTGCGCACAATTGCTGGCGCAGCTGCTGCGTGTACGCAGCAAGGCGGCGCGTGCCCAGCAGCTGGAAAACCAGCTCTTGCGCAAAAGCATGCAACCGCATTTCCTGATGAATTCCCTGAGCCTGATCAGCGAACTCAACGCGCAATCGCCGCAGGCGGCCGAAAACTTCATCGAAGCGCTGGGCGCCGAGTTGCGCATGCTCAACGAGTTTGCGCAGCAGCCCAGCATTGCCCTGACGCAAGAACTGGCCCTGTGTCAGAATTACCTGAGCATCATGGGCACGCGGCTGCAGCAGCCGTGCCGCCTGCAGCTCGATGGCGAGGCGGCGGGCATCACCGTGCCGCCCGCCCTGTTGCTGACGGCGCTGGAAAACGCATTCAGCCATAACCGCTACCGCCACGGCGCGGCCTTTATCCTGCGCATCGTAAAACATGCGCAAACACACGTGCTCACCCTGGTCTTGCCCGAAGGCGTAGCGCGCCCGCACGCGGGCAGCGGCGTGGGCGAACAGTACATCCGCGCCAGCCTGCAGGCCGTGTTTGGCGATCATGCCCGCTATGCCAGCGAACAACAGCCAGCGGGCTGGCGCCTCACCTTTACCTTGCCGGCGGCCCCATGAATGTGTTGATACTGGAAGATGAACCGCTGATTGCGCAAGGCCTGGCGCGCGAGGTGCGCGCACATTTCGGCGCACGCCTGGCGGCGCTGGCGCTGCATGACAATGTGGAACAGGCGCTGGCCGCGCTGCGGCAGCATGACTATGATTTGCTGCTGCTGGACTTGCACCTGCACGGCGCGGACGGCTACGACTTGCTGCGCCAGGCCGGCAACGCCCCGTTCCAGACCATCATCGTCTCGGCGCACGCGGAACGCTCGATCACCGCCTTCGAGTTTGGCGTGCTCGACTTCGTCGCCAAGCCCTTCAGCCGCGAACGCCTGCACAAGGCGCTGCAACGCTATACCGGGCGGCACACGGAAACCGCCTCGCTGGCCGTCAAGAGACGGGGGGCGCTGGAATGGATCGCCATGGCAGAGATCGACCATGTGCAAGCCGACGGTCATTACAGCAACATCGTGCTGCGCAGCGGCGAACAGTGCTTTCACGACTTGGCTATCGACAAGCTCATGGCCCTGCTGCCGCCCCACTTCCTGCGCGTGCACCGCTCCTACATCGTCAACAGCCTGGGCTTCAAGCGGCTGCAGATCGGTGCGGGCGGCAAATACGCGCTCGACACGCAGACCAGCACGGGCATACCCGTCTCGCGCAGCAGCTATCCCGCGCTGAAACAGCGATTGCTGGGCTGAAGTCTCCGCTTACCAGTGCTGGGCAAAGTTGGGGAATGGCGAGGCCATGTGTTCCGGCTCCACAGGCGGCGCCATCCAGTCGCGCGGGTCGACCTTGTAATACTGCAAGAATTGCGCATACAGTTCTGCATGGTGCTCGGCCATCTGGTACGGCTTTTCAAAGAAGGTTTCCGTGGCCACGGCAAAGAATTCGGCGGGATTCGTGGCGCCGTAATGGTCCATCACGCTTTGCTGCTGAACCATGGCGTCGTGGCGCAGGTTGTCGAAGTCGCGCGACAGCACCGTGGCCCAACTGCGGTAGCTCGACACGCTGGGCAAATACGGCGCGCCATTCGCGGCGCCCGATTCACTGTCGAGCTGATGGGCGAATTCATGCAGCACCACATTGTGGCCATCGGTCCAGTCGGCCGCACCGCGCTGCACGTGGTCCCAGGCGAGCACTACGCGGCCATCGCCCCAGGATTCACCCAGCAAGCCGTTGGCCGATGGCGTGACCACGCCGCCCGGCCCCACTTCATTGCGCGTGACGATGAATTCCGTGGGATACACGAGGATAGTGTCGAGCTGCGGATACACTTGGGTCTGGCGATTCAGCAGCAGCAAACAGGCTTGGCCGGCGATGGTGTAGCGCATCTCGTCCGTGATCTCCAGGCCGCCACAGCCGACGAATTTCTTCTGGTACAGGAATTGCACGACGAGATGGCGCAATTGTTCCTGCAGCGGGGCCGGCATGCGCGCATACACGGGAATATTCTTTTCCAGCACGGCCAAACCTTCGGGCGGCAAGGGCTTGGCCAGGGCACGCTTCAAACGCCAGCGGGGGAACCACAGCGAAAAAACGATGGCGGCCGTGACGAAGGCGATCCACAGCAGCGGGTTCATGCAACGGCCCACTTCAGAACAACGGGGGCAATCGGGCAAACGGAGACGGTGTAGGCGAACAAGGACAAGCTCCTTCGAATGAACCCGCATCGGGAAGGGCGGGCAGTCCAGCCCACATGGGGATGCTTGCAGTCTTTTCAATCAGACTAGCTCAAAGAGCCGGGTGCAACGCCAAAAGCCGGGGTGTTACCCGGCTTTCAACATGCATCTAAGAATCACTATCACCAGCATTACGCCCGCGCCCGCCAATCACCACGCGGCCCGCAAGGCACAGACTTACTCAGCGGTCTTTTGCTGAGGAGCACCAAACAAGGCAGCCACCAACGGATCGCGCGTTACGGGACCGCGGTTGACGCGGATGGCGTAATGCGTGTCATCGGCCAAGATGTGGAAGTGGCGGCCGCTGCCTGCCATGCTTTGCTCGCGCAGGCCGGGACGGTCCTTGCGTGGTGGCGCGCCTTCGCGTTTCGGCTGAACGATGGCTGCTAGGAAAGCGCGCACGCGCTCAGGATCTGGCGTCAACTGGTACACTGCCTTGCCCAGGTAAGTGGCGGTGCCTTCGATGTAGCGTGCCAGTTCGATCACGCCCGCTTCGCGCAAGTCGCGGATGTATTTACGGGCGCCCGATGGCGAAAACTTGAGGAACCAGGCGATTTCATCGGCCAGCATCTCGTGCAGCGACAATTCGCCGATCAGCTTTTGCATGTTTTCGATGCGGCGCAGGGTGGCCGACGTCGAACGCACGCGCTCGATCGGTGCCATGGAAATGGGATTCATCCGCTCCGGTGGGATAGGTGCTGCGCGTTCTACCATTTGCGAGCCTTTTTCGGGGCTACGAAGTTCCTGGTGCGCTGCCTTTAATTCGCTCTTCACGTGAGACTGAGTCATTGCATGCATTTGAATACTCCTTTTAAACGATTGCCGGTAGCCCGGATTGTTAAGTTCTTGGCAATTTTTATACCAGAACACCACAAATCCTGAGCGTCTGGGCACAGAATGCCATCCTGCTCCTAGCTGGTCTGTGCGTTAACGAACATTAGGAACAAGAAAGTGAAAAATATTGCCCTACTGCATTCTTTCTCTCGGGGCATCTAAAAATGGCATCTGAAAAACGCTCCGCGCCCCACTCTGGCCCCCATTCATGGCGCAAAGTGAAATAGCGAACAGAAGCAGAAGCTCCATTGCAATAAATTCAAGCTTCGCACGCGGCGCCCGCCGCCCCGCCCCCCGCCCGTATCGCGCTACTTCGACTCTTGCAAAGGAAACCTCATGAAAATGCCTGCCCTGTTGGCCGCCACCTTGCTCGTCACCCTGTCCGCCTGTAAGAAACCCGCCGAAGCGCCGCTGCCTGAAACGGCACCGAACCCCACGTCCGCCCCACAAGTGATGGCTGCTCCCGTCACGCCTGCCATGCCGGAAACGGGTCCGGGCCATGTGACGCCGCCTGCGCCGCTGACCGATCCCGCCACCGCCCCCGCTTTGCCGCCCGCCACGGCGCCGAAGTAAAGCCAACAGACAAGGCCGCCGGACGGCGATCAATCAGGCGTCCACGCGGCGCCATCCCTACTCCACGGGGGAGTTACGCGTTGCCAGCCTGTTCGCAACGCGTTTTTTTACGATTGGAGTCGGTCACGCCATGAAGGTTCAACGGCAGGCGCAACGCCAGCCAGCATCGAACCGACCCGCCGGCAATCCGGCAATCCGCACAGCCTTTCCCCTCGCCGTGCGGAAAGACGGAATATCGATATTTCCCTTTTTCAATAGATTCAAATTAAACCTTTATAAACAATCACTTGCAATAAACGCCAAAGTGCGCTCCACTGGCACGGAAGATGCTTTTATATTTTCATAACCGCCGTCAGAGCGGCAGCCCGACCCACTATATAAAACCATCTACTTTTTGGAGACAACAGCATGGCAAGCACCTTCCGTATCTCGTCCTTCCTGAACACCAAGGCTCTGGTCGTGGCCGTCGCACTGGCCGCGCAATTCCCGCTGGCCGTCCACGCCGCCGACCTGGTCCGCCTGGGTAACCTGAAATTCGCCCATTACGGCGCCGTCGCCTATATGAAGGAAATCGCGCCGAAGTACGACTTGAAAATCGAAGAACGCATCTTCGCCAAGGGCCTCGACATCGTGCCGGCCATGATCGCCGGTGAAATCGACGTCTCCGCCAGTGCGCTGGAAGCGGCCATCACGGGCCGTGCCACGGGCTTACCCGTGTACCTGGTGGGCGGCTTCGCCAAGGGCGGTGTGCAGATCGTCGGACGTCCCGACCTGAACATCAAGGGCATTGCCGACCTGAAGGGCAAGAAAGTCGGCGTCACGCGCGGTGGCCCGCAGGAAATCCTGCTGTTTGCCGAACTCACCAAGGCCAAGCTGACCTGGTCCGACAAACCGGGCAAGGACGTGCAGATCTTGTACATGGGCTACCCGGACTTGAATCAGGCGCTGCTGACCAAGGATATCGACGTCATGAGCCAGTCCGAGCCCTACTCGACCCAGGCGATCCACAAGAAATACGGCGCGGCCATCGTCAAGCCGTATGACACACCGCTGGGCGAGCCCGTGCGCGCTCTCGTGATGACGGAAAAAATGTACAAGGAAAAGCCGGCCGTGGCACAGCGTTTCATGGATTGCTTCGTCGCCGCCACGCGCGCCTTCCTGGCCGACCCGAAACTGGCCGAAAAATATGTGCGCGAATCGATGTTCAAGAACCAGATCACGTCTGAGGATTACCGCGATGCCATCGACAACGCCATCTTCACGGAAGACATCTCCCAGAGCCACGTGCAGCTGACCACCGACTACATGGTGAAATTCGGCGTGGGACGCATGGCAAAACCGCCTGCCGCCAAGGATTGGGTCAAGCTCGACCTGCTGGAAAAAGCCAAGAAATCCTATGTCCCACGCTAACCACGACCACGCCAATCGGAAAGTATCACGATGAATATACAAATGATGAAACGCTTCGTGCACGGTGCCATCGTGCCCGTGGCCGTGCTGCTGTTCTGGCAAGCGCTGTCCACGTTTGGCTGGATCAATCCGCAAATCCTGCCGTCGCCCGTCGCCGTGCTGGTGAAGTGGTATGAATACCTGATCCCCATGCAAGCATACACGCCGGAAGCGGGCAACTACCTGGTGTGGATGTTCTCCGGCGAACTGCCGCATGACGCCTGGGCCAGCCTGTCGCGCGTGCTGGGCGGCTTCGCCATCGGCGCCGGCCTGGCCTTGCCGCTGGGCCTGCTGATGGGCACCAACAAGACCATCTGTAAACTGTTTGACCCGCTGGTGCAGGTGCTGCGCCCGATTCCACCGATCGCCTACATCCCGCTGGCGATTTTATGGTTCGGCCTGGGCAATCCGCCCGCCTTCTTCCTGATCAGCATTGGTTCTTTCTTCCCCGTGCTGATGAATACCATCGCCGGCGTGCGCCAGGTCGACGGCATCTATATTCGCGCCGCGCGCAACCTGGGCGCCAGCCAGATGACGATGTTCCGCCGCGTCATCCTGCCGGCGGCCACGCCCTACATCCTGGCCGGCGCGCGCATCGGCATGGGCACGGCCTTCATCGTCGTGATCGTGGCGGAAATGATCGCCGTCAACAGCGGCCTCGGTTTCCGCATCCTGGAAGCGCGCGAGTATTTCTGGTCTGACAAGATTATCGCCGGCATGTTTACCATCGGCCTGTTCGGCCTGGCCATCGATATGGCAATGAATGCCCTGAATAATCATTTGCTGCAGTGGCACCGCGGCCTGGAACACTGAGAGGAACGGCCATGACCACGATCAATATCAATGCAGTCAATAAAATCTTCACGACGGGCGGCGCCGACGTCATCGCCCTGAAGGATATCAACCTGGAAATCGCCAGCGGCGAGTTCATCTGCCTGCTGGGGCCGTCCGGCTGCGGCAAGTCGACCCTGCTCAATGCCCTCGCCGGCTTTTCGCAGCCGACTTCCGGCCAAATCCTGGCCGGTGGCAAGCTGATCACCGAACCCGGTCCCGACCGCGGCATGGTGTTCCAGGAATACGCGCTGTTCCCATGGATGAGCATCGAGAGCAATATCGCTTTCGGCCTGGAAATCGCCGGCAAGACGCCGGCCGAAATCAAGGAACGGGTCGACATGCTGCTGAGCATGCTGGGCTTGACGGAATTCCGTGCCCGCTACCCGAAAGACTTGTCGGGCGGCATGCGCCAGCGCGTAGCGATCGCCCGCGTGCTGGCCCTCGATTCGCCCATCATGCTGATGGATGAACCGTTCGGCGCACTGGATGCCTTGACGCGGCGCAACCTGCAAGATGAATTGCTGAAAATCTGGAAAGTCTTCGGCACCACCATCGTGTTTGTCACGCACTCGATCGAGGAATCGATCTACCTGGCCGACCGCACCATCGTCATGACCTACCGTCCCGGCACCATCAAGCGCGACGTGGCAATCGACCTGCCCCGCCCGCGCGACCCGAGCGACCCCGAGTTCAACCGCCTCAAACGTATGCTGGGCGAGATGGTGATGGAAGAGCAGCAAAGGCACCACAACGCCGAAACCATGGCAAGTACGGCAGACTGATAGTATGTCTGATTAGCTAGCACCGGGGCAGTACCGTCTGGTCTGCCCCCATCAACCCGACACACGGAGCACCATGGCATTCGGCAAATGGACCCTGAGACCGGCGCTCGGCCCCCTGCTGGCCGTGGCTACGCTGGTCTTGCTGACATGGGCCTCGTATGCCTGGGTACAGCAGCGCCAGCTCGATGAATTGCACCGCACCCTCGATTCGCGCGCGGAACTGTACGCGGCCTCCATCGGCGGCGCCCTCAATAAATACGAATTCCTGCCCCTGGCCGTGGCCCAGAGCGATGCTGTGGCGCAACTGCTGGAGCAGCCCAGCGCCGACAAAGTCGCGCAGATCAACGCCTACCTGGTCGACATGAACCGCCGCGCGGGCGCCTTTGCCGTGTATGTGCTCGACGACAAGGGCACGACCCTGGCGTCCAGCAACTGGCGAGACCGCAGTTCCTACGTGGGCGTCAACTACGGTTTCCGGCCCTACTTCAAGGATGCGTTCGCGGGCGGCATAGGCCGCTTCTACGGCATCGGCTTCTCCACCTTCGAGGCTGGCTATTTCATTTCGCAGCCCGTGCTACGCGACGGACGCGTCATCGGCATCGTCGCCGCCAAGGTCAACCTGGACTGGATCGAGCAATCGTGGCGCACACCGGGCGCAGGCGAGCAGATCTGGGTCAAGGATGCGAATGGCGTGATCATCCTGGCCACGACGCCCGCCTTCAAGTTCAAGACCCTGGCGCCGCTGTCGCCGGCCGCCAAGCACGATATCAGCGAGCAGCGCCAGTTCCTGCAGGAAAACCTGCCCATCCTGCCGCACAAGGTGCAGCGCCAGTTCGCCGATGGCGCCAGCGTGATGACCCTGGAGCGCCCGCAGGCTGGCGACACGCCGGCCCTGTCCGGCAGCGCCGACAAGGTGAACTATCTGGCCGTGAACCGCGCGCTGGGTCCGCTGCAATGGCAAATCACGGTGCTGGCCGAACTCGACCAGGTCAACGAGGCGGCGCGCAACGCAGCCATCGCCGCCGCGCTGGGCTGGGCCTTGCTGCTGCTGGGCCTGATGTATGCGCGCCAGCGCCGGCGCCGCATCGCCGACAAGCTCAATGCGCAACAGACGCTGGCGCGCGCCTATGAACAGCTGGAAATCAAGGTCGAGCAGCGCACGGCCGACCTGGTGCATGCGAATGGCCGCCTGCAGGCGGAAGTGGCCGAACGCGAGCGGGCCGAGCAGACCCTGCGCTATGCCCAGGCGGAACTGGTGCAAAGCGGCAAACTGGCGGCCATTGGCCAGATGGCGGCCGGCGTCACGCACGAACTGAACCAGCCGCTGGCCGCCCTGCAAACTTTTTCCGACAATGCCAAAGTCTTTTTGGCGCGGGGCCGCATCGACGATGCGCTGGACAATCTGTCGACCATTTCCGACCTCGTCAAGCGCCTCGGCTATGTCACATCGCAATTGAAAGGCTTTGCGCGGCGCGGCGACGATGCCCGCAAACCCGTCAGCGTGCGCCAGGCGTTTGCGCAAACCATGCTGCAAATCCGCACGCGCAAGCATTCGCAGCGCCTGACCCTGCATGAAAGCTGGCTTGAGGACGATATCATCGTACTGTGCAACGCCATCGGCCTGGAACAGGTGTTTACCAACTTGATCACCAACGCCATGGATGCCGTGCCGGAAAGCGAGCCCGTGCAGATATGGTTCCAGGTGCGCCGCGAAGGCAAGCTCGCCGTGCTGCATATCACCGATAATGGCCCCGGCATCCCGCTGGCCTCGCTCGACAAGATTTTCGACCCCTTCTATACCACCAAGGAACACGGACTGGGCTTGGGATTATCGATCAGCGCAGGCATACTGCGCGCGGCCGGCAGCGCACTGGCGGTGCGCAACCGCAGCGCGCAGGAAGGGGGCGGCGCGCAATTTACCATCACCCTGAGCTGCGACCCGGGGGAGAGAGACGAAGGAAACATCTGATGCACGAGAATAATTTTGAAGGCATGCAAGTGCTGCTGGTGGAAGACGATGCCGTGGTGCGCAAGGGCGCCCGGCAATCGTTGGAACTGGCGGGCTTGCAAGTGACGGCCGTCGCCACGGCCGAGGAAGCACTGCCCTACCTGGTGCCCGAATTTGCGGGCATTTTATTGAGCGATATCAAGCTGCCCGGCATGGATGGCTTGAAACTGCTCGATATCGCCGTGGCGCAGGATGCCAGCCTGCCCGTCATCCTCGTCACGGGCCATGGCGACGTGTCGATGGCCGTGGGCGCCATGCGCCGTGGCGCTTACGACTTCATCGAAAAACCGTTTTCCGCCGACTTGCTGGTGGAAGTGTGCCGCCGCGCGCTCGATAAACGCCACCTGGTGCTGGAAAACATGAACTTGCGCCGCCAGCTCGAACAGCGGGTCGGCATCGAGGCGCGCATCGTGGGCCGCAGCGCGGCCATGGCCAAGGTGCGCCAACTGGTGCTGAACCTGGCACCAAAATCGGCCGACATCATCATCCTCGGCGAAACGGGGACTGGAAAAGAACTGATTGCGCGCTGCCTGCACGACTTCAGCGAGCGCCGCGACCACCCTTTCGTGGCGATCAACTGCGGCGCCCTGCCCGAATCGATTTTCGAGTCGGAACTGTTCGGCCACGAGGAAGGGGCATTTACGGGCGCGCAGCGCCAGCGCATCGGCAAGATCGAGTACGCCAACGGCGGCACCCTGTTTCTGGACGAAATCGAAAGCATGCCGCTGGCCCTGCAAGTCAAGCTGCTGCGCGTGCTGCAGGAACGGCAAGTCGAGCGGCTCGGTTCCAACAAATTGATTTCCGTCAATTTCCGCGTGATTGCCGCCGCCAAGGAAGATTTGAATGTACTGGCGGAACAGGGCAAGTTCCGGCCCGACCTGTATTACCGCCTGAACGTGGCCAGCCTGACCCTGCCGGCGCTGCGCAACCGGCGCGAGGATATCCCCCTGCTGTTCGAATTTTTCGTGCTGCAGGCAGCGCTGCGCTATGGCCAGCCGGCGGCCCTCGTCAGCGGTGACCTGATCGCATCCCTGATGGCGCAGCGCTGGGCCGGCAATGTGCGCGAGCTGCACAATGTCGCCGACCGCTTCGTGCTGGGCTTGCTCGACGACACGCTCAGCCCGGCCGGTTGCCGCGAAGCCTCATTGGCCGAACAGGTGGACACGTTCGAAATTTCCATCATCGAAGAAGCCTTGCGCCGCCACAACGGCAATGTCATCGATGCAGCTGCTGCCTTGAATATCCCGAAGAAAACCCTGTACGACAAGCTCAAGCGATTTGATATCTCGACGGAACAATTCCGTTGATCTGAAGCAAATGGCCGACACAACCATGGGGCGGCGTCCTACCCGTGCGGCCAGTCTCCTGTGTGACAATACCGGCTCACATCAACACTTTGCACAGGATACTGCCATGAAAACCGCCGCTCTCTTGCTGGCCGCCACCCTGATGACCGTGGGCGGCGCCTGGGTACAAGCCCAGTCGACGACGAATGTCAACCAGACAGGCAACCACACCAACAATCCGAATGATCCGGGCCAAAAATCGGACCAGTCCGACAAACTCGACAACAAAGGCAAGCTGGTTCACGACGCCACGCCCGACAAAACGCGCACGGACAAGCGCAGCCGCCGCGGCAAGCCCGTGGTCACACCGGACACCCCGGCAGCGAGCGGACCAGCCACCTCGCCGCCAGCGACACCGGCAGCACCGGCCCGCTAAGCATTGCTTCCAGCGCCGCGCTGCGCCACATTGCTCCAAGGCACGCTATCATCGCGCCTTTACAAGATAGCTAGGATGACAATGAAAGCAGCATGGTGCGGGATGGTGGCGATGGTAACGGCAGGCGTATTGGCCGCCGCGGGTGCACAAGCCGCGCCCACGGTGGGCGAGTGCATGGAGCTGACGACAGGCATCAAGTTCAGCAAGAACAATGGCGATGCGCAAGTCAATGTCGAGGAAAACTTCGAGGGCAAGAAACAAAAGGGCACACAGCTGATCCTTGACGGTGGCGTGCTGCTGGCCACGTCCTACCAGGACATCCGCGATGGCCAGGTATTCCTGACGGGTGCGATCCATTATAATGAAGATGGCAGCGTGCGCAGCAAGAACGTCTACACGCCACAGTCCGCCATCCCCGCCAACATGCGCCCCGGTCACGAAGTGCGCGTGCAATTCTCGGACACGCAAACGAGCACCCACTACCCACTGGCTGGCCTGTCCGACAAAATCACCACCTCCACGCGTACTGACAAACGCGATGTCTCGATCACCTTCCTGGGCTGGGAACGCCTGGAACTGGGCGGGCGCCGCTTCCCCGACGCCTGCAAGTTCGAGCTGCGTGACGTCGGTGAAAAAAACAAAGGCAAAAGCGGCGAATACGTGTGGTACGCGCAAGGTTACGGCGTGATCATGACGGACAAACTGGACCGGAATGGCGACGTGCAGCCGGCGTATCGCATCGCATTGACGAACATCCTCAGCGCGCCTTGACGATTTCTGGGGGAGCCAGGCCACTGCTCCACCGCCTAGTGCCCAGCGCCTCTTCGGTCATGATCATGCGGCGGCCAGAGGCTGTGCTGGACGTAATTCCACGACCTTTCCTGCTTGCAATCCAACGACGCGTTCGGCAGCGTCGATCGTTTCACGACGGTGCGCCACCATGATGCGCGTGAGCCGCAGCTGGCTCAGTACCTGATTGACCTTGCGTTCATTATTCATGTCCAGATGGCTGGTTGCCTCATCCAGTGCCAATATGCGCGGCTGCTTATACAAGGCCCTGGCCAGCAATATGCGCTGCTTCTGCCCGCCAGACAGGCTGCTTCCCATGTCTCCAACCAGGGTCTGATAACCCATCGGCATCTGCGCAATTTCATCATGGACCGCCGCCTGCCTTGCGCAGCGCTCCACGACGTCGCGCTCGGCGCGGGCATCAAAGAACGCGATATTGTCTTGTAACGATCCGGCCAGCAACATATCGTCCTGCATCACCGTGCCCACCAGTTGACGGTATGCACGCAGCCCGATCTGTGTAATGGGAACATTGTCGATCAAGACTTCACCCTCGCTGGGCGCCAACAAGCCGAGAATAATCTTGCATAAGGTCGTCTTGCCGCAGCCGCTGGGACCGACCAGGGCCAGGCTCTGGCCGGCAGGGATATGCAAGTCGATGCCATCGAGTATCCAGGGCTCGCCCTCCGCATAGCGAAAGCGGATATTCTTCAGGGTCAGACTGCAATCAAAACGATGCAAATCCGTTTCCTGCTCATGCAGCGCTTCGACTGGTTCAAGCACAATGTCGGCCAAACGCTCGGCATGCAAACTCAGCATCTTCAAGTTGACCAGCAAGTCGACCAGACTGAACAGCCGCGAGGAAAAAGTTCCCGCGTAGCTGGAAAACGCCATCAGCATACCTATCGTCAGCGCATTTTTCATGACCAGTTCGGCCCCGACATAGAACAAGGCCAGCCCCTGCACGCTGAAGATGGTGGTGCTGCTTACCTTGAACAGGATACTCAGTTTCTGCGTCTTGATGTCACGATTGATCACATCCTGCTTCAAGTTTTGCCAGCGTATACGCCGCTCCGCTTCCTGCCCAAACAGTTTCAACGGCATGATGGCACGAATGGTTTCCAGGAAGTGACTGCTTTCTTTCGCCGACAAGATCAAGCGTTCCTGGGATGCCTCGCGCAACGGCTGATAAAAAGCCCAACGCAGCAACGCATACAACAGGACGGCGGCTAACACCAGGAACGATAACTTGGGGCTGTACATGAACATCATGCCCAAGGCCAGCATGGCCATCAATCCATCGAGCGCACTTTCAACAAACAGGCTGGTCAGTGTTCCCTGTATCGAGGCAATACTGCCAAAGCGCGAAACGACGTCGCCCAGATGCCGCTTCTCGAAGAAAGACAACGGCAGGCGTGTCAGATGGGCAAAGATACGCACTGACCATTGCAACCCTATGTCCATGCTCCAGCGCATCAAAAACCAGCTACGTGCCAGGCCGATCGCCGTCTGTGTCACAATCAACAACGCAAAACCACACACCAGCACCTTCAGCAAGTCCTGATCACCGCTGACGATCACTTCATCAATGACGAACTGGTTGAACAAAGGGGAAGCAATCGCAAAAATCTCCAGGGCAAGCGCAAGCGCCAGTATCTGCACCAGCGCACGACGCAATCCCAGTACATGTCCAGTCAAATCACGTATGGCAACTTTGCGGCGCTCATCGGCCACGACAAAATCTGCATTCGGCGCCAGTTCCATGGCCACACCCGTGAAATGCTTCGAGACAACGCCCAGCGGCAAACGGCGCTCGCCGATGGCAGGATCGAGCAGCGTCACCATGGTCACGCCGCGCCACGTCTTGCTGACTTTTTTCAAGACAACGAAATGATTGAGATTCCAATGCAAAATACAGGGAATTTGCAATTTAGATAACTCATCAAGCTCAAGACGTAGCGGACGCGCCGCCAACTGCATCGATGCGGCATGGCGCATGAGCTGCTCCAGCGTGACCCCTTTCAGGCTGACGGGAAAGCGGCGGCGCAATTCGGCCAGGTCGGTATGACGACCATAATGGCTGGCGACCATGGCAAGGCATGCCAGACCACATTCGCTGGACTCCGTTTGTAGGACAATGTGCATAAATTGGATAATAAGGAACAGGGCTTGCCGCAAACAAGCCCGAAAAAAGACGCGTGGTGCCTGGCCCCGTCGACAACCAGCCTTCGTCGAAAACCAATGTAGCGAATGGGATGAGAAATACGCTGCCTGGCGCCAAGATCAATGAATCAGCCTGGTGATACCGGCAAAGATGGCCTATGCTGAAGAACATTCATTGCTAGAGATCATGACGATCATACAACCATACGCCATCCCTTTTCACAAATACAAAAGTATCGCGATGAACGCCGGTGTCAGGCGGCATGCCGCGAAAATCTACGGTCAAGAAAATAGTTTGGGAATCTTGCACCACCCAATTCCACATTTTTTTCGATATATAATAATTTAGGTCATCTATTTTCGGAGGAAATCGCATATGCTTGATCCCGCTACTGGTAGCAAGCGCGGAAAATGATGACGGGGTTGCTCGAACCTGACTATAAACTTGGAAAAAGTCCATCACTGGGTTAATAGCCTCTTTCACCACAGCCAAATCTTCGGCAGTCTTAATCGCGGACAGATCCACCCTGTTCTTTATCTTCCGGTTAGGTGGCTCTTTCATAAAGCTAAAATCCATATTTTCTCCAGTAACAGAACGTTCATGGTATGAAGAAGTCATGTCGGCGGCACATCCTGAAATACAAAAAATCAGTGAAAATATCAAAAAAAAATTCTTCAACACAATCTCCCTGAGAAAAACTCATCCGCATCACCATGGAAAAACAAGAGGAACAAAATCTTCCTTGCCCCTCTCATTCACAACTAATGCATATCAATCAGTAAAGTTCATTCATCACTTCATTACTCCGACGGCCACCACCACCACCACCATTACCTTCATAAAAGAAACCGCCAAAAAGTTCAACGCCCAGGCCGTACACTTCCGCTACGCCATTGCAACCGAACGAATCGTTATAATTTGTGGCGCAAATATTGTGCATATCAGCCTTGAACATCGAGTCAGCCTCTGCGCGGCTTACCAGGGAACCAGCGGAATAGTTATCATCGTGCCGACCACAGGCGCTCCGAAAATCATAGCCAAACGGTGCATCCGGCACCAAGGTGCAGCCGTCGCCGCCGCCCGCTACCACAGCCAATTCTTTTAGTACAATCATGCGCATTTTTGTTATCCTGTTTCAAGGTTGAGTTGACCATCCGGAAAGATGGTTTGATACCGCCGGTCAGCGTGCTGTCACACGCTGACCGGCTCTTAGCAAAAGCAGAGCGGATGGGACTATGTCCCGTTCGTTCTGCTCCCTACTAACACTGGCTATCGCGCCAAGGCGCGATAGCCGAGATGATTAAAACAACATTGGCGACGCCCCATGACGGCGGCCTAACTCGTCATGGCCAGCAATGGTTCCGCAATCCATTCCCAGATTTTTCGCCTGTCCTGTATTACGTCCGCTTCCAGCGTCATTCCTGGCTTGAGTGCCTGCACTTTCCCATAAGCGTCTATCGTCTGGCGCTCGAGCTTGACCTTGATGCGATATAACGCTTCATTGCCATTAAATCCGGCAATGTTTTGCTGGGCATTGGAGAGGATGGTGCTGGCAATATTCTGTGGCAATTCGGCAGGCGCAAACGGCGTCTTGCTCACATCAGTCACGATGCCGCGCTGCAAGCCAAACTTTTGATAGGGATAGGCTTGATAGCGAATCTGCACAAGCTGTCCAATCGCCACGAACCCTGCGGTACGGCTCGGCGCATACAGGTGTACTTCCAGGGCGGGGACCTGCTGCTGCAAGCTAGGTCCGGAGGCAAGCGATGTTGCTTGTGGAATCAAGGTTGCCAGCGCCTGGCCGGCATTCACAGCCTGGCCCGGTTGATAGGTGATGGTGGTAATGGTGCCTGGCTGCGGCGCAGTGATCAGACTCGCCTTGCGGTTGCTGTTCTCCGCAACCTCTTGCTTTAATACAGCCTGCGCCCTTTGCAGTTGAGCAAGATCGGTGGACAAGGTATTCGACAAGGCCGCCAGCTCAGCCTCGAGGTTGAGGCGGTTAGCCTGCAACTGGAGACGGGTTCTGGTCAGGCTGGAGACGCGCACACCCAGATCAATTAGATCTTCCTGCTTTTGCTGGGTTTGTGCTGGAGAAACGTAGCCATTTGCCTGCAAGGTTTCATATTTCTTTAAACTTTCTTGCGACAAACTATAACGCCGCTTTGCCAGATCGATTTCCTGTGCAAGCTGCAACATCTCTGTTTCCTGATTTTTCAAGCGTACAACAATTTCCGCTTTTTTATCATCATGCTGTGCAATACGAACGCGTTGTTCAGCATCAAGGCTTTGCCGCCTGCTGGCTAATTGTTGAGCGATTAATACCGTCAACTCACCATTGCTGCTTTGACGCTCTGTCGATAATTCGAACAATGTCTGGCCAGCGGATACTCGTTCGCCTTCACGCACCAGGCTGCGAATTAAAATACCTTCATTGGGTGCATGAATTCCAAGACTTCCCGTATCCGGAACCAATATCCCAGCCGTGCGTGCTTTTTTTGTCACGCTCCCCATCACAACAAAAAAAATCAATGCACCTGCAATCATGATCGAAAAAGCTGCGATTAACCAGCTGGATAAAGGTTGCGCCAATCGAATGGCGCCCAACCATTGTTGATTTGACGAGGCAACAACTTCCGACCGAAATAAGGGCGATTCGACTTCATTATTCATCGACATAGGAATGCGGAAAATCTAGCGGTCTTGGACCAGAAGACAGCAAGAATATACTTTTCCAATAAAAATGTAAATATTTTTTACTAACTTTTTTTGATCCATTCATTTACATATTTCCGCCGATATTTCTACTTTAACATTCCACCGACTATTCCAATAAAGGCAGCATCCACGACAGGCGCAGCACCTCATTTTTTCTGACCAAATGGATAACTGCGCATGATTCAAACAGCAGGACAGGCGGATGGCAGCCGCAATATCGTCGGAACTAATGCAGCTGCGCCAGCGCATTCCCCCGCACCTGGAACACCACCCTTGCCACCGTCTTGCCGGCGTCGTCGACGAGGGCCAGCGCATGCTTGCCCGGCACCGGGCGCCAGCTGATGCTCTCCGTTGCCGCGCCCATGTCCTTGCCGTCAAGCACCCAGCGCAAGCCATGACTGCCTTGCGCCTGGAAGAACACGCGCTGCAGGGCTGGCGGGATGTCGGGGTCGATGGCGAGGATGCTGTCCTCTGCCGGGTACACGATGGCGGGCGGCTTGACGGTATCGCCCAATACGGCGATCACGGCGCTTTCCGTGCCGGCGATAAACCATTCGCGGCGCGGCGCTTCCAGCGCGGGCTGGTACGCCACCATCTGCTGCAATACGCCGGGCGGCGCTTTCGGGGCGTGGCTGGGCACGTTCTTGTGCAGGTAATCCATCACGTCGCGCCATACGGGCGCGGCGCCCGTCACGCCCGAAACATCCCACATGGGCTTGCCGTCGAAGTTGCCCACCCAGACGCCCACCGTATAGCGCTCCGAGTAGCCCATGCACCAGTTGTCGCGCATGTCCTTGCTGGTGCCCGTCTTGACGGCGCTCCAGAAATTGGTCCCCAACTCGTTGCGCAAGCCAAAGGTCATGCTGCGCGCGGCACGGTCGGCCAGGATATCGCCGACGATAAAGGCGGCGCCCGGCTCCATCACGCGGCGTCTATCCTTGCCGGCCTGCCCCGGCTGCAGGCCGGCGGTGCTGTACAGCCCGCCATTGGCCAGCGCGCGGTAGGCGTTGGCCAGTTCCAGCAAGGTCACTTCCGACGAGCCCAGCGCCAGCGAGGGGCCGTAGTATTCGGCCGGTTCCGTCAGGCTGGACAGACCCACTTCCTTGAGGCGGTTATAAAAGCCGTCCTGCCCCGTCAGCAACACCGTGCGCACAGCGGGAATGTTGAGTGAACTGGCCAGGCTGGTGCGCGCGCTGACGTAACCTTTGAAATTGCGGTCGTAGTTTTGCGGCGCATACATGCCCGACGCCGTGGCGACGTCCAGCGGCGAGTCGTCCATGACGGAGGCGGCCGTCATCAAACGGCGTTCGATGGCCAATTCATACAGGAATGGTTTCAAGGTGGAACCGGCCTGGCGCAGGGCAGCCACGCCATCGACATGGCTGCCGCCCGCATTGCCGACATAGGCGAGAATGTCGCCGCTGCGGTTGTCCAGCACGATGATGGCGCCATCGTTGACATTGCGCTCGCGCAAGGAGGCCAGTTGCTGGCGCAGGTTTTCCTGTGCGAAGCGCTGCAGGGGGCCATCGAGGGTGCTACGCACGGAACTGCCCGATTGCTTGAGCAACTGCTGCGCCACCTGCGGCGCCGGCGCGAGGTCGGCGTACAGGGCCGTGCGCTGCAAGGCCGTCTGCACGCGCTGGCCGATCAGCTGGCAACTGCTGTCCATGCGCCACTCTTTCGCCAGCGCGCACGCGCGCCGCGTGACGGTGGCCTGCGGCGCATTCGGTGCGCGCACGAGGCTGGCCAAAATGATGCCGTCCGTCTGATTCAGGCCGGACGGCGCCTTGCCGAACAGGCTGTACGAGGCGGAGGCGATGCCTTGCAGCTCGCCACGGAACGATACCAGGTTCAAGTACGCCTCGAAAATCTGCGCCTTGCTCCAGCTGTCTTCGATGGCTTGGGCGGCACGCATCTGGTCCCATTTCTGGCGCAGGCTGCGTCCGCCCGAGGACGCCTGCAAGTCCGCATCGAGCTGGCCCGCCAGCTGCATGGTGATGGTCGAGGCGCCGCGGGGCTTTTTCGAAAACAGATTGTCCCAGGCGGCCGTGGCCAGCGCGGACACATCCACGCCGCCATGACGCATGAAGCGCTGGTCTTCCGCCAGCAGCACGGCTTGCTGCACGGCGGGAGAAACATCAGCCAGCGGCACCCACGGCAAGCGCCGCACTTTCATGTCCACGCGCAAGGATTGCAGGGGTGCGCCGCTGCGGTCGAGCAATTGCGCTTCCGAGCTGCGGTAGGCAGTTTGCACCTGGGCCGGCGTCAGCACCGCTTGCGCCAGCGCAAAGTTGCACGCTAGCGCGCCACACATGGCGGCAATCAACTTTCCCTTCACTGCCCCACCTTCACATTCACGTTCGGCGACTCGCCAAACATCTCGGGCGAATACATGGCTTCGATGCGCGTGGCCGGCAGGCTGAAGTCACCGGCGTTGTTCAGGCGCACCGTGTATTCCACGCTCCAGGTGCCTTTCGGCACGAAGGCGTAATACGCGCGGAAGGCGTCGAAGGCCCGTTCCTCGAATGTCGGCCAGACCCAGCCCGTGGATTTTTCGCCGGCCGTGAGCAGCTGCGAATCGCGGCCCAGGCCATTGCCCAGCACCGTGGCGCTGGCGGGAATCGGGTCGTCGACCACTACCCAGCTCATGTCCGCCTGCGCCGACAAGTCCAGACGCACGCGGTAGACATCGCCGCGCGACCATAGTCCCGTGGTTTTCTGTTCCACGGGCGTCATGGTTTTCTTGATCGTGTAACCGCTGGACACGGGCGCCTTGAGCGGAATGGCCGCCAGACTTTGCACGGTGGCCCACGGCTTGCCCGTGCCGCTATGCGCGAGACCCAGGGTGTCCGTGCCCTTCGGCCACGCTTGCAGCACAGGGCCGACTTTCGCCGCGCCATTCCACACGAGCGCTTGCGTATCGCCGCCCAGCTTGACGGCGCTGGCGCCCGTCACTTGTACGGATTCGAACTTGGCCGAGAACTTATTGATGGCCAGGGTGCCCCAAGCGTTGGCCACCGTGGTATCCCAGCGGCCCTTCTTCTGGCGGCCCATGCTGCCGCGCACCAGGCGGCCGATGTCATCCTTCCACGCCGGGTCATCCATCACGGCCAGCAGCAGCCGGTTGGCATTGACGTCGCCGGACACCATCAGCCACCACCAGTTATCCTTGCGCTCGGTGGAAAAGCCCATGGTCGTGCCCTGGAAGTTCAGGCGCGAACGCAGAATCTGCTGCGCTTCGGCCAGCAGCGCATCGCGGCGCGCCAGGTGTGGCGTGCGTTGCAGCAACAGGCTCCAGTCGATGACGGCGGAAGTGGGCCACAGGTTCGGGCTGATGCTGATACTCTCCAGGGCATCGGACGGCACCTTGTTCGAACGCGACAGCGCTTCCAGTGCAGCGAGCTTGCGCACGGCCAGGTCGCTCGTGGCCAGCGCGGAGCGGCGCACGATGCGGCCCTGCACGAAGGCCGTCAAGGCTTCTTCCATGCGGTTCTTCGTCTGCTCGGGAATCGCATAGCCCGCTTCCCTGCTTGCCGACAATACATATGCCGTCAGGCTGTCGCTGCCCTGTTCCATGATGGGGAAGTATTTCAGCATGCCATCACTGTCCAGGTAGGCGGGCAGGCTGGCGGCCAGCTTGTTCCACGCATCCTGGTCTTGCAAGGCGATCGCTTTCGAGGTGTTTTGCTCGAAGCACGTGTACGGGTAGGCGGCCATGTACTCGCGCACGCCGGGCAGCTCGCCGCCCAGCTTGGCGACAAAGCTGGTCTGGATGCCGCCCCGGCCCGGCAAGGCGCCGGCCGGCATCTGCACCGACATATTGATGGGCTTATCGATTTGCAGCAAGGTGGCCTGGTAAGTGCGCACAGGGGTGGCCTGGCCCACTTTTTGCGTGATTTTCAGTTTATCCGAGGTGTTGCCAAGCCCGCTGCCCGCCTTGGCGCTAATATCCCACACGATGCTTGCCGCACCGAGCGGCACCTGGTAATCCCAGCCCACTTCGCGCGCTTCGCCCGCTGCCAACGTCAGGCTCTGGCGCGGCAGCGCCTTGCCGGCCGCGCTGGCATTGAGGTCCACGCTCAAGGAGGCGGCCGAGGTGTTGCGCACGGTGAATCCCGCGCGCAACTGGTCACCTTCGCGCACCAGAGTCGGCAAGCCCGACATCAGAATCAAGTCTTGCGAGCTGCGGATATCCGTGCTGCCGGTGCCGAACAATTCCTTGCCGGCGCTGGCGATGGCGACGATGCGAAACGCCGTCAGCGAATCGTTCAGCGGCACTTGCACCGTGGCTTCACCCTTGGCGTCGAGCTTGACGGTGGCTTTCCAGAACAGCAGAGTGTCGAACAGCTCGCGGCTGGCACCCTTGCCGCCGCCACCGCCGGCCGGGAAAGCCTTGCGGCCGAAGTGGCGCTTGCCGATCACCTGCATCTGCGCCGTCGCCGTTTCCACCTGCAGGCTGCGCTGCGCCATCATGGTGTCGAGCAACTTCCAGCTATCGTTGGGCATCAACTCCAGCAGCCCCGTATCGACGGCCGCCAGCGCCACTTCGGCGCCGGCCGGCAAGGCTTTACCGTCGGCGCGGCGCACGCGCACGGATACTTCCGCCTTGTCGCGCGTCTTGTAGACCTCCTTGTCGGACACCACCATGACATTCAGTTCATGCGCCTGCCACCCCACGTTCAGGGGCGCGATGCCCATCTTGTAGGCTGGCTTGCCCAGGTCAACCAAGGCCGTCGGCTGCACGCCATCCACCCTGCCCCGCACGACAAACACGGAGACATACACATTCGGCGCGTAATTCGCTTTGACAGGGATATTCACCACCGGTTCCCGGCCATTCAGCTGGCGCACATAGGTGTCGAGGATGCCTTCGCGCTCGACCGTGATCAAGGCTGTGCCCGAACGGAACGGCATGCGCACCTGCAAGCTCGCTTCCTGGCCCGGTTCATAGCGTTTCTTTTCAGGCAGCACGTCGATGCGGTCATTGTCGCTGGCGTTGAACCACCAGTCGCCGCTGCCGGCCACCCAGGTTTCGCGGTTGGCGACAGCCGCATTGCCGGCAGCATCCTGCGTACGGGCGCGCAAGATCAAATTGCCGCTGGCGGGCGCCTTCACATCGCAGATCAGCAAGCCCTTGTTATCCGTCTTGCCCGAACAGGCCGGGCCCAGCTTGACGATTTCGCTGCTGTTTTCATACGCATAGAAACCACCGATCAGGCGGCGGCGGTGCGAATAGCTGTTGCGCTGGAAGAAATCGACGGCCACGGCCGCATTCGCCACGGGCTTGCCATTGGTGCCCAGCACGGCCACCGTGAACTTGAAGGCATCCTTGCTCAAGGCCCAGGCGTCGGGCTTGATGCCGATGACATAGTTCGATGGCCACAGCGGCACGCGGGTGGCCACGGAAGCCGTCTCGCCATTCGCATCCTGGAAAGCCATTTCCGCCACCAGGTCGCGCGGCGCGGACAGCTGCGGCAGCTGGTCGATGACGATGCGCGCACCGCCCGCCTTGTCCAGGGTCAAGCTTTGCGTGCGCGCCGCGGAAGCGCCAGCGCCGGGGCCGGCTGGTCCGCCATGGCCTTCATCTTGCCATTCGCCCTCATCATCATCGTAGCCCGTGCCCTGCTTGACCAAGCCTTCCTTCACGTCGCCATTGCTGAAGCTGACATCGGGATAGTCGGCAAAGGTGACGCTCTTGTCTTGCAGTACCGTGCGCAGCTTGACGGGCGCATTCGTGGCGGCGCCACCGGCCAGGTAGGTGATTTGCGCATCCAGGGCCAGCTGTTTCACCTGCACGGCGGGCGCTTTTGGACCCTGCAGCACGGCTTTCATGGTCGGTACGCGGAACGCTTCCACGCGGAAACTGCCGGACGGGCGGCCCGCCATCGTCACACTATATTCGCCCTGCTTGGCGTCGGCGGGAATCACCCAGTCGCTTTCCGCCGTGCCAGTGGCGGACCAGCGCAGCGGCAGTTGGTAGTTCTGGTCGCTGCCTTGGTGCGTGATGACGACGGAGGTGGCGCTGCCGGGGCCGTTGTTCTTGTCGACCAGGCTCATGCCCTCGGCCGTGTGCTTGCGAATGAAATGCTTCATGTGCACGGTTTCGCCGGCGCGCAGCAAGGTGCGGTCGAATACCGTGGCCAGCAAGGTGTTGTCGGCCCGCGTATCGTCCGTGGGCAAGTTGAAACGCCAGGCTTCGATGCCGCCCACCCAATCCGACAGGGTGAACGTCATGTCGCCGCCGCTGCGCGCACTGATAAAGTAGCGGCCATTGTTCTTGCAACTGGAATTGGCCAGCTCGCCAGGGATGTGCGCCACGCCGTCCGCACCCGTGGCGCCTTGCCACAGCAGCTTGCCGGCGCAGTCGCGCACGGCCACTTGCGCTTTCGCAACAGGCGCGCCCTTGTCCAGCGACGTCACCCACACGAGCGACGATTGTGCGCCGTGCTTGAAGTGGGCCGCCAGGTTGGTCACCAGCGCGGCCGTGCGAATGTAGGCCGTGGTGGGTTTGCCCAGCAGCACTTTGCCGAGGATGGGGCTGGCCAGCTCGACCACGTAAAAGCCCGGTTTCTGCAGCGGAATGCCGATCACTTCAAAGGTTTTCTTGCCATCGGGGCGCGGCAGGCTGATGGGGCGCGTGCCGGCCGCCTGGGCCAGCACGGATTTGCTCATGTTGCCCGCATACTGGGCGTACGGCTGCCAGTATTCGCCACCGGCGCCATCGCCGGCCAGGCGCTGCATCCACTCGATGATGAACTTGTCGTCATTGTCGGGCACGCGCAAGGTGGCGCCTGTCGCGGCAGGCGCGGCGGTGGAGGCCGATTCCTTGGCGATTTCCTTGCCGGTCAGCACGGGCTCGATATTGCGCACGGTGACAGGCAGCAAGCCGTCGCCCTTGGCCTCGATGATGCCGAACGGGGCCGGGAACTTCAACAGCGGCGGCTGTTCACCCGTGCGCACCGTCATGGGGAAGCGCGCACGGTTGAGCAAGGCGCGGCCCGCGTCGTCCGTCAGCTTCGGCGGCAGGTTCAGCACGAAACTGGCTTGCACGGGGAAAGGACCGTTGAAGGTCACGTACTGCACGAATTCGGCTTTTTCCTCTTCCTTCGAGAGCGTCGGCGCATACGTCTTGCCGCCCCCTGTCAGGGTCACGGCGCGCACCAGCGATGCTTGCACGGGCGCAGAAAACTGCAAGCGCATGGGCAGGAAGGGAATGCACTGTTCCTTCGGATTGCTGCGCTCGCAGCTGAACTTGGCCGTGAAGTCGGGGCGCGTCTTGAACTGCAGGGTTTGCGCCTTGTCCGTGGCGATGCCGCTGGCGCTGGCGATGCCCTCGCCCCACACCAGGGAGACCTTGGCGTTGGCGGGGAAGCTGCGCTTGCATTGCAGCACGGCGACGGGCAACGGCGGCGCGCCCTTGCTGGCGACGGGCATGCCCACTTTCCACAGCGTGCCCCGCTTCTTGAAGTACACGGTCAGGTAGCGGTCGAGAAAGCTCTTGCGCAGGGTCAATACCTGCTCCAGTTCCTTGCCCACCAGCCGCCGCACGGGAATCTTTTCATTGATGCCATCGGCGCGGCAATACGCATGCGCGGCCACGCTGGCCTCGTTCGGCACGGCGTCCAGGCCCAGCACGAAGATCTGGTTTTCATCGATATACGGCTGGCCGTCATAGGGTACGGCCTCGACGATGGCCGGGCCGCCCGTGGAAAAGCGGTAGGACGTCGTTCCCTGCAAGGGCTTGCCCGCCAGGTCCTTCAGTCCCGCTTTCAAGGTGAAGTTGCAGGCCACGCCGGCGGGCAAGTCGCGCTCGAAATCAAAGTTCCAGTTGCGCTCGTCGGCCCAGCGCCCGGCGCCCGCCACGACGGCAGGCTCGGCCTTGCCGCAATCGATGGCAAACGGCGCGGGCAAGCCCATGTCGCCGAACGGCACCATCGGCGTGGCGAACTGGGCACGCACCTGGCGTACGGCCTTGACCGTGCCGCTCGGTGAAAACAGGGACACGCCGCTATCGGCCCAGACCGGCGTAGCCATGCCCAGCGAGAGCAGCAGACATAGCCGGCCCAGTTTGCCAAACAGCGGGGAAGAAACAATACGGGGGTGGTCAGGCACGGGTGACTCCTTGATGAAAAGTGGCGGAGCTGGCTGCGGCACGCACAAGTTGCCAGGAGGAAGCCCGGCAAGGCAACAGAACGCGGCAGGAATACAACATGAATGTAATAGTAGTTATCAAGCGCAACATTGTTGCTAATATACAGTGGCATGCTGGTAACAAGTCGTACGATTGCCTCTGCCGCGGCGCCAGGAAATGGCCGTACTGGTGAAGATTCCACCAAGTAAATTAGTTTTTTTCAACACCAAGGTCTTTGTCGTGAATCTGCAACACCATTGATATACAACAATGCTTTGTGCGCTAACGCACCGACCTCTCGAACCTGGAATCGTATTCTTAGTCCAACAGCAGTGCATTTATCGCAAGACGAGCGCACTGGAATTGTTGTCTATCTCATGTTGTCTATCCCATGCAATAGCACGTGTAGCAAGATGTCGCTTTGATGCTGTAGAGAAAATCTCTTATCAACGTTGGGAGTTACTTGTGAATAATCTAAAAAAAATCGCCGTTGCCGCCGCAGTCCTGTGCTCCGCCCTAGGCGCACAGGCCCAGGAAATCAATCCCTCCTGGTATATTCAACCCAGCATCAACGCACTCAAGCCAGATTCCGACTTTGCCACGGATAAAACCGGCTATGGCGCAGGCTTGCGTTTCGGTAAGCCTGTTTCCCCGGACTGGGATATCCAGCTGGGCACCACGTACGCCCGTTCCAAGGATGGCGGCCAGCGCTACCAGCAAAATACGCTGGGCGTAGACGGCTTGTACATGTTCTCGCGTAAAGCCTTCCGTCCCTTCCTGCTGGTGGGTGCCGGCATGCAGCGCGACAAGGACACCAGCTTCGCTTTCGGTGAACGCAGCAAGAGTTCGCCATACGCCAGCGTCGGCCTGGGCTTCCAGTCCACGATCAACGATCAATTGTCGTTGCAGGCTGACATACGCAATGTGCACGGCTTCCTGCGCGGCAATACCTTCGACCCGAGCAGCAAGTCCAACAACTACTATGTCACCGTGGGCCTGAACTTCGCGTTCGACAAGCCGCCTGCATCGCCGCCACCACCGCCACCGCCGCCAGTACGCGAGGAAGTCGTCGTGGTCTTGCCGCCACCACCGCCACCACCACCAGCACGCTTTGAAAAAGTGACGATGGCGGCAACGGAACTGTTCGCGTTCGACAGCGCCAAGCTGGGCCCGACACAGACCAAGCTCGACGAGATCGCCCGCGTGCTGACCGCAGCACCGGACGTCAACAACGTCGTTATCAGTGGTTATGCCGACCGCATCGGTTCGCCCAAGTACAACCTGAAACTGTCGCAGCAGCGCGCTGACGCAGTCAAGGAGTACCTGGTCGCCCACGGTGTCGCTGCCAACCGTCTGACGGCCGAAGGCAAGGGCTCGACCAATCCTGTCGTCACCTGCGATAATAAGAAGCGTGCCGACCTGATCAAGTGCCTGGAACCAAACCGCCGCGTTGAAGTGGAACAGATCACCATCGAACGCCGCGTACAGTAAGCAATACCAGTGGTACGCCACTAGTTAAAAAAGGGGCTGCGGCCCCTTTTTTTCATTGAAAGTCACCATGAATTTTTCTACCCGCTATCCCAAACTGGCCAGCCTGGCGCCGTTCAGCAAGCAGATGCGTAGTGTCATTGTCTGCTCCGTCACTGAATGGCTGGAGCACCGCGCCTCGAGCAAGGGTGCCGCCCTCGCCTACTACACCCTGTTTTCCATCGCCCCCATCCTTGTGCTGGTGATTGCCATCGCCGGTTTTTTCTATGGCCCGGCCGCCGCGCGCGGCGAGCTGATGGGGCAACTGCAAGGTTTGCTGGGCACGCAAGGCGCCGAAGCCATCCAGCTCGTGCTGGCCGGCGCGAAAAACCATGAACAGGGCCGCATCGCCACCCTCATCGCCAGCGCCCTGCTGCTGTTTGGCGCCACCAGCGTGTTTGCCGAACTGAAAGCCAGTCTCGATGAAATCTGGCAAGTGCCCCCCCTGAAGGAAGCGGGCGCCTGGGACATGCTGCGCACGCGCCTGCTGTCTTTCGGCCTGGTGCTGGTCCTGGCCTTCCTGCTGATGGTGTCGCTGGTGGTCAACGCGGCCATGGCCATCCTCGCCAACTTCTGGGAAGGCGTGTGGAAGGACACGGCCGTGCTGTTTACCATTTTGTCGAACCTGATCGGCTTTGCCGTCATCGCCAGCCTGTTCGCCGTCATCTATAAAATGCTGCCGCGCGTGCGCCTGTCCTGGCGCGACGTACTGATCGGTGCCGTGGGGACGGCTTTCATGTTTGCACTGGGGAAGTATGCGATAGGCGTATATATCGGCAATAGCGGCGTGGCCAGCAGCTATGGCGCAGCCGGTTCGCTGGTGGCCCTGCTGCTGTGGGTGTATTACTCGGCGCAGATATTCTTCCTGGGTGCCGAATTCACGCGCCAATTTGCCCTGCAACTGGGCAGCATGAAGGACATGCCGAAAACGGAAGACGGCGATGTGCAAATCAAGATATTGAAACGCCACCAGTCCTGATTGTCTGCCCCTACATGCAACAACGGCGCCCACGGGCGCCGTTGGCGTTGCCGCACGCTATTCGCCCAGCAGCTCGGCCACCGCTTCCATGCCCTGCACGCGCTCGGCCACCACCTTCACGATGACGATGATGGGCACGCCCAGCAGCAAGCCCCAGACGCCCCACAGCCAGCCCCAGAACAGCAGACTGATGAATACGGCCGTGGGATTCATGCGGGCGATGCGCCCCGTCATCCAGGTGGTGACAAAGGTGCCCACCAGGGTGGCGATGGCCATCGACGTGCCCGTCACCAGCAAGACCATTTCCAGCGATTCGAACTGCAAAAAGGCGACCATCCCCGTGGCGATGGTGATGAGCAAGGGACCGAAATACGGCATGATGTGCAGCAAGCCGGCCACGATGGCCCAGGCGCCCGCATTTTCCAGGCCGATCACGCGCAAGGCGATCCACATCATGACCGCCAGCAAGCCATTCGTGACGAGCAGCATGAACATATAATTCTGGATCGAGGTATTGATGTCTTCCAGGATGTGCACGGTGACCTTCTTGCGGCTCAACGACGGGCCCGTCAGCTTGACGAGCTTGCGCTTGAAGGTATTGCCCGACAGCAGCAGGAAAAACACGAGAAAGATGACCATGGCGGCCTGGCTGAGGAAACCCACCAGGCCCAGCGAGCCGGCCCAGACCCAGTCCATGATCTTGAAATTCGGTGCATCCGGCGCGGTGGCGGCGCGGCGGATATTGCGGCGCGCTTCGGCGCCAGCGGCCACTTGCTCGATTGCATTGGCCACGGCCTGCATCTTTTGGAAGGTGCTGTTCTTGCCACCCGTGTTCTCGGCGATCAGCCGCGACAGTTTCTGTGTGGCGGCCGGCAACTCTTCAACGATGGATTCAAATTCGCCCTGCACGCGCTCGATCACGACGACGGAGCCGAACAGGATCAGCGCCGTCACCACGCTGACGCAAATGGCGCGCGGCAGGCGCAGCTTTTCCAGCCAGGCGACGACTGGATTGAGGGTATAGGCAATAAAAATGCCGAAGATGACGGGAATGAGGAATTTCTGCGCCCATTGCAGCGCGTAGATGAAGCTGACAGTAGCGATGATGCCCAAGGCCAGGCCGCGCGCATGGACATGCAACGGCAGGCGCAAGGATGCATCCAAGTGCTCCTCGGGCGCGCCGGGAGGTGGCCCGGCAGGCTCGATGGAAGCAGCCGCCACCGGCTCGGGCGGGGTATCTGTAGGCTGGATATGCATGCGATTCCCGCGACGGTCGGTGGAGGACCACAGCGCCAGCCATCGGGCCGGGCGCTGCGGCAAGTCATGCCATTACTTGACGCGGATGTCGTTTTTCACCGACTTCACGCCCTTGACGCCACGGGTAATTTCGCCCGCTTTAGCGGCGTCAGCTGGCTGAGCCACGAAGCCGCTCAGCTGAACCACGCCCTTGAAGGTTTCAACGTTGATTTCCGTCGATTTCAGCGTAGGCTCATTGAAGATGCTGGCTTTGACTTTGGTGGTGATGGCCGCATCGTCGATGTACTCGCCCGTGCCTTCTTTGGTTGGGGTCGAAGCGCAACCTGCAACAGCGAACAGGGAAGCGACGAAAAGGCCAGTAGCGATAGATTTAGTGAATTTCATGGTTTTTTCCTTAGGAGTGGTCAATCAATGTGCTCACAATGAGCTTCTTATACCAATCTGGTGACTGCGCGCCGGAGGGAGCTCAGTAGCCAAACTGGGTTTTTGCAGCCTTGATACAGTCATCCTTGGCTGCGCCGGCTAATGCATCGCATTTTTCTGTCGCGACCTTGTACTCGGCTTTTCTCTTTGCTTCACGCGCATCGCTGCGCGCTTCGATAACTTTCTTGTCTGCCTTGGCGTCGGCCAGGGCCGCCACCTTGGTGGACTTGGCCAGCTTGACGCAGACATCCTTGTCGTTGCCCGTCAACGCATTGCAGCGGGCCAGGTCGACGTCGTAGTTGGCATCGGCAATCTTGATGCGCGCCTTGGTGTAGGCGCGCAGGGTATTCGTGTATTGCGCCTGAGCAACTGCTTCATCGTAGGTGCGCACGGCCTTCGCTTCGGCAATGCAGACATCCTTCGGGTTGCCCGTGATTTTTTCGCATTCCGCATGCGCCAGCTTGTAATTCAGGCCAGCCTGTTCTTTGGCCGCCTTGTAGGCTGCTTTCGCTTCCGGCGTGGCGGCCACTGCCTGGCCGCCCCAGGCGGCGCACGCCAGGCTGACGACGATGGCGGTGAAGAGCTTATTCTTGTTCATGTATTTCTCCCTGGTGGTGACAAGCATGTCTGCTTGGCATGACTACCGTTTTACGTGGATCGTCGCCGCCCTTCTGTACGCTGCCGTACACAAGTAATTTATTTTGAAAGTGGGAAGCAGTCAGGGAGAAATAACAACGTTTTGACGCATCGCATTCGCCAAAAACACCATTCCGACACGAAATAAGTGCGTGCGGCAGCGTACAGACCGGGAACAGGGGCGTAACTAAGATGGCACTACACCCTCACCTCGTCAGGAGAATAAAATGAAAACCAATGCCACCTTGGCAGCACTGATGCTCGCCGGCACAGCCGTACTGAGCGGTTGTGCCACCGGCCCTTCCCAGTCACAGCAGTACTACCCGGCCAACCAGCCTGAGTCCGCCATGTACGGCACCGTCGACTCCATCCAGATCGTGCAGGGTGGCGGTCAAACCAGCGGCGCCGGCGCCGTGGTCGGCGGCATCGCCGGCGCCTTGTTGGGCAATACCATCGGCTCGGGTGGCGGACGCACGGCCGCCACCGTGGCGGGCGCCGTCGCCGGCGGCGTGGTCGGCAACCAGGTGGAGGGCCGCAGGCAGCAAGCACAGTCCTACCAGATCAGCGTGCGCCTCGACAACGGCGAATACCGCAGCGTGGTGCAGGACAACGCGAATGACTTGCGTCCAGGCAACCGCGTGCGCGTCGTTGACGGCCGCGTCTACCGCTATTAATTTTCGGCGGACTGTGCCAGCAGGCATCCGCCATCCCGCATACGTTGTACGATAACAAGGAGTTGCCATGGGCACCATCATTCTGATCATCTTGATCCTGGCCCTGGTCGGCGTCCTGCCTACCTGGCCGCATAGCCGCAACTGGGGTTACGGCCCCAGCGGCATCGCCGGCCTGGTCGTCGTGATACTGATCCTGCTATTACTGACGGGCAGGTTGTAAAAAAAGGCGCTGCGGCGCCTTTTCTATTTCAAAGAGGAAATATCATGACACTCCGACTCACTCCCCCGGCGCTGGCCATCGTACTGGCATGCAGCCTGGCACCATTCAGCCAGGCACAAACCGCTGCCCCGCAAGCGGGTGATCCAGCCCGCTGGTACCAGGAAGACAGCACGGCGCAAGCCCAGTTGCGCACCTTGCGCAAGGAAATCGCCGCCGCCCTGGCCGAGGCCAAAAAAGCCTGCCGTATGGAACCATCCGCCACGCGGGCCACTTGCCTGAAGGATGCGCAAGACACTTACCGGCAAGACATGGCGAACGCGGAAAAACTGCGTGTAGCGGCGCATCCGCAGTGATGCGCCGTGCTATTGCGATGCCGCCTGATCAGGCGGCGTCGCGTTCGTACGGCGGCAACTCGTGCACCACCAGGGGCGTGTCTTCCGTGACGAACGCCAGCCAGCCAGCCGCCTTGATCGCGCGCAAGGCGTCCTGGTAGCCCTGCTCCCAGCGCCAATCGATGGAGCCCTTGGAGAAATTGATATCCTTGGCCGCCATGTGCCAGTCGCGCCCCGCATACGGCAAGCGCACGATGTGCATGGTGCTGTCGCAGCCCAGCGCTACCAGTTCTTCCGTCTGTTGCCGGTTATGCGCGCTGTCGGGCAGCTTGGCGTAGAGTTCGCGCAATTTATGCTGCAAGGTATGCGTATTGACGTAATCTTCGATATGCCGCTTCGAGCGCGACGCGAAGGTGACATCTTTTTGCCGCGTCTGCACTTCATCGAGCGTGGTCGGCTCCGGGCCTTCCGAGCTCCACAGGTCGACCATGAAGACCAGCGTATCGACGTGGGGCGTGTCGTCGAGCACGGTTTCCAGCGGCGTATTCGAATACAGGCCGCCATCCCAGTACAGGTCGCCATCGACGCGCACGCCTGCAAAGCCGGGCGGCAAGGCGCCGCTGGCGCGGATATGGTCGGCCGTCAGTGGCTGCTGCTGGCTGTCGAAACTGACGAGGCTGCCGCATTTGACGCGCAGGGCGTTGACCGTCAGACGCATGCCACCGGGCTGGTTCAGATAATCGAAATCGACCAGTTCCTCGAGGGTGCTGGCCAGCTCGCTCGTGTCGTAATAGCTGGCGTCTTCCGGCTTGACGGCGATTCCTGTCGGGAACAGGCTGAACGAACGCGGCTTGAAGAAGCCGGGCACGCCGCGCAGCACCGTATCGAGCGTGGCCAGCCAGATGTTCGAGCGGCGCTGCTGGTCCGAAACAAGGTTCATATCGATACTGTCGCGGTGCGCCACGCGCTGCCAAAACTGTTTTAGCCGCACCAGCCTGTCCTCGTGTTTGTTGCCGGCCAAAATAGCTGCATTGATGGCGCCAATCGAGGTGCCCACCACCCAATCCGGCGCCAGGCCATGTTCGTGCAGCGCGTGATAGACGCCAGCCTGGTAGGCGCCCAACGCGCCGCCGCCTTGCAGCACCAGCACGATGCGCAGGCGCGAGGGATTTAACTGATTGATCGGTGTCTTCGAATTCGTCATCAAGATGGCCCTGTATGCGCCGCGTAAGTGCAGCGTGAATCATTGTAAGGGATTGCGCCTGTATGCGCCGAACAGTGGATACGGGCAAAAAAAAACGCCGTCCATGACGGCGTTCCCGGGCAACATGGCTGGCGTTCAGCGCTTGCGGCGCAGCCAGCTGGTGGCAACGGCGGCCACGGCCACGAGGACCAGGGCCGGCTTGACCAGCTTCTTTCGTCCGATAAACGATAGCGCCGTTAGCACATAGGGCATGGCGCCTTGCAGGCGCATGCCGCCCGGCGCCAGCAAGGACTCGACCCGGTGGCCGGCAAAGCCGACAGCCGTCTCGACCACGCCCTGCAGCAGCGATTCGGGACGCAGCCCATAGCCCACGTTGGCGCGCGCATGCACGATGCCCACGCGGTACATTTCGCCCTGGGCGATCAGCAGGCGCTTGCGGGCGGCTTGCGCCGCCAGTTTGTCGTTTTCCGACATGAATTCTCCTCGTAAGGCAGGCTGGACATGGCGGGCCCCGTTCCGGAACAGGTCCGGGTGGTTCCCGCCAGCAGCTTACATCAGCATGTCGCGGTCAGCCTTCAATTCCGCCATGGTGGCCGGCATGGACAACTTTCCTTGACGCAGCATGGCGCGCGCATAGATGACCAGAGTGATGGCCAGCAGTACGAACACGACCGTCATGATCGCCAGGATCTTCCAGCCCAGGCTATCCCAGGCCAGGAAAACGATCAGCACGCTGCCGTAAGCGATGGCAAACAAGCCCGCCACTGTCGCCAAGGCGAAAATGACCACCAGCTGCAACATGTGATTGCGCACCTCCGACAGTTCGATGGTGGCCAGTTCCAGCCGCGACAACATCAGTCCGACGGCGTTTTTGGCCAGGCCGGCGACCGAGCCGATCAATCCCGGCCCCTGGTGAGATGAAGCAGACTTGTCCATATCGCTCCTGACGGTGGATTACTTGCGGCCCAGGATGAAGCCGACCAGCACGCCGACGCCAGCGGCGACGGCCACCGTGCGCCATGGGTTTTCCTTGACGTAACCGTCTGCCTGGGCAGCCATCTGCTTGGTGGCAACGATGGCCGACGCTTGCGCTTCGTGCGCTTTGGCCAGTGCGGCATCCAGGGTTTTCATGCCCTTGACGCGCACTTCATCGGCTTTTTCGCCAGTCAGGGCGGCAGCGGCGCTGAACAGGGCTTGCGCATCCTTGACCAGGGTTTTGACATCGTTATTGACGGTGGTGATATTGTTTTCCAACATGGTTTAGCTCCTTAGCTATGGATGAATGTAGTTACTATACCTACTTTACTCAAAAACACTATTCCATCAGATCGCGCATATCATCGGCGTGCTCTTCCTCGACAGCCATGATTTTGATCAACAAATGGCGTGTGGTCGGGTCTTTGTCGCCAATTTTCACGATCATCTGGCGATATGACTCGATCGCTACGCGTTCCGCGATCAAATTGGCACGCACCATGCTTTGCACGTCTTCGGAGTCATCATACTCGGCATGACTACGTGCAAGCAATGTTGCAGGATTAAAATCTGGCTTGCCATTCAATTGCACGATGCGTTCAGCCAGCCAGTCGGCGTGTTCCTGCTCCTGCTGCGCATGCTCAAGGAACTCGGCCTTGACGCCCCCATTGTCGCGCCCGCTCACGGTATAGTAATGGCGTTTATAGCGCGCAATACACACCAGTTCGGTAGCCAGCGCCCCATTCAACAGGGTGATCAATTCCTCGCGGTCAGCCTGATAGCCGGCCGTCACGGCACCGTCGTCCAGGTTTTTGGCGGCGGCGCGGATGGCGGCCGTATCGATGCCAGCTGGAATCTCAACAGATGTTTGGATCATAATGTTTCCTTTCAAGTCTTGCTTGGGTATCCACCGGCCAACATGCGGCCGGTGCTGCCTTTCTACTCGCGCGCCAGGCGGCGCGACTTAGCGGCGGGCGGGAATGGCCGTGTTGTCCTCGGACAAGACGATTTCCACCCGGCGATTCAGCTGGCGGTTCGCCGCGCTGTCATTGCCGGCGGCCGGATAGGCGGCGCCATAGCCTTTCGTGGCGATGCGGTCGCGGCTGATGCCTTGTTCCAGCAGCGCATTGCGCACGGATTCGGCGCGACGCTGCGACAATTCCAGGTTGTGCGCGGAACCGCCCGTGCTATCCGTAAAGCCTTCGATCAGCACGGTGCGTTGCGGGTTGTTTTTCAGCACATCGGCCAGCTTGCGTGCCGTATTCGCGCCATCGGCCGTCAAGTTCGCCTTGTCCGTGCCAAACAGCACGTCACCGAGGGTAATGACCATGCCGCGTTCGGTTTTCTTGGCGGCCAGGTCGGCCAGCTGCACTTCCAGCGCGGCGGCGCGGGCGGTGGCGTCACGGGCCGACGCTTCGGCCGATTGCGCCTGGGCCTTGGCTGCTTCCGCATCCGCCTGGGCCGCCTGGGCGCGTGCCGTAGCCTGGTCAGCCTGCTGCGTGCGTGCATCGAGGCGCAACTGGTCGCGCTGCTTGCCGGCGTTGGCGATATCGGCTTCCGCTGCCTTTTGCTTGGCGACTTCTTGCGCCGTGGCTATCTTTTGCTTGGCCAGGTAGGCCAGCTTGTCGACCTTTTCGCTGTCATCCTGGCGCGTGGCGGCCGCGTTCGCCGCTTCCAGCGCAGCGCTCGCTTCGCGGAATTCGCGTGGAGCATAGGTCGACACCAGCGGGTTCGATTGCGCCGCCATGTAATCGCCGCGCGTCTGATCGAGCAGACTGGTGGTGGTCGGTGCGGAACTGCAGGCGGCAACAAAAGCGGCCATGGCCAGCAGGCCGGGAATGGTGGTGTAAGTAGCTTTTTTCATGATGGGGTCCTGTTCTGTTCTTATTGTTAGTTATTGTTTCGGGGCTTGCTGATTAGCACGGTCGAGTTCTTCGCGCATGACGCGGATGTTCTCGTTGATTTCATCGGCGGCGCTGGTGGCCTTGGTCGAGTTGGCCTTGCTTTGCGCCAGCTTGGCATCGGCCTGCGCCTGGTCGGCCAACTCGCGTGCCAGTTTGTAGTCGCGGTCTTTCAATGCCTGGTTAGCCATGCGCATTTTTTCGCGGGCCGAACGCATTTCATCGGGTGCCAGTTCGGCGGCACCGGCGCTGGCGGCGTTATCCACGGCGGCGCGCGACACGGCGACATCGGCCGTGGCTGGCGTTTTCAGGCTGGAACAACCCGTCATCAGGACGACAGCGGTGGCGCAAGCAGCCAGGGCGGCCAGTGGGGACATCGTGAAATCTCGGTTTGTCATTTTTCTTCTCCTAGAGAATGTTAAGCAGTAAGGTTCATACGTCGGTGCATCTGGAATCAGGAACGGCGTTTGATGTATGACGTTATAGGCTCCGGCTTCCCGCGTATCCGTTCGGTGCCGCACATAGAGTAAGAAATCGACAATACTTGCATGGGCAAGGTGCGTTAGCGCACGCCTGCGCCAGCAAAACCTGAAACGGACCCGGCTTTGTAGCGATTCCTGTAGCATCTTGCATCTATCCAGAAAGAAACGCTTCTTACCCCACACCTATGCCACGCTTTATCGCCCTCTCGCGCCGCCAGAAAATCGCCCTCGCCAGCGCCGCCGTGCTGGTCGCCCTGCCCGTCACGGCCGCCGTCATCCTGCTCAACATGGACTGGAACCGCGCCAAGCCCTGGCTGAATGCACGCGCCAGCGAAGCGCTGGGCCGGCCCTTTGCCATTGCGGGCGACCTGTCGCTGACGTGGCAGCAGCCAGGGATTGCGGGGCGACAAAACTGGCGCGCCTACCTGCCGTGGCCGCACTTGCAGGCAAAGGATGTGCGCCTGGGCAACCCGAACGCCATGACAGCGGCGAATGACACGGCGCAGCTGGCCAGCGTGAGCCAGCTGGCGTTTTCACTCAATCCGCTGGCCCTGCTGGACAAGAAAATCATCATCCCGCAATTGCGCTTCGATACGCCGCAAGTACGCCTGCTGCGCAACAAGGATGGCAAGAACAACTGGACCTTCGACAAGCAGGAGCAGCCGTCGCCGTGGCAGCTGGAACTGCAAAGCGTGGTCTTCAGCAAGGGCAGCGTGACGCTGAACGATGCCGTCACGCACACAGCGATGCGCGCCGATGTCGACACCATAGCGAACGATGCGCGCTACGGCATCGCCTGGAAACTGTCCGGCACTTACCGTGGAGAAAACATCCAGGGCGGCGGCAAGGCGGGCGGCGTGCTGTCGCTGCAGCAGCAAGGCACGCCCTTCCCCATCCAGGCCGACATGCGCGCGAACGGCAGTAGCGTGGCCATCGAAGGCACCTTGACGCGCCCGGCGGACCTGGCCGCGCTCGACGTGCGCCTGAAAATATCCGGGCCCAGCATGGCGCGCCTGTACCCATTGACGGGCGTGCTGCTGCCGGAAACGCCGCATTTCAGTACGGAAGGCCATTTGACCGGCACCCTGGCGCCGCGCGGCGGCGAATGGGTGTACGACCAGTTCAGCGGCAAGGTGGGGTCGAGCGACATCAGTGGCAAGCTGGCCTTTTCGGCCAGCAAGCCACGCAAGCGCCTGACGGGCGAAGTTCACTCGCGCCTGCTGCAATTTTCCGACCTGGGTCCGCTGGTGGGCGCCGATTCCAGCGCCAGCAAGAAGGAACGGGGCGTGCCGTCGACGCAGCCGGCCGGCCGCGTGCTGCCGGTGGAAACCTTCAAAACGGAGCGCTGGACCAGCCTGGACGCCGATGTGCGCTACACGGCGGATAAAATCACGCGCGACGCCGAGTTGCCGATCAGCAAGCTCGACACGCATGTGGTGCTGATGGACGGCGTGCTGTCCTTGACACCGCTCAACTTCAACGTGGCGGGTGGCACCCTGACGTCGCAGATCAGGCTCGACGGCAGCGGCAAAGTCATCGCCAACGGCATCGCCGCCGAACTCAAGGCCAGCGCCCGCCATCTGCACATCCAACAACTATTTCCCCGCCTGCCGGCCTTGCAGGCCAGCGTAGGTGAAATCAATGGCGACGCTTCGCTGTCGGCCACGGGCAATTCCGTCGCCAGCCTGCTGGGCAGTTCGAACGGCGAAGTGCGCGCGCTGATCAACCGGGGCAGCATCAGCAAGCTGCTGCTGGAAGAAATGGGCTTGAATATCGGCAGTGTCGTGCTGACCAAGCTGGTGGGCGACAAGCAGGTCAGGCTCAATTGCATGGCTGCCGACTTCGCCGTCACCAAAGGGTTGATGCGCACGCGCCAATTCATCGTCGACACGGACGATGCGGTGCTGCATATCGACGGCACGGTGAACCTGGCCAATGAACAACTGGACCTGACCTTGCAGCCGGACAGCAAGGGGCTGCGCATCTTTTCGCTGCGCTCTCCCCTGTATGTGCAGGGCACCTTCAGCAAGCCCGATGTGAGCGTCGACAAGGGCGTGCTGGCCCTGCGCGCCGGCGGCGCTCTGGCGCTGGCCGTGGTGGCGCCCGTGGCGGCGCTGCTGCCGCTGGTCAATACTGGTCCCGGCGAGGACAGCGAATGCGCGGCCCTGCTGGCCCAGGCGCGCGTGGAACCGGTGGCGCCGAAACCGGGCAAGGCACCGCGCAAAAGCCGGTGAACGAGATGGCAGAATATGACAACGTTGCCGCCAGCCGTGCACGATTACAATTGTTACACCCCTATGTGCGTTGCCGAACAGACCCTGCCTTGTCACAATCCTATTCTGTAATCGTGCCTGAAACACCCAAGACGTGGCGACACGAAGTCCCACCGGCCCATACCATGCCGGCGCCACGAGGTCCGAATTCATAGGAGAACTATTATGCAAATCATTAAAAAAATCGCCGCTACCACTTCCGTTGCCGCTCTGCTGCTGAGCTTGACTGCTTGCGCCAACATGTCCGGCCAGGATAAAAATACGGCCATCGGCGCCGGTGTCGGCGCCGTTGCCGGTTCCGTACTGACGGGCGGCAGCGCCATCGGTGCAGTCGGTGGCGCCGCCGTTGGCGGCGTGATCGGTAATCAGGTCAAGCCGAAGTAATCGTTGCTCAAGAAAGCGGGGTGGGTGCCCAGGCGCCCACCCCGCTTTTTTGCGTCTGCGGCACAAGAATGAGGGAAATCAGACGAAGACGTTGGCCATGCCGATGGCGCCGCTGTCCTTGACCAGCGCGTAACAGCGGCAGGAGACGGCTTCCAGGCCGGCGGAATCGAGGATTTCGATATTGCCGCGGCTGTAGGTGATGAGTTTTTGCTGTTGCAACGCGCTGGCTGCCTTGGTCACGCCGACGCGCCGCACACCGAGGGTGTGGGCGAGAAATTCATGCGTCAGGTGAAATTTTTCCGACTGCAGGCGGTCGCGCGTGATCAGCAGCGAACGGGCCAGACGCGCCTCGAGCACATGGAAGCGGCTGCATACGGCAATCTGGATCGCTTGCGCCAGCAAGGTGTCCGTGTAGCGGTACAGCAGGCGCTGCAGGGAATCGAGCTGGGCGAACTCGGCGCAGAACGCCGCCCGTGCGATGCGGCTGGCCGTGCCGGAACGTTGTACCACGGCACGTACTTGCGCCAGCTCATGACCCAACGCGACGGAAGCGCCCAGCACGCCTTCACGGCCGACGGAGCCCACTTCCAAGGTCATCCGGCCTTCCGCCACGGCCAGCAGCGAGATCAGGCAGTCACCGGGAAAGTAGATGTAGCCGATCGGCTGGCCCGGTTCGTACAGCACCTCGCCCACCTCGACCGTGACGGTATCGAACAGCGCCGTCAAGTGGCGCAAGTCGTGTTCGGGCAAGCTGGCCAGCAAGCGGTTGCCGGCATCAAGCGCGCCCGCAGGCGACCCCAGGCCAGATCGGCCTGCGTCGCGGGACAGGGTCATGCTGGCGTTCGTTGGTCGCATTGCTTTTCCTTGTTGTCGTTAAAACGTTACAACTCGACATAATTTTTACTTAGCCTACGGTGCAGTACCGTGCCTGTATGTACGGTGACGCACGGAAGCGCGGCACGCGGCACAGCACACTGGCTGCATGCACGGACCACACGCACTACCCATTTCATTATTTAAAAACACCAAGGAGCTTTCCATGACCACCACCACCAAATCCCTCCATCCGCTGGTGCTTGCCGCCGCCGCCGCCGTCCTGCTGTTCTGCGGCGTGGGCACGGCGGCCCTGATGGGCTGGCTGCCCTCGTCCCAGGGCGATGCGCAGCCACTGGCGGCCAGCACTTCGGCCGAACAGCTGGCCAGCCTGCAGGCAAACCAGCCGCAGGCGAACTTGCAGCCTGCCGGCGCGCAGCCGCTGGCCGCCTTACCGCTGCAACAGCAGCAGCAGCAGCAGCAGCCCGTGCGCCAGCAACAGCCACAGCAACAATACGCGGCAGCCCCTGCGCCGCAGGTATGCGGCAATTGCGGCGTGATCGAAGCCATCCATGAAGTCAATACCCGCGCCGAAGGCAGCGGCGTGGGTGCGGCCGGCGGCGCCGTCGTCGGCGGCTTGCTGGGCAACCAGGTCGGCGGCGGCCACGGCAAGCAACTGGCTACCGTGCTGGGCGCTGTTGGCGGCGCCGTGGCCGGCAACCAGATCGAAGGCAGCGTGCGCGCCACGCGCAGCTACAACATCGTGGTGCGCCTCGACAACGGCAAAACGCGCACCGTGCACCAGAGCGCCGCGCCGAACTGGCGTCAGGGCGACCGCGTACGCGTCGTCAACGGCGCCTTGCGCGCCATCGACTAAGGGGCTGGCGGCCAGCGCGCCGCCCGCCACTGTGGCACATTACACACACGCCCGGCCTGTCCGGGCGTTTTCTTTTTGATCATGTTCGTTGGCGTACAGATAAGCTTGCCGTGGCGCGAGATGATGCATTCAGGAAAGTTCAACGGAATGTCATCAAGGAGTAGCCATGGAATGCGACAAGGCAGGCAATAATCGGATCTGGCTCGGCTTTATTGGCGGCGGCTTGCTGGCCACCGCGCTGGGCTTCTGCGCGCTGGACCTGGCGCCTTCGCAAGCGGGCGCGCCCGTGTTCGGCGTCATGCTGTTGCTCACGGGCGGCATGCTCAGCTGCCTGGCGGGTGCCGTCGGCATGGCCGGCATGCTGGCGTGGGTGCCAGGCATGGCCGATGAGCACGCCGACCGGCCCCGATAGTTGAGCCTTGTGTACGACAGCGTACAGAACGCAAGACAAACAAAGTAGACACTTAGTCATGGCATCAGCGTTCAGCGACCCGGTCGCCGCGCAATGACAAGAACCGATGACGGCGCCACGCGCCAGCGCCTGCAAGGCCAAGGCAGTCGCCGTCATCCACACATTACTCTCGGAGGACATATCATGCTGTATACAATCGCCGTCGTACTCATTATTCTTTGGCTGCTGGGCCTGGTAACTTCCTATACCATTGGCGGCTTCATCCACATCCTGCTGGTGGTCGCCGTGATCATGGTGCTGCTGCGCTTGATCAGCGGGCGCGGTTTATAGCAGCCAATTCACTGGCCAGACAGGGCGGCGCGCGTGCAAACGGGCGCCGCCTTTTTGCCGCCTTTTGCATACAGTGTGCGCGCACTGGCAAACAGCTTCATTTTGCAGTAACGTGTACAGGTAATTCTGGGTATGTCCCAATAACAAAACAAGGAGAAAATCCATGAAAGAAACATTCAAAAAAGGCCCTGGCGCCAAATCCCTGATCGGCATGCTGGTGATCGCATTGGCCGCTAGCGGCTGCGCGGACATGTCCTCGACGCAACGTGGCACGGCCACGGGTGCTGGCATCGGCGCTGGCCTCGGCGCCTTGATCGGCGGCACCACCGGTGGCGGCAGCAGCGGCCGCACGGCCGGCGGTGCCCTGCTGGGTGCGGCAGCTGGCGCCGTAGTCGGCAATATCTGGTCGAACCGCATGGAAAACCAGAAGCGCGCGATGGAACAAGCGACACAGGGTACTGGTGTGCAAGTGTCGCAAACGGCTGATAACCGCCTGAAAATGGAAATTCCAAGCGACATTTCCTTCGACACCAACCGCGCCGACATCAAGGGTAACTTCCGCCCCATCCTCGACCGCTTTGCCGCCACCCTGAATGAAAACCCGAACACCACGGTCAGCATCATTGGCCATACGGACAGCACGGGCAGCGCTTCCATCAACGAACCGCTGTCGGTGGAACGCGCGGCCCACACGCGCGACTACCTGGCCATGCGCGGCGTCTCGCCGACGCGCGTCGTCACGGAAGGCCGCGGCGCACGCGAGCCGATCGCCTCGAATGCAGATGCATCGGGACGTGCACGCAATCGCCGCGTGGAAATTTATGTCGCAGAGTTAGCACCACGCTAAGCTGACACGCATCAATAAAAAACCCGCTGGCAATGTCATTGCCAGCGGGTTTTTTCCATCTAAAACAGCTTATTTCGACGTCGTTGCCTTGGCGCCGCTCTCGCCCTCTTTCGCCACCTTGGCGAAGTCGCCGGCCGTCACGATAGAGACGGCCGATGGCTTCAGGTAATCGCGCAAGCTCTGGTTCACTTGCGCCAGGGTCAATGCTGCCACTTTCGCTTCCAGGTCCTTGTCGTACGCCATGGTACGGTCTTGCGCAAGATAATCGGCCAGACCACGCGCCAGGCCGCTGTCTTGCGTGCGGCCCACTTCTTCCGATTGCAGCCAGCCTTTCTTCGCCTCGACCAATTCCTCTTGCGTGAAGCCGTCGGCCAGCACCTTGGCGATCTCCTCGCGCAGGGCCGCTTCCACCTTGACCGTGTTTTGCGGCGCGCTGATGGCGTACGCCATCCAGTAACCGGCTGGTTCGCGCGACGGTACCGTCACTTGCGAGCCGACGCCGTACGACAAGCCTTCCTTCTGGCGGATGCGGTCGGCCAGGCGGCTGCGCAAGGCGCCGCCACCGAGCATGTGATTGGCGATCAGCAAGGCGGGATAGGTGGCGGCGTCATCCTTGAGGGGAATCGGCTGGATGGCGAACAGCACGCTATTCGCCTTGTCCGGCGTTTCCAGCGTGACTTTTTCGCCACTGACGGACTTGACGGTGTCGACAATGCGAACATACGGCTGCTGCGCCTTCCAGCTGCCATACAAGCTGGCCACTTGCGCCTTCAGCACGGCCGGGTCAAAGTCGCCCACGGCAGCGAAAGTCGCGTTCGCAGCGCCATAATAGGCGCCATGGAAGGCTTTCACATCGGCCACCTGGATGGCTTTCCATTGCGCCAGTTCCGCCGGCAGGGTGGCCACGTGGCGCACATGGCCTTCCGGCGTGGCGTCGAGCAGGCGGCGGAAGGCGTTCACGGCCAGCGGCTGCGGTTCAGGCAATTCCTGTTCCGCGCGGCCCACGCGCTCGCGCTGCAATTCCAGGAATTCCGTTTCGCTCAGGGCCGGCTTTTGCAGCACTTGCGCCAGCAGGTCCATGGCGGCCGGCAAATTTTCGCGCTTGCCCGTCAGCATGGCGGTGACGCCCTCGGCGCCGCCCGTGATGGCCACTTGCGTGCCCAGCTGGTCGAACTTGTCCTTCACTTCCTGGCGCGACAGTTTATCCGTGCCGCGCGACAACAGATTGGCCGTGTAACTGCCCACTTGCGCCTTGCCGCGCAAGCTTTCTTCGCTGCCGATCTGCAATTTCAACACGAGGCTGACGGTATTGCCCTTGGTTTTCTTCGGTAGCAAGGCGCCCTTCAAGCCGTTCGGCAAGGTGAAGCGCTGCGTGCGCGCTTCGATATTGTCGGGGCTGGGATCGAACGCTTCGCCCTGCGCCACCACGGCGCGGCCCGTGTAGCCGGCCAGTTGCGGCGCCACGTCGGCGTAGGCCGGCACCACCGTGCGGTCCGGCGCGTCGGTGGGGATGAAGCGGCCCAGGGTGCGGTTCGAGCTCTTCAGGTATTTCTCGGCCGCCGCCTGCACCTGCGCCGTCGTCAGCTTGTCGAGCTGGTCGCGCTGCAGGAAGAACAAACGCCAGTCGCCGGCTGCCAGCGATTCCGTCAGGGCGATCGTCATGCGCGCCGTGTTCGAGGTGATCAGTTCCACCTGCTTGTTCAGTTGCTGTTTCACGCGCGCCACTTCCGCCTCCGTGATCGGTTGCGATTTCAGCTCTTCCAGCACTTTCAGCATGGCCGCTTGCGCCACGTCGAGGTTGCCATCGACGGGCACCAGCGCGCCGAACAGGTTGTAGCCCGGCTCCAGGTTGCTCACCGAGTTGTATTCAATCTTGCTGGCCAGCTTGGTTTCCACCAGCGCCTTGTGCAAACGGCCGGCCGGGGCGTCCGTCAGCACGTGGCCCAGCACCTCGATGGCGACGGCGTCCGGGTTGCCGGACGGCGCCACATGGTAGCCGGCGCCGACGAACTGCGTGCCGCCGCTGCGGCGCACCGTCACGGCACGTTCGCCATCCTGCACCGGTTCGGCAGTGTAGGTCGGTTCGATCACGCGCGTGGGTTTCGGGATCTTGCCGAACAGCGCATTGATCTGCTTCAAGACCTTGGCTTCGTCGAAGCGGCCCGCCACCATCAGCACGGCATTATCTGGCTGATAATATTTATGATAAAACGCGCGCAGACGGGGAATGTTGACTTGCTCGATGTCGGAACGGGCGCCGATGGTCGACTTGCCATAGTTGTGCCAGTCGTAGGCGATAGCCTGGATGCGTTCGCTGGTCACGCCGATCGGGTCGCTTTCGCCCATCTCGAATTCATTGCGCACGACCGTCATTTCCCCCTTTTGCGTCGTCGGATTCCACAGGTCGTTCTGGTCGATGGCGGCGTTGACCATACGGTCCGCTTCCATCGCCAGCATCTGGCGCAGGTTGTCGTCGTTGGCGGGGAAGGTGGCGTAGTAATTGGTGCGGTCGTACCAGGTGGTGCCATTGAACTGCGCGCCCGTCGAGTTCAGGATCTCGACCGGGGTTTTCGTGCCCTTCCTGACGCCGAAGTTGGCGCTGGGCTTGAACAGCAAGTGCTCGAGTAAGTGGGCCATGCCCGTTTCGCCATAGTTTTCATGGCGTGAACCGACCAGGTAAACGATGTTGGTGGTCAGGGTCGGCTTGCTGGCGTCCGGGAACAGCAGCACGCGCAAGCCATTCGCCAGGCGATATTCGGTGATGCCTTCGACGGACGTGACTTTGACGGCGGCGCGGTTGGGTGCAGCCTTGGCGGTTTTCTGGGTCGGCGCGACGTCCACCGGGGTGGCGGCCAGGATGAAGGAAGGCGACAGGATGCCGGCGGCAAGCAGGAGGGCGGTAATTGGTTTCAAAGCGGAGTCCTGGTAACACTACGTTTAAAAATGCACAGGCGAAAGATGCGCAAGCGCAATGCGATACAAACGCAAACATTGCCATAGGCCCGCGCTGCGTCTTCGCTGCCCAGGGAAATTATTGCACTCACAATTTACGGCATACTTATCAGTTACGCAAGTCCTGTCATCGGGCTGTTATCTGCCCGTGTTATACTTCACGGTTCCAGAACTATCAGCCTGTATATGAGACGAGCTCTCGTCCTGCTCTGCCTTTTTGTTTTCATCGCCCTACCCCAGGCGTTCGCCAGCATGGCCTACGCCAGCCCTTCCCCATTCCAGCATGCAGTCGCGGCCGGCGTTACCACCACGCCCGCCTTCGTCGCCGATTGCCTTGACCCCAGCGCCCATGCGGGCTTGCCCGGTGACAACTGCGACGCCGACGAATGCGACAACGACCCCATCACGCTGTACCCGACCTCGCGCCAGGGCGCGCCTTTTTGCGCCATCATTTGGCAGGCGGGACCGGGCGCACTTGCCGAAGCGGACGCGCGGCAGGTCACCCGGCCGCCGCGCGTCCGCCTCTGAATATATGCATGCAACACCCACGCGCCTGGGGCAGTTAGCCGCCAGGCACGCTTTACACTGATCGACTTTACAAGGTTACACACATGGAATGGTTATTTGACCCGACAATCTGGGTCGGCCTGCTGACGCTGGTCGTACTGGAAATCGTACTGGGTATCGACAACCTGATCTTCATCGCCATCCTGGCCGAGAAACTGCCGCCGCACCAGCGCGATAAGGCGCGCGTGCTGGGCCTGACCCTGGCCCTCGTCATGCGCCTGGGCCTGCTCTCCCTGATTTCCTGGCTGGTCACCCTGACCACGCCATTGTTCTCCCTATGGACATTCTCGTTTTCGGGGCGCGACCTGATCCTGCTCATCGGCGGCCTGTTCCTGCTGTTCAAGGCCACTACCGAGCTGCATGAGCGCCTTGAAGGGGTGGCCCACGCCCAGACGGGTCCCAAGGTCTACGCCGGCTTCGGCCTGGTGGTGACGCAGATCGTCGTGCTCGACGCCGTCTTTTCGCTCGACGCCGTCATCACGGCCGTCGGCATGGTGGACAACCTGTACGTGATGATGGCGGCCGTCGTCATTTCCATCGTCGTCATGATGCTCGCCTCAAAAGTGTTGACGCGCTTCGTCAACGCCCACCCTACCGTCGTGGTGCTGTGCCTGAGCTTTTTGCTGATGATCGGCCTGTCCCTGGTGGCCGAAGGCATGGGCTTCCACATTCCGAAAGGGTATCTGTATGCCGCTATCGGTTTCTCGATCGTCATCGAGTTCTTCAATCAGCTGGCGCGCCGCAATTTTCTCAAGCTGCAATCGAATGCGCCGCTGCGCGACCGCACGGCGCAAGCCGTGCTGAGCCTGCTGGGCGGGCGCAAGGGCCGCGAAGCTGTCGAAGAGCACGAAGTCAAGGAAGCGCTCGACCCGTCCGCCTTCGGCGTGGAAGAGCGCAACATGGTCAGCGGCGTGCTGACCCTGGCCGAACGCTCGATCCGCTCCGTGATGACGCCGCGCGGCGACGTTTCGTGGGTCAACCTGAACGACAGCCGCGAGAAGATGCTGCAACTGCTGCGCGAAACGCCGCACAGCATGATTCCTGTCTGCAATGATGACCTGGACAATGTGATCGGCATCGCGCGCAGCAAGGACCTCATCGAAGATCTCGTGTCGCACGGCAAGATCGACCCGGCCAGCATGCGCGAAGCCATCGTCGTGCCGGAAGCGGCCGGCGTGCTGAAAGCCATGGAAACCTTGAAGCGCTCGCGCGGCCAGCTGGTGCTGGTGGTCGACGAGTTCGGCACCGTGCAAGGCGTGCTGACGCCCATCGACATTCTCGAAGCCATCGCCGGCGAATTCCCCGACGAGGACGAGCAACCCGACGTGGAAGTACTGGGCCGCGGCCACTGGCGCATCGACGGCGCCACGGACCTGCATTACCTGGAGCAAGTCTTCGAGACGGAGTCACTGGTCAGCGAAGATGGCGATTACAACTCACTGGCCGGCTTCCTGCTGGCGCACTTTGAAAACATGCCGGCCGTGGGCGAAGTGCTGGAACTCGATGACTTGCGCTATGAAATCGTCGAGGCCGACGAGCGCCGCATCGCCTGCGTGGACGTACGCCGCATCGAACCCGATCACAGTTTGTAACACATTGGCAAGCGTGCCCCGCTTGCCATGCCGTATGCTGGGGTCTGCCCTTTTTGGAGACGCCAACATGAACCACTCCCTGCTACGCCTGAGTTTGCTGGTCTGCGCCGCCATCGGCGCGCACGCCGGTGCCCAGGCTGCCTCGCCGTCCACCACCATCAAGCCGGGCCTGTGGCAAGTCGACAGCAAGATGGCGTCGCCCGATGCCGCTACCGACAACGCCATGTCCATGGTGCTGCAGCAACTGGGCAACCTTCCTCCCGATCAACGCAAGCAGCTGGAAAACATGGCCGCCAGCCGCGGCATGGCCATGCCCACCGTGGGCGCCGATGGCGCCGTGCGCGTAACGGCGTGCGTGACGCCGGAAATGGCTGCGCGCAAGCAGATTCCCACGGGCCAGCCCGGCGATTGCAAGTCGACCAATACCGACACTGCGGGCGGCATGAATGTATCGTTCACCTGCGCAAACCCGAAATCGAGCGGCGAAGGCCAGGTGCGCTTCAGTGGCGACCAGGCTTTCAGCATGCAACTGGCGGTGACCACCAGCGCGCGCGGCACGCCGGAGCAGGTGAACGTCACAAGCAACGGCAAATGGTTGGGGGCAACGTGCCCTGCGCCATCAACCGCTGGCGCTCAGAAGCCGTGACGGAAGCCTATGTTAATGGCGCGCTGTCATCCTGCACCGGCCGCCTGGCGGGCGCGGCTGCTCAGAAGCCATGACGAAAGCCCATATTAAAAGCGGCGTCGCCGCGTCCCGCGTCGCTGGCATTGCCCACCGTGTAGCGGGCGCCGTTCTTGTTGTGGATCTTCGCGTAAGACGCGTAGAAATCGCTGCGTGTTGACAGCGAGTACGTGAGACCGACGGCCACCTGATTGGCATCACGGTTGGCCAGATCGCGGTCATCCTTGCGCACGTACGAGGCCAGCAGCTTGAAGCCGCCCACGGGCACGGATACGCCCAGCAAGGTGTCGCGGCTATCCGACGACGACATCGACAGGGCCAGCGAGCTGTACGCATTGCTGGGGTCCCACGGCGAACTGCCATAGCCCTTGTTCACGCCCACGGCGGCAAAGGCGGTGGCCACTTTGAGGTCGATATTTGCCGCGATCAGAGTGTTGCGGGCCGACATGTCGATGGCGGGCAGGGTGCCTGAGGCGAGGATGAAGTTGTTCTTGCGCTGGTGCGACACGCTGATATTCACGGCGCCGGCCGAATAACCGAGCGTGGCACCGTACGCGCGGTTGTTGGCGCTGCTGTACGGCGACTCGCCAAAGCTGTAGATGGCGCTGGCGGACACGCCGCGCAAGGCGGGCGTCACGTATTTGACGGTATTGTCATAGCGTTTCACGCTGTAGCCGGCCAGGTTGCTGGCACTACCGGCCATGCCGCCCTTGAACGGGTCGGCCACGTCGGTCAGCGTCAGGTATTGCAGGTTGTACTGGCGACCCAGGGTCAGCGCGCCCAGGCGGCTGTCCAGGCCCACGTAAGCCTGGCGGCCGAACAAACGGTCGTCTTCCGACTGCCCCGTGTCGTTCTGCACGCCCGCTTCCAGGGCAAATACGGCGGACATGTCATTGCCCAAGGCTTCGCGGCCCTGCACGCCCAGGCGCGAGCCGGATGCCACGCCGCCGGACACCTTGCTGCCGGCGCAACTGGCGGCACAGCCCCGGTCGACAACGATACCCGCGTCAAGCACGCCATACACGGCAACGTTACTGGATGCGGCATTGCTCGCGCCATCGGCAGCCTGGGCCGCTGCGCCCAGCGCAATTGGCCCCATCCCTATCACAGCCAGCGCAAAATACGAGGTCTTCATGATAAATATCTCGGTAACGTGAATGAAACTTTCCGGTATTGATCAGGACATGCGCTGTGTGTCTGATCTTAGTGTTACCTTATCCTCGCTTTTTGTCCATCCATCAGTGCGTTGTGCAACAGAAACTTCAGCTTAGCCCCGGGAAACACGTCGCGCACTGACAACACGCAAGAGTGACCATGATTGTGGTACTAGCGGCAAAATGGCGTTAAAAGCAGGCCCTGCCGTAAAGCAATGTTCGGTAGCGAACGTTGCGCGATTTGACGCAGGCGGTACACTACTGGTTTTACCGACAGCGGCTCGCCCGTTTTTCTGCATGCTAGCTATCCTCGAACGCATTGATCCCAACTCCAGCAATATCGACTTGCTGGTGGAATTGTTCAACTCTCTGCGTCCCAAGCGCCCCCACGACAGCGCTACCGCGATCGCCAACGTGCGCACCCTGCGCCAGCTTCTCAAAGGTAACCGCGCGCAAGCGCGCGCGCTGCACGAATACGTGCTGCGCGTGCTGGCCGCGCGCCGCCACGCCAGCTTGTACACGGACATCGGCGTGCTGTCGAACAGCGGTTTCTTCACCGAATTGAAACGCCGCATCGCCTACCGCATGCTGCCACCCGCCCTGGGCGAAGAGTATCTGAACGACGCGCTCGACCAGGTGCTGTACCTGAAGACCGATTATTTGTGGATCAGCAACGTGCCCGCCACGGATTGGCTGGAACTGTTCGACGTGCTCACCAGCGACGATATCGAACTGGCCGTCGGCGATGGCAATATCATGCTGCCGGGCATGCTCGATGCCATCCGCACGCTGTCCTACCGCGTCTGCGCCATGGGCCTCGAACCCGAACTGACGCGTTTCCACAATGAAATCGAAGTGTTCCAGTCGCCATTCATGGTGCAGAACACGGAAGTGAACGCCTACCTGGACGCCTACACGAATCTGCTGCACGGCAATATCGAGCACATCGAGGACGCGCGCCATTTGCTGGTGATGCTGGACCAGTGCGATACCGTCATCGCCAAGATCCGCAAGAAGGCCCTGTACCAGGGTACCAGCATTCCCCTCACGTATTTATTGGTGGCGCTGGCGCAAAGCATCGACCGCCTGCGCAAGCTGTTGTTCCTGGTCGACACGAGCGGCGAGCTGCCCAGCTCCGCCAACGTGGACATCGCCGCCATCACGGTGGACGCCACGCAAGACTTGCTGCACCCGCAGCCCGTCAGCCGCCGCCGCGCGGGCGCCGTCGCACTGGCGCTGGAACTGATACGCGCGCATAACCACAAGTACAAGGTCAGCGACCTGTTTTCCGACAATATCAACTTGCTGGCGCGCAATGTGACGGAAAACGCCAGCCGCACGGGCGAACACTACATCGCGGAAAGCCGGCGCGAGATGGGCGCCATGTTCCTGTCATCGGCCGGCGCCGGCGTCATCATCGGCTTCATGGCCCTGTTCAAGATATTGATGTCGTATTTGCGCTCGGCACCGCTGGTCGAAGCATTCATGTTCAGCATGAATTACTCGATCGGCTTCATGTTCATCCACTTGCTGCACTTCACGGTGGCCACCAAGCAGCCGGCCATGACGGCCTCGCGCATCGCCGCCGGTCTGCACAGCAAGGATGGCCGGAATATCGACCTCGACAGCATGGCGGAACTGATCAACAAGGTCTTCCGCACGCAAAACATGGCCGTGCTGGGGAACCTGGCGACGGCCATTCCCACGGCCTGGCTGATCGCGCTGGGCTACAAGGCGATCACGGGCCACAACCTGGTGTCGCCGGAAAAAGCCATGCATTTGCTGCACGATATCGACCCCATCGGCAGCCCCGCCATCTTCTACGCCATGATTGCCGGCGTGTGCCTGTTCGTGGCCGGCCTGATTTCGGGCTACTATGACAACCAGGCGCTGTACACGCGCTGGGCGCAGCGCATCGCGCAATTGCGCAGCCTTGGCAAAGTGATCGGCCAGGAGCGCTTGCAACGGCTGGGCCTGTACCTGGAAAACAACTTGGGCGGGCTGATGGGGAACTTCTATTTCGGTATCCTGCTCGGTTCCATCGGCACCCTGGGCTTCCTGATCGGCTTGCCGATCGATATCCGCCACATCACCTTCTCGGCCGCCAACTTTGCGACAGCGCTGGTGGGACTGGACCACAACATGAGCTGGCAACTGGCCGTCAAGTCGCTGTCGGGCATCTTCGCCATCGGCACCACCAACCTGCTGGTCAGCTTCGGTTTGGCCCTGTGGGTGGCCCTGCGTTCGCGCCAGGTGCGCTTCAAGCACGGCATGCAATTGTTGAAGATTCTCGGCAAGCGCTTCCTGCGCTCGCCCATCGTCTTCTTCTTCGGCTCGAAAAACCCGCCACCACTGGCATTGGCCGATGACTCGGCAAACCTGTCACCCACGACCAAGGCTCAAAAATGACCGCCAGGCGCATGCAACCCTGCCTCACCGCCCTATTGCTGTGCTGGACCCTGGCGGCATGCGCCTCGCTGCCCAATGTCAAGAACCTCAACACCACCCTGGAACCGGTGGCCAGGCCGAATGTGATCACGGGCAAGGGCGCCTTGCTGAACGTCAACAGCCGGGCCGCCCTGCTCAACAAGCGCTGGGCCAAGTCCGGCATGGACTTGAAGACCCAGGCCGCGCTGGAAGAAGCGGCCACGGGCGTGCCTTTGATCAAGGGCAACAAAGTAACCCTGCTGTTTGACGGCCCGCAAACCATGGCCGCCATGTTCCAGGCCATCAGTGAAGCGAAGAGCAGCATCAACCTGGAAACGTATATCTTCGACCAGGACCCGCTGGGCCTGAAGTTTGCCGACATGCTCATCGAAAAGCAGCAGGCGGGTGTGACGGTGAACGTCATCTACGATAGCGTGGGCACCATCGGCGTGCCGCAAGCCTTCTTCGAGCGCATGCGCACGGCCGGCATCCACCTGGTGGCCTTCAACCCCGTCAATCCTGCCAAACTCAAGGGCGATGAGTGGAAAATCAATAACCGCGACCACCGCAAGGTGCTGATCGTCGACGGCAAGATGGCGTTTACGGGCGGCATCAATATCAGCGATACCTATGCCAAGAGCTCGCTGTTCCGCTCGAAATCGAAGCCCACCGACAAGAAGGACGTGGGCTGGCGCGATACGCACGTAAAAGTGGAAGGCCCGGCCGTGGCCGCCTTCCAGTGGCTGTTCATCCGCACCTGGGCTCAGCAAGACCAGGCCGACTTGCCGGACGCGAATTATTTTCCGCCCCTGTCGGAAGTGGGCGACAAGCTGGTGCGCGTAGTGGCCAGCGAGCCGGACGGCGGCTTTGAAATCTACAAGGCGTATATTTTAGCCATCCAGGAAGCCAAGAAATCCATCCACATCACGTCCGCCTATTTCGTGCCCGACCAGCAGACGGTCGACGCGCTGGTCGCCGCCGCGAAACGTGGCGTGGATGTCACCGTGGTGCTGCCGGGCGTGTCCGACAGCGGCTTGGTGTTCCATGCGGGACACGCCCTGTACGACCAGTTGCTGGCCGGCGGCATCCGCATCTTCCACTTGAAACTGGCGGTGCTGCACGCCAAGACGGCTGTCATCGACGGCGCCTGGTCGACCGTGGGCTCGACCAACATCGACATGCGCAGCTTCCTGCATAACAGCGAACTGAACGTGATCGTGCTGGGCGACAGTTTCGGCCGTGAAATGGAAAACGCCTTTCAGGAAGACTTGCGCGACTCGGAAGAGATTACCCGGGCAAAATGGGAAACGCGGCCCATCTCGGACCGCATGAAGGAGTGGGCGGCGCGCTTCATGAACTACTGGCTGTAAGGGAGTAGCCGTCAAAAAGTCCAGAGCGTTGTTGCATTGCCTCGCCGTACTATTCGTACTGTCTTCGGCAACGCGCCTAGCCTTGGCCATTTTGCCGGCCACTCCTGCTGCCGACTTACGATGGCGCAGGTCGGCGTAGGTCGGATGACACGGCGTACCGCCGCTAATCCGACCTACGAGATACTACAGCGGCCGCAAGCTGGCCCACACGCCGCCCTGGCGCTCGAACGCTTCCGTGCTGACTTTTTCAAAGTCGGCGCTGTCTTCATTCCAGCTGTAGCGCTCGACTCTGATGCAGCGGTCTTCGATGCGGATGACATTGAAGGAGTTAGACTCGCCCCTGCCCCGCGTGGACGTGGCCGTGCCCGCCTGCACCATCAGGGCAGCGTAGCCGTCGATCTTGTAGCGCGCCGAGGTATCGCCCGCATGGCTGGCGTGCAAATGGCCGGCCAGCAACAAGTCCACGCCGCATTCGGAAAACATTTGCAGCGCCAGCGGCGCGCGGTCGACCAGATCATCCTTGTCGAAGTGCTCGGGCAAGTCAAATGGATGGTGCGTGACGATGATGCGCGTCAAACCGGGCGGCAAACGGCCCAGGCGTTCACGCAGGACATCGATCTGCTCGTGGCTGATACGGCCATCCTTGAACGTCAGGGAGCGGGCCGTATTGATGCCCAGCACGGCAATTTCGTCGTCCACATACTCGGGCGACAAATCGTCCGTCACATGGCGCCGGTACTTCACCAGCGGCGTCAAAAAGCGGGAAAATACGTTATACAGGGGCACGTCATGGTTGCCCGGCACCACGATCTGCGGCCCCGGCAAGCTGTCGAGAAAGTGCCGCGCTGCCTGGAACTGGGCGCTGCGGGCGCGCTGCGTCAAGTCGCCCGAGACCACCACCACGTCCGGCTCCAGGCGCTCGACCAGCGCGCGCAAGGGTGCCAGCAGGTCCGCATCGACCCTGCCAAAATGCAAGTCGGACAAATGCACGAGGGTACGCATGGCCTTACTCCCTGGAAGGTGCCGGCGCAGGCACCAGCACCGCCAGCGCGGCCGTGCGGATGCGGTACTGCAGCGGCGTATTCATGATGGTCACTTCGCCATCGGTGGCCACGCGCAGGCGCCGGTGTTTCGTGGCGATCTCCAGGTCGGTGGCCGTCAGCACGTCGAAATCCTTGGCTTGCGATAACTTGCCAAACAGCGCGTGCAGTGCCAGGCGCACCAAGCCCAGGCGGCCCGGACGCTGCGCCACGTACAGGCTCAGCTGACCGCCATCGAGCCGCTCGCGCTCACCGATAGTCAAGCCTTCCATCAGGTATTCATTATTACCGATGAACACAAACGGCGTGCGCCGCGCATGCACGGCATCGTTGAGTTTCAATTGCACGCTGAGGAATGGATAGCGGCGCAAGGCGGCCAGCAGGGCCCAGCTGAAGGCCAGCCACTTACCCCTTCCCAGCCGGCGTTGCTGCTTTTCGCGGTCGCGCACGATGTCCGGATACAGGCCCAGGCTGGAATTGTTGAGGAAGATGCGGCCATTCACTTCGCCCACGTCGACTTTGTGCAGCACGCCCTGCGCCACATTGGCGATGGCCGCATCGAGGTCGAGCGGGATACTCAAATCCTTGGCGAAATGGTTCAGGGTGCCTAGCGGCAAGACACCAAACGGCGTGCCGCTGCCGACGACGACGGACGCCACGGCATTGATGGTGCCGTCGCCGCCACCGGCCACGACGATGGGCGCGCCATCGCGCAGGGCCTGCTCGGCCGTGGCGATCATCTCGGCCCCGCTTTGCGCCAAGGTGATGGCGGCGTCAAGCCCCACGGCCAGGAACTGTGCTTCGAGCTGCTGCGCCCAGTCGGGCGCATAGCCACAGCCAGCGCCCCCGTTGATGATGACTGCAATTTTGCTCAGGATCTTTCCCCTTATTTGGTTTGCCGGATATGCCGGCGGCGACGCAGGGTCGACACGCCGGCGATGCAGATGGCCAGCCAGCCATAGCTTTCCGCCATGGCCGCCAGCACATCGCTCAGGTAATGCGCGCCCAGGTAGATGCGGCTGAAACCCACGAGTGACGCCATCAGGAAGGCACCCAGCGCTATGGCGATGCGCTTGCCCCACGCGCCCGGCGCCGTCTGGCAAATCAGGTAGGCGGCCAGCAAGCCGTACAGGGCCGTCGAGGTGGCCGTATGACCACTGGGAAAGCTGTAGGTGCTGAGGGCCGTCTGCAAGATGGGCTCGTCAAAACTGGGCCGCGCACGGACAAAAATGTACTTTAGCAGGAGGTTCAAAAACATGACGCCCGGCATGGTAATGACCAGGGTAAACAGCCAGTAGGTGGCGCCCTTGCGGTGCAGATACCAGCCCAGCAGGGTCGCCAGGGTGATGGCGCCGATCACGCCATGCAGGTGCGTGACGACCAGCAGGCAACTGGTGATCCATGGCACGGCATGCTGGTTGAACCAGTGCGCCACCTGCAAGTCGATCACCGTGATTTGTTGCATGCCCATCACGGCTTCGGCGATTTCGTGAAAGACCACGATGGCCACCAGCATCAGGGCCACGCCGACCGTCATGTGCAGGCCCAGTTCGCCCTCGGGCGACAGGCGCGCTTCGACGAAGCGGCGCAGTCTCGTGGTCCAGCCCGTGGTCATGCCCATGTCATTCTTCTCTTGCAAACTGCTCTCACTTTCCTGTTCGTGGTGATGATCAAAAAAACCACACCAGTAAAAAAATACTGTTTATTCATACAGTAGCTGTGTTTTCATACAGTAGTTATGCTATTCTGATGACTCGTTCAACACATCTCCCTCAAAGGAATTGTCATGGCAACATTGAATAGCGGTTTTGGCTCACGGTTCGGCCTGGAATACGCCCCAAGCTCTTTCCTCGTCCGCATGGGCAAGCGCGAAATCCTCGTTTGCCGCGACTTCCGCAAGCGCTACTACACCGTCAATCCCTTGATCGAGTGCGGTACGGGCATCGAGCCGGGCTATGTTGAAGTGCTGCTGATGCGCCGTTGGTTGCTTATTCTATCCAAGGCGCATTAAGAATGACTTTAAAACAAGGTGCTCGCACCCTGTTGTAAAGTCAGCTCGCCCGGCTCCGCCAGGAACACGACAGTACCGGCCAGCGGCAACAGCGCTGGCCGACCCCTCACTACTGTGTGCGTTCCGGCGCAGCCGGGCTGGCAGGTGTCTCAGCAGATGCGTCGGCAAGTGCGTTGGCAGGCGGTACGCTGCCAGACACATTCGCTTCGTACCAAAGCGTCACGAACAGCACCATCACGACGGGGCCGATGAACAGGCCCACGAGGCCCAGGGTTTCCACGCCGCCCAGAATGCCGAACAGCACGGCCAGGAAGGGCAAGCGGGTGGCGTTGCCGATCATGCCGGGACGCACGAAGTGGTCGGCCACGAATAGCACGACGGTGCCCCACGCGGCCACGCCGATGGCGCCGCCTACATTGCCCTGGAAAACCAGCAAGGCGGCGGCACACAGGTAAGCCAACGGAGCGCCAAAGGGGATGATGGCCAGGATGCCGGTAGCAAACGCCCACAGGGCCGGTGACGGCAAGCCGACGATGGCGTAGGCGATACCGATCAGCACGCCTTCCGCCAGACCCACCAGCACCAAGCCGTTGACGGTGGCGCGGATGGCCGTGGGAATCTTTTGCGCATAGCGGCCCCAGCGTTCAGGACGCAGGAAATGGCTGCCGACGGCCGTGATCTGGCGCGTCAGCGCTTCGCCATCCTTGTAAAAGAAAAACAGGCACAAGAAGGCCAGGCCGAAATCGACCAGGCGGTGGAACACGTCCGCGCCGAGGATTTTCAGCATGTCGCGCGCTGAATGAAAGCCGCCCACGGCGCTGCCCGCAAAGAAGTGACCGAGGCCGTGGGGCTGGCTCAGCGTGGCTTGCCACCAGTCGCCGATGGCGCTACCGGCCAGGGGAATGTGCGCCACCCAGTCCGGCACGGGCAAGCCCTCGGTATTCGCATGCACGATGAAATTGGCCAGCACGGGCACTTCGCGCGCCGCCTGCGCCACGCCGAACAGCACGGGTATGATGAAGATGCAGGCGAACGCCAGGGTCAGCGCGGCCGCCGCGATGATGGTGCGCTGCCCCAGCGCCGCACGCACGCGCAGGTACAAAGGCCAGGTGGCCACGCACAGGATGCCGGCCCACACGAGCGGCAAAAAGAAACGCTGCATGACGAAGGCCGTCACGGCAATCAGGGCCAGGGAAAAGCCTGCGCTGACGATGTCGCGCTGGGTATCGCTCATACCACTCCATTCGTGCCCGCCGTGGTGAGTAGTGGCGGGCTTGGCTACGCGCCAGTTGCGCAGGCGTAGCGTAACACGGCGGCATGACGATTTATACGAGGCCCAGCTCCACCGGTTTGACGCCGGCAAACACGTGATCGAGTTGCGCCGGCGTCAAGCCGAACGTGCGGCGCAGCAAGCCGCCCAGCACGGCGCGGTATTCATTCAGCACGGGCATGTCGCGGTTCTGGAACAAGTTCGCCGGCGAAATCGCCACCTGCTCGCCCGCCACCTGCTTGCCCTTGATGCCGCCGCCCAGCACCCAGAACACGCTGCCGTGGCCGTGATCCGTGCCGCGGTTGCCGTTTTCGCGGAAGGTGCGGCCAAATTCGCTGACCACCACCACCACGGTATTGCGCCATGCACTACCCATTTCCTGCGAAAACGCGGCCAGGCCCCGCCCCAGCTCATCGAAGCGCCCCGCCAGATAGCCGCTGGCGCCGCCCTGCCCCACATGCGTATCCCAGCCGCCCACATCGACAAAGCCGATGTTGTATTTGTCCTTCATCAAGCGGGCGATGCGCTGCGCTTCCAATTCAAAGCCCTTGGTACTGATGGCGTTGCGGTTGGCCGCCTGCATTTCTCCCGTCAACTCTTTCGCCACCTCGTCGCGCACGGCAAAGCCGGCGCTGACGGGTTGCTGCAAGGCCGTGCCCCGGTACATGGCGGCGATGACCTGGCTTTGACGCGCATCAATACCCGACTTGCCCACGGAGCGCAGCCCCATGTTCGGCACTTGCACGCCGCCCTGGAAGATCAGGGGCAACTGGTCCGTGAAGGAAATGGCGTGGTTGCTGCTATTCAGGCTTTGCGCCAGCCGGTTCAGGAAGCCCGAGCGGAAATCACGGCGCCCGCCGATCTCCTGTCCCAGTTCGATACTGTCCTGCGTCTCGAAATGGCTGCGCGTCAAATCCGTCGTGCCCGCAAATGGAATGAAGGCCGCCTCGCCACCATGGAACATGGGGTAAATGGTCTCGCGCAAGGCCGGATGCAGGGCCCAGTCGGCAGTCAATGTCAGCGCGCCGTTGTCCGCACCGGGTTTCGCAATGGCGATATTCGGCCGCGAGGCATAATAGAAGTCGCTGCCGACCGGCACCAGCAGGTTGTTGGCGTCATAGCCGCCGCGCAAGAAGACGAACAGCAGCCGGGCATTCGTGGCGGGCGCGGCCAGCAAGCTGCCCGCATGCGACAACAGGGGCGCGGCGGCCAGGGCTTTCAACAAGTCACGACGGTTCATGGCGATTCCTTCAGTGTAACTTAGCGGTGCATCATTTAACGATGCATCATTTCTGGCGACGACAGCAAAAACGTGTTCCACTCCTGCGGCGAAGCGGCCTGTTCCAGGGCCTGGCGCGTGGCCGGACTCAATGTTGGCTGCAGCGACTGGTAATACAGGGCGCTGGCCAGTTGCGGGAACGCCACTTTTTCCTGCGCCTGCGGGCCCTCCGTCTTGAACAGGCCGGCGCTGCCTGAACCGATGGTGCGGGCGATATCGAAGCGCGCCGTCATCTGACCGGGGCTGGCCCAGGAAGCGTCAGCCAGCGGATAGCCATCCGGTGTCTGGCGTCCGTACAAGGGCTGGCCCATGCGCGAAAGCCAGTTCAGCATGGGACCCGCGTTGAGGATGGGCTTGTCGTCATAGCTGAGGCGCACGGCCGACACCACATAATGCATGGGGTCCTTGAATTTCTTGCCCAGCGACTGCCGGAACTCCGGACTGCTGAACATGGTCTGCAGCACGTCGGCGATCATGCCGTCGCTGTGCTGGAAGGTGGCCGCCATGCGCGCCACCAACGGCTCGGGCGGATTGTCGCTGACGAAATACTGGGCCAGCTTGCCGCTGATAAAATACGCGGTGGCGGGACTGCGGCTGAGGCGATCCAGCGCTTCATCGAGCTCGGCCAGTCCCCGGCCCTTCATCGTTTGTCCGAGGAATTGTTTATCGCCGTAATCGTGGCGGTTCGGATTGAATTCGAACAAGCCCCGGCGCACGTATTGCGACTGCAGCGCCGGTTTGACTTTCGGCGTGTCCGCTCCCAAGTTTGCACCCAAGTTCACCCCCACCCCGGTCAGGATGCGCCCTAGCTCCTGCACATCCGTCTGGGTGTAGCCACCATTCACGCCCAGCGTGTGCAACTCCATCAGCTCGCGCGCATAGTTTTCATTGATGCGCTTGACGGCATTGGCTTCATTGTCCAGGTAGCGCAACATGGCCGGATGGTGGACGGTGGCGCCCAGCAAGTCACGAAATTTCCCCAAGGCATGCGGCGCGATGGCATTCGCCTCGTAATCACCCACCATCGCGCGCAAGTTGTGCTTGCCCTGGTGCACGCTGAAATGGTTGAGCCAGAACCAGCTCAGTTGCTGCTGCAACTGGTTCGGCGAATACACGTCCAGCAACAGCGAACGCGTGGCCGCCTCGCGCGCCAGGCGGGCGAGTTCCTGTTGGTAATCCTTTTGCGCCTGCTGCTTCGCCATATCGTCCATAACGCCAGCCGACTCCTTGCGCTTTTGCTCCATAGAAATCACCAATTGATCCAGCGGCACCTGGCTGATGGTCATGGCGTCGATCTGCGCCTGGACGGCAGGCGGCAAGGTCGTTTTTCCTGGGTGCAACTGCGCCTGCAGGTAAGCGTTCCAGCCTTGCGCCTGCAATTGGCGCACGCTGCCGCCGTTCACGCCCCAGCTGATGCGCTCGAGCATGGCGATGCCTTGCGCGGCATTGTCAGGCGCGGCGACGGCATGCTGCTCGGCCGGCGGCGCCGTCGCGGCGCAGCCGGCCAGCAATAGCAAGCAAATCAAGGTCGTCGGCAGCAGTCGGCTGGGGGTCATGGCTATCCTTCAAGCGGTTTCATGCAGAATGCCTGAGGGTACGCCCAGGTTGACCCGTGCATGATTGCCATTTGCAACGAGTTGTAATCAATCGTGCTGTTATACCAACTCCGCGCACTTGTCGCGCAGGAAATCGCGCAGCTGCAGCACCAGGGGCGTCACTTGCGTCCGGTGCATGCACACCAGCTGCAAGGGCGTTGCCTCGCCCGCCACTTCGGGCAGCAGCACGTGCAGGCGGCCGGCGGCCAGGTCGCCAGCGACGTCCAGCCGCGATTTGTAGGCAATGCCCAGGCCCGCCACGGACCAGCGCCGTACCAGCTCGGCATCGTCGGCGCTGCGGTTGCCGCTCACGGAGATCGTGACTTGCTCGCGCTGGGGCAGGCGGTAAAAAGTCCAGCGGTCGTGCAAGCCATCTTCCAGCGCGAAGCGCAAGCAATTGTGCTGAGGCAAGTCTTCCAGCGTCAGCAAGGGGCCATGCGCGCGCAGGTAGTCGGGCGAGGCCACGAGCACGCGGTCGTTGGCGGGCGCAATCGGCATGGCGATCATGGACGAATCGTCCTGCTGGCCGTAACGCAAGGCAATGTCCACTTGCTGACGCACCATGTCGGCCACCCGGTCGCTGACGCTGAGCTGGTACTGCAGCTTGGGATGGCGCGACTGGAATTCATCCAGCCAGCCCAGCATCAGGTTGCGGCCCAGGTCGGAGGGCATGGCGATTTTCAAAGTTCCGCCGAAACTGTCCTTGCCGGCCAGCAGTGCGTCGTGGCCCGCGCGCAGCACGCGCAAGGCTTCGCGCGCATGTTCGAGGTATTGCGTGCCTTCCGGCGTCAGACTCAGAGAACGGGTCGTGCGGGCCAGCAGGCGCAAGCCCAGCTCCCCTTCCAGGCGCTTGACGGCGGCGCTGGCCAGCGCGGGCGAGATGCCGATCTCGCGCGCGGCCGCCGACAAACTGCCCCGGTCGGCCGTGCGCACAAACACCTGCAAGTCATCGAGTCGCAGCAATTTTCAGCATTCCTTTGAAAGTGTTTCGGTGCGCGCCCCCTGTTTCCAGGGTGGCATTGCCACCATCATACGGTATCCAATCAACGAGGAAGAACATGAAAGCCATCGCCTACCACCACAGCCTGCCCATTACCGATGCCGACGCCCTGCTCGACATCGAGCTGCCCACGCCCGTCGCCACGGGGCGCGACCTGCTCGTCGCCGTCAAGGCCATCTCCGTCAACCCCGTCGACGCCAAGGTGCGCAAGAACCGCGCCCCCAAGGGCGGCCAGCCGGAAGTGCTGGGCTGGGATGCGGCCGGCGTCGTCGCCGCCGTCGGCCCCGACGTGACCCTGTTCCAGGTCGGCGATAAAGTCTGGTACGCGGGCGCCATCAACCGCCCCGGCAGCAACAGCGAATTCCAGCTGGTCGACGAGCGCATCGTCGGCCACATGCCTGCCAGCCTGGACTTTGCTCCCGCCGCCGCCCTGCCCTTGACGGCGATTACGGCCTGGGAATTGCTGTTCGACCGCCTGCAGATCAGCCGCGACAAGAGTCTCACCGGCAAGTCCCTGCTGGTGATCGGCGCGGCGGGCGGTGTCGGTTCCGTGCTGGTGCAGCTGGCGCGGCAGTTGACGGGCGTGACCATCATCGGCACGGCCTCGCGCGCGGAAACGGCCGGCTGGGTCAGGGAACTGGGCGCCCACCACGTGATCGACCACAGCTTGCCGCTGGCGGGGGAAATCACGCGCCTGGGCTTGCCGCCCGTCGATTATGTGATCAGCCTGAACCAGACCGACAAGCATTTCGAGCAAATCGTGGAATTGATCGCGCCGCAAGGCAAGTTCGCCCTGATCGACGACCCCGAGCACATCGACGTGCGCAAGTTCAAGGGCAAGAGCGTGTCCCTGCACTGGGAACTGATGTTTACCCGCTCGCTGTTCCAGACGGAAGACATGGCCCAGCAGCACGCCTTGCTGGAAGAATTGGCGCAGCTGGTCGATGCGGGCGTCATCAAGACGACCCTGGCCGAACGCTTCGGCACGATCAACGCGCAAAACTTGAAGCGCGCGCATGCCCTGCTGGAAAGCAATACGGCGAAGGGCAAGATCGTGCTTGAAAATTTCCAGTAATCAGGTAATCAAAATGGCCCGGAAATCGTTGACGTTCGTCAATGTCGGGCCAGTGATCACACTATCTCCCAGCGCCTGGAAGAAGCCGTGGCCATCGTTGTTGTCCAGGCTGTCGCGGGGCTTGATGCCCAGCGCCCAGGCGCGCTGCAGGGTATCGGGCGCCAGAACCGCGCCGGCGATGTCTTCCTGGCCGTCGACGCCATCCGTGTCGCCGGCCAGCGCGTGTATGCCTGCATGCCCTTCCAGCGCGATGCCCAGCGCCAGCAAAAACTCCACATTGCGCCCGCCGCGCCCGTTGCCGCGCACGGTGACCGTCGTTTCGCCGCCCGACAGCAGCACGCACGGGGCGGGGAACGGCTGGCCCCGCAAAGCCGTTTGCAGCGCGATGCCGGCCATCACCTTGCCCACGTCGCGCGCCTCGCCTTCCAGGCTGTCGCCTAATATATATGGTGTGATACATGGCGTGATACCTGGCGTGATACCGGCCGCGCGCGCCACCTCTGCCGCCGCTTCCAGCGCCATCTGCGGCGTGGCGATCAGGGTCGTGCGCGTGCGCGCCAGGCGCGGGTCATCAGGTTTCACGGATTCGCCGCGCCCGCTTTCCAGCGTTGCTCGTATGCTGTCCGGCAAGACCATGCCATAGCGGCGCACGATGGCCAGCGCGTCGTCGCAGGTGGTGGCATCGCCCACCGTGGGACCGGAGGCGATATCGCCCAGCTTGTCGCCAGGCACGTCGGAAATAACCAGGGTCACGACTTGCGCCGGATGGCAGGCAGCCGCCAGCCGTCCCCCCTTGATGGCGGACAAATGGCGGCGCACGCAATTCATTTCGCCGATGGTGGCGCCGGACGCCAGCAGTGTGCGGTTCAAAGCTTGCTTGTCTTCCAGGGTGATGCCGTCCAGGGGCAAGGCCAGCAGGGACGAGCCGCCGCCCGAAATCAGGCACAGCACGGTATCCTCGGCCTGCAAGTTACCCACCAGATCGAGCATGCGCCGCGCGGCCTGCATGCCGGCCGCGTCCGGCACGGGATGCGACGCTTCGACGATCTCGATGCGCTCGCATGGCACGGCGTAACCGTAGCGCGTCACCACCAGCCCGGAGAGCGGCCCCGGCCAGTGCTGTTCCACGGCTTGCGCCATGGCCGCCGACGCCTTGCCGGCGCCGATGACGATCAAACGCCCCTTGGGCGCGGGCGGCAGATGCGGCGGCACGCAGTGCGATGGCTGGGCCGCGGCGATGGCCGCGTGGAACATGGCTTGCAGCAAGGCGCGCGGCGCTGGGGTCGTCGTCATTGTTTTCTCCTCCGGTATCCGAACCCGATCATAGCAGTGCCGGCAGCCTGGCAGCTAGAATGGCGTCTTGAGCACATCACAGGAATAGCATGAACGACGCCATCGAATGGACCAGTCTTGCCCGCACTTTCGGGCTGTTTACCGTCACGGCCGTGGCCGAATTGCTGGGCTGCTACCTGCCCATGCTGTGGCTGAGCAACAAAGGCAGCGCCTGGCTGCTGTTGCCGGCCGCCATCAGCCTCTTGATCTTCGTGTGGCTGCTGACCCTGCATCCAGCCGCCAGCGGCAGGGTGTACGCCACGTATGGCGCCATCTATATCGCCACGGCCCTGGGATGGCTGTGGCTGGTGGACGGCATCACGCCCGCCTGGACGGACATCGCCGGCGTGGGCCTGGCCCTGGCCGGCGCCGCCGTCATTGCCATGGGGCACAAGGCGGCTTGATTTGCCTCAGGCGGCATGCGCGCGGAAGTTCGTTTCCGCCGACCACGCCGCGCTGGCACGGGCCAGCAAAACCGCTTCACCATCGGCCAGCCAGTCGTCGGCATCGGCGATCTTCCACATGGCTTGCAGCAACTTGCGGCGCAAGTCCGGGTCATCGATTTCATCGAGCAGGCTGTCGATCACGCCATTGGCCAGTTGCACGGCACCATGCACGGTGGAGGTCAGCATGTCGTCGCACAAGTCTTGCAGCAGTTGCTGGAAGGCGGCCGGCGCCAAGTCGATATGCTCGAGAATCTTGCTGCGGTGCATGGCTTGCAGCTCGGTGCTGGCCAGGTTGCCGTCGACCACCATCATCAGGGCCAGGATACGTCCCGCTGCCTGAGGACTGTTCATTTCATAGGTACGCATAGTTTCTCTTCCATTGTGAGTTTAAAAAGCGCGCCACCGCCCTGCGGGGCGCGCCATATCGCTGTTAAATTCGCTGTTTATTTCTTGTCGCTGCGGGTGATGAACACGCTCGCCACGCAACTAGCCACGATCAGGACTGCCACCACCAGCAACGACGCTTCCACCGGCACGTGGTACCACGGCATGATCAGCATCTTGGCGCCGATGAACACCAGCACCATCGCCAGGCCATACTTGAGCATGTGGAAACGGTCAGCCACATCCACCAGCAGGAAGTACAGGGCACGCAAGCCCATGATGGCGAACAGGTTCGACGTAAAGACGATGAACGGGTCCGTCGTGATGGCGAAAATCGCCGGGATCGAATCGACCGCGAAGATCAGGTCCGTCACCTCAATCAGGATCAGCACCAGGAACAGCGGCGTGACATAGCGCAAACCGCCCTTGGCCACGAAGAAACGCTCACCATGGTCGCCGTCGGCCACCCGCAGGTGGCGGCGGGCAAAACGCAGCACCGGGTTGTTCGCCACGTCCGGCTCCGCATCGGCCGCCACCAGCATGCGCATGCCGGTAATTAACAGGAAGGCGCCAAACAGGTACAGCACCCAGCTGAACTCGCTCACCACCCAGGCACCGGCCAGTATCATCACGGCACGCATGACGATCGCGCCCAGCACGCCGTAAATCAGGACCCGGCGCTGGTACTGGATCGGCACCTGGAAGGCGCTGAAGATCAGCAGGAAGACGAACACGTTATCGACGGACAGCGCTTTCTCGATCAGGTAGCCGGAGAAAAATTCCAGCGCCTTCTGGTTGGCGATCTCGGGACCGGCCGTGCCGTTCAGATACCACCACAGGCCGCCGTTGAACAGCAGGGCCAGGCTGACCCACACCAGCGACCACGTTGCCGCTTCCTTGACGCCCACCTTGTGCGCCTTGTTGCCGCCGAAGACGAACAGGTCCAGCGCCAGCATGAACAGGACGAATACGATGAAGCCGGCCCACATGGGTGCCGTCGCAATGCTTTCCAGGCCGTTCATCGGCGGCCTCCGCAACTGTCTGTTTGTATCCTGATGCCCATGACACTCTCCTTGCATGAATTGAGCAGCCATCATAGTCTCAATCCAAACATCGAACAAATCGAATATAATTTACGAATACATCGAAAAATTCGATGTATTTATTTTCCGGGAAAACCATGTCGACACTCAACTTCAAGCACTTGCGCTATTTCTGGATGGTGGCCAAGACGGGCAGCATCGCCCGCGCGGCCGAACAGCTGCACCTGACGCCGCAATCGATTTCCGGCCAGCTCAGCGACTTTGCCGAAACCCTGGGCGTGGAATTGTTCCGCCGCAGCGGGCGCCAGTTGGAATTGACGGATACGGGCCGGCGCATCCTCAGCCATGCCGAAAGCATTTTCAGCACGGGCGATGCATTGCTGGAAATCGTGCGCGACCAGTCGCGCACGGCGACAACGACCTTTCGCGTGGGCTGCGCCGATTCCGTGTCAAAACTGATCGCCTGCCGCCTGGTCGCGCCGGCACTGGGCCTGGCCGAGCCGCTGCGCATCATTTGCCGTGAAGGCCGGCTGGCCAGCCTGTTGGCGGACCTGGCCGTGCACCGGCTGGACCTGATCATGGCGGACCGCCCCATGCCGGCCCACTTGAGCGTGCGCGGCTTTAACCATTTACTGGGTGAGAGCGGCATGACCCTGTTCGGCACGCCTACCCTGGCCGCCACGCTGACCGGGGGCTTCCCGCAATGCCTGGATGGCGCGCCGCTGCTTCTGCCGGGCGAAGACTTCGCCATCTACGGGCGCTTGCTGCAATGGCTCGGCGACAACCATCTGCACCCGCGCATCGTCGGCGAGTTTGACGACAGCGCCATGATGAAGGCCTTCGGCCAGTCCGGCGCGGGCCTGTTCTTTGCGCCCACCGTCATCGCGCCCCAGGTCTGCGAGCAATATGCCGTGGTGGCACTGGGCCGGGTCGACAGCCTGGTCGAGCAAGTGTATGCAATCACCACGGAACGGCGTTTGAGCCACCCGGCCACCATCGCCATCAGCCAGAGCGCGCGGCACGAGCTGTTCGTGTAGCTACCAGCCGCTGACGACGATTTTCCCCGGCTGCCCGCCCCGCTCCAGCAGCGCATGCGCGCGCAACACGGTGGCTGCATTGAAGGGCGACAAACGCTGCCGCACAGTGTGGCGCAGAACGCCCTCGTCCAGCAACGCCGCCACACGGGTCAGGATGCGCTGCTGTTCCTGCATATCGTCGGTGGCGTACAGGGGCCGCGTAAACACCATTTCCCAGTGCAGCGACACGCTCTTGCCTTTCAGCGGCGCCGCGTCGAAAGCATCGTGGTCGTCGATGACGGCCAGCTTGCCGTGCGGCGCGATGATCTGCGTCAATGCCGCAAAGTGTCGCGCCGTGTGCGACAGGGCGGCGATGTGGCGCACGGGCGCCAGTTTCAATGCTACCACCTGTTCCGGCATGGGCAGCGTATGGTCGATCACGTGATGCGCACCCATGGTGCGGCACCACTCCATGCTGTCGCCGCGCGAGGCCGTGGCGATCACCGTCAGCCCCGTCAACTGACGCGCCAGCTGGATCAGCATCGAGCCAACGCCGCCCGCGCCACCGAGCACCAGCAGGCTGCCCCGCGGCTGCGTGTCGCCGGGCGTGATGGCAAAACGCTCGAACAGCAGCTGCCACGCCGTCAGCGCCGCCAGCGGCACGCCGGCCGCCTGCGCAAAATCCAGCGTCGCCGGCATGCGCGCGGCGATGCGCTCATCGACCAGGTGGTATTCGGCATTCGCGCCCGCGCGGTCGAACGAGCCCGCGTAATACACGGCTTGCCCAGGCGCCAGCAGGGTCACTTCGCTGCCCACGGCATGCACGATGCCGGCCGCGTCCCAGCCCAAGGTCACGACACGCTCCGGCACTTCTACCCGCCCCGCACGCACCTTGGTGTCAAGCGGGTTGACGCCCACGGCGCGCACTTGCACCAGCACCTCGCGCGGGCCGGGCACCGGCATCGCCCCCGTCATGTCGAACAGGCCATCCTCGTCGTCCACGCTGCTGCCCTTCCTGAATCCGATCATCTTCATTGCCTACCCCTACAGATAAAAGTCCATGGTAAGCAGCCACGCGATAAAGAAAAATATGCTTCAATGCGTTTCACTACTGACCAAACTGCCATGAATCATGCAAAACCAGGAAACAGATAATCTCTCCGGCGTGGCCCTGTTCGTGCAATTGGCGCAAGCGGGCAGCTTTGTTGCCGCCGCGCGCCAGGCCGGCATTTCGCCATCGGCCGTCAGCAAGAGCCTGGCGCGGCTGGAGCAGCGGCTGGGCGCGCGCCTGTTCCAGCGCAGCACGCGCCAATTGAGCTTGACGGCGGAGGGCAAGCTCTTCCTCGCGCGCAGCAAGACCATCCTGGCCGAAATGCAAGCGGCGCAGGATGAACTGGCGGGCCATCTGGCGCCGCACGGGCGTCTGCGCCTGGGCTTGCCGGAACTGGGCGGCCTGTTCCTGCCCGCGCTGGCCGATTTCGCCCAACTACACCCCGCCATCGCCCTCGACCTGGACTTTTCCGATGCGCTGACCGATGTCGTCGGCGATGGCTTCGACGCCGTCATCCGCATCGGAGCGCCCCGCGATTCGCGCCTGGCGGCCCGCAAGCTGGGCCAGTTCCGCTCCTGCCTGGTGGCCTCGCCCGCCTATCTGGCGCGCCACGGCACGCCTAGCCACCCCCTTGAGCTGCAACACCATGCTTGCCTGCACTACCGTTTCCGCCACAGCGGCAAGATCGAACAGTGGCAGCTGCGCCAGGACGATGGCGAGGCGGCGCCGGACTTGCCGCAGTCCATGATCTGCAACAACGTGGAAGCGCGCCTGCACTTCGCCCGGCAAGGGCTGGGCATCGCCTGGCTGCCCGACTTTCATGTGCGCAGCGCCATCGCTGATGGCAGCCTGATCGAGGTGCTGATGGACTACGCCATCGCCGACCATCCGGCCCACGGTTGCTGGCTGCTATGGCCGTCCGGGCCGCACCTGGCGCCGAAAGTGCGCGCCCTCGTCGATTTCCTGGCCAAGGCGGCCATTCTGTCGCCTCTTGCCCACAAGCCTCTTACCCACAAATAAGTCAGGTGTAAGATGCAACGAAATACATTTGGACAAATATGTCTTTATAATGGCAAGCCTCCCCGACGCCTTGCGCGCCCTACCCTGGATTTGCCGCAATGAAGCACTTGCACGATATTCCCTCTGCCTTCAAGCATGAATTTGCCAACCCGCGCCTGTGGTGGTCGCGCGCCGTCGTCGTCGGCATGGCCGCCATCGCGGGCCTCGTCGTCGTCGGCTTTACGTGGCTGGCGGAGGAAGCGCTGGACTTGTTTCTCTTTTTTAACGGCAAGGCCTGGTGGTTCGCGCTGCTGTGGACGCCCGCCTGCGCCGCCCTGCTAGTCTGGCTGACGCGCCGCTATGCGATGGGCGCGGCCGGTTCCGGCATCCCGCAAGTGATGGCCACCTTGGACCCGGCCGTGGCACCCGAACAGCGCTCCTTGTTTGTCTCCCTGAAACTGAGTGCCGCGAAGATAGGCTTGACGGCGGGCGGCTTGCTGGGCGGATTGTCGCTGGGACGCGAAGGCCCGTCCGTGCAAATCGCCGCCGGCGTGATGCTGGCCGCGCGCCGCTGGCTGCCGCGCCACTCGCAGGTGAGCGCCCATTCGCTGCTGGTGGCCGGCGGCGCAGCCGGCATCGCGGCCGCCTTCAACACGCCGCTGGCGGGCGTCATGTTTGCCATCGAGGAACTCTCTCGCTCGCCGGAGCAGCGCAACAGCGGCCTGATCGTCGCCGGCATCGTGCTGGCCGGCGTGATGGCCGTCTCCATTCACGGCAACGCCACCCACTTCGGCATCATCCATCCCGGCCCCATCGGCCTGGCGCTGGCCTTGCCAGGTTTGCTAGTGACGCTGGTGGCGGGCGTGGCCGGCGGCCTGTTCGCCAGGCTGCTGCTGGCCTCCGCCCGGGGCAATCCGCTGGGCAAACTGTCCGCGTGGAGAAGAGGCCGGCCCGTGCTGTTCGCCGCCGTCTGCGGTCTGCTGGTGGCGGCCATCGGCATCGCCAGCCATGGCGCCACGTTCGGCAGCGGCACTGTGGCCACGCGCGCCATGCTGGAAGGCTCGTCCGAAGCGGCCCCTGCCTTTGTTGCCTTCAAATATGTAGCGACCTGGCTGACCGTCTGGTCGGGCGTGCCGGCCGGCATCTTCGCGCCCTCGCTGGCCATCGGCGCCGGCATCGGGCATGACATTGCGCAACTGCTGCACTATCCGCACGCGCCCGCCCTGATCGCACTGGGCATGGTGGGCTTCCTGGCCGCCGCCACGCAGGCGCCGCTGACGGCTTTTATTATTGTCATGGAAATGGTTGATGGCCACGGCATGGTGCTGAGCCTGATGGCGTGCGCCGTGGTGGCCAGCACGGTCTCGCGCGTACTCAGCGAACCGCTGTACGGGGCGCTGGCGCAGTTGCAGCTGCAACGGCTGCCGCAGGCCAGCCGGGACACTACATCGTAAACTACATCGTAAACGGAAACGGCTGCATGCCCGCCTGCCTGTCATCGGGCGCGACCACGGCCAGCAAGGCGTTCAAGCCCTGGTTCAGGTGCGCCAGGCTGTCGGCATCGAGCTGGCTCAGCGCGCTGGGCAGCAAGCCGCGCGCCGGCTGCGGCGCGCCGGCGATCACGGCCTGCCCTTCCACCGTCAGGGTCAGGGTAACCACGCGCTGGTCGGGTTGGTCGCGCGCCTTGCGCACATAGACTTTTTTCACCAGCGCATCAACCAGGTTGCTGGCCGTCGTCTGGTGGATGGACATCTTGCTGGCCAGCTCGCCCATGCGCAAGCCTGGCCGCTCCAGCAACTCCTGCATCACCCACAATTGCGCGCCCGACACGCCACATTGTTTCTCGATCTGTGCCGAGTGCCGCTGCGCCGCGCGCATGACGACGCGCATGTTTTGCAAGGCCATGCCTTGCGCCCTGGCCATCGCCGAAACTTCCGCATCTACCACCATTGCCTCCAGTTATCCTGCCGGCTTCGCGCCTGCTGGCGGGCCGGAATCCGTACATGATACCTGCAAAGGCGGATGCGCCCCTAGAGCCTATAGCCCGGCAGGCAATGGCGCTCCGGCCTGCCAAGCTTTCTGCCACACCTGTTTGCCCCGCTTGTCCCAGCGGCGCTCGATACCCTGCTTCTTGCCCTGCTCATACGGCACTAACTGCAGCAGGCTGCCGTCGCTGGCCCAGACTTGCAGCAAGCCATGGCGCTGGCCATCGCGCATGGGGGTGACCTTGGCGCGCACGCCATTGTCATACCATTCCGTCACATCGCCCTGCTCGCGCCCCTGCACATCCTGTTGCCAGGCGATCGACGGCTTGCCGTTGCTGCCCCACTTTTGCATGCTGAGCAACTTGCCCTTGCGGTACAGGGCTTTTTGCGCCAGTTGGCCATTGTCGTGGCTTTCAAACGACCAGCCATCGGCTTCGCCATCCACCCAGACCTTGCGCGCGAGCACCTTGCCATCCTCGGCCAGGGTGAGGAACTCGCCATCCTGCTTGTCATGGATAAAATGACTGCGCTGAAACAGCTTGCCATCGGCGTAAAACACTTCCTGCAAGCCATGCATCTTGCCGCCTTTCAGGAAGGCGTGGCTGCTCATCTTGCCATTCGGCCCGTATGACACGTACTCGCCATCGGCCATCTGCTTGCCGTGGTAGCGGATGCGGTTCATCAGCTGGCCATTTTCATGGTAATTCTCGGAGATGCTGTCGCGCCCGGTCGGCAGCAGGGTCACGCGCTGCTTGACTTGCCCGTTTGCATAGAATGACGCGCCGCCGGTCAGCACATTGCCCTTGGCGTCCAGCCTCTCATCGCGGGCCAGCTGTCCATTCGGGTAATACCACTTGCGCAGGTGGACGAAGCTGGCCTGGCGCAAATCGGGGTCGGTGGCATAGGTTTCAAAGGCCAGCACGCCCGGCGTATCGGGAAATTCGAGCCGTACATGCCAGGCGCCCAACGCCGCGTCGCACACGGGCGGCGTACGCAACGCATATACGGCATGGCGCACGTCGCTCGCCGCATAGTCTTCGTCCAGGTAGATGCTCTTGTCCTGCGCTGGCTGCCGCTCCGGTGCCGGAGCCTGCTGTTGCTCCTGTGCCTGCGCCGCCAACGGCAGGGCCGTCATGAGCGCCGCCAGCAGCGCCAGGCGCACTCTCCGCATGGTCTGTCGATATGGCATGCGATCCCTTACTTCGCCGCCACGGGCTGGCCATCCTGCCACGCCTGTTCCAGCACCGGCTTGCCGGCCTGGTCCCATTGGCGCTCGATGCCGTGCTTCTTGCCGTGTTCGTACGGCACGATCTGCCGCAGGCTGCCGTCGCTGTACCAAGTCTGTAGCAAGCCGTGGCGCTGGCCGTGGACAAACGGAATCACGCTGGCGCGCACGCCGTTTGCATGCCAGTCCGTCGTATCGCCATGGTCGCGCCCCTGTGCGTCTTTCTGCCAAGCAAAGATGGGCCGGCCATTCGGCCCCCACGTTTGCAAGCTGAGCTCGGCACCTTTCTTGTACAGCGTCTTGTTTGACAGGACGCCATTGTCATGGCTTTCAAACGACCAACCGTCGGGCTGGTCGTGCACCCACACGGTCTTGGCCAGCACGCTGCCGTCCTGGGCATACCTGACAAACTCGCCCTCGCGCTTACCATCGACGAACCGTCCCCAGCGATGCAGCTTGCCACCGGCATACAACGATTCCTGCACGCCATCCATCTTGCCATTGCGTCGATACGAGCGGCTGCTGACGGCCCCATTCGCGTCAAACGACACATGCTCGCCATCGGCCATCTCGTCGTCGTGATACAGCGTCTTGTACGCCAACTGACCATTCTCGTGATACGTTTCCGAGATACTGTCGCGCCCGTTCGGCAACGCGGTCACCCGCTGCTTGACCTGGCCATTCTCGAAGTACACGCAGCCGCCGAGCAGCTCCTCGCCTTGGGCATTGAAGTAGGTGTCGCGCAGCAGCTGGCCATTCTCGTAGTAATACTTGCGAAAACGCACGAACTTGACCTGGCTCAGGTCGAGGTCCGTGGCATAGGTTTCAAAGGCCAGCACGCCCGACGTATCGGGAAATTCGAGCCGTACATGCCAGGCGCCCAACGCCTCGTCGCGCACGGGCGGCGTACGCAACGCATACGCGGCATGGCGCTGGTTGCTCGGCATGAAATTTTCATCCAGATACATGGTCTGGTCTTCCTCCTGTAGCGTTGGCGTTGACGTTGGCGTTGACCCCGCTGGCTGTTCCTGTGCCGCCAGCGGCAAAGCCAGGGCCATGCCCAGCAGGGCTGCCAGTGCCACGCGCGTCGTCTGTGGTGTGTGCATTGTGTTCCGTTGCAATGTTATGGTGCGGCTGCCATCATAATGGAAAGCAACGCTTTCCCCTGTCACGAAAGAAATCCATGCACTTGCCAGCCGCCCCCAGCGACACCCAGATACTGGCCATCATCGATGCCTGGATCGCCGACCTGGCGCGCGGCGATTACGCGTGCGCCCATGCGCGCACGGCGCACGACGCGTATTACGGCTGGACGCCGGCGCTGCTGCGCGCCGTGATCGAAGGTTATGGTTCGCCGGAAGCGTATGCGGATGGCAGCGTGTATCGCGTCACGCCGGCGGCACAGGCCAGCGGCGCGGCGCACGAACGCTGCGTCGAACGCCCTGAGTGCCAGGATGGCGGCGCGGCGCTTGCCGAGGCGCGCCACGCCCTGCCCCTGAACGGCGCCTGGTCCGACCTGACCGCCACGTTTCGCGTGGAAGGCACGGCGCTGGGCGCCCGGCTGGTCTTACAGGAAATGCACGTTTTCTAAGCCGCGCCATCCTTGACGGGTGACAACTGGCTCGCATGCAAGCGCGCATACGCGCCGCCCTGCTGCAGCAAGGCTGCATGGCTGCCCGACTCCACCAGGCGCCCGCCCTGCATGACGACGATGCGGTCGGCGCTTTCGATGGTGGATAACCTGTGAGCGATGACGATGGTGGTGCGGTTGCGCATCAGCACTTCCAGCGCCGCCTGCACCTGTCGCTCCGACTCCGTGTCCAGCGCGCTGGTGGCTTCGTCCAGCAGCAGGATGGGCGCATCCTTGTACAGGGCGCGCGCAATCGCCAGGCGCTGGCGTTGCCCGCCCGACAGGCGCGAACCGTTCTGTCCCGCCTGCGTTGCGTAGCCTTGCGGCAGTTGCATGATGAAATCGTGGGCATAGGCGGCGCGCGCCGACGCTTCGATTCTGTCCTGGTCCGGGGCCGGGTCGCCGTATGCGATATTCGCCGCCATGGTGTCGTTGAACAAAATCACATCCTGACTGACTAGGGCGAACTGGCGCCGCAGGGCCAGCAAGGAGTAATCGCGCACGTCCACGCCGTCGAGCAAAATCTGGCCGCCGCTGACGTCATAGAAGCGCGGCAGCAAGCCCAGCAAGGTCGTCTTGCCGCCGCCGGAGCCGCCTACCAGGGCCACCGTTTCGCCGGCGCGGATATCGAGCGTGATATCGCTCAAGGCCGTGGGCGCATCGGGATCGTCGCTGTTGTAGCGGAATTGGACGTTTTGCAAGGATAGATTGCCCTGCACCGTGGCCGGGGCGATGCTGCCAGGGTCCGGTTCCAGCGGCGTATCGATCAAGCCGAAGACGGACTCTGCCGCCGCCAGGCCCCGCTGCAGCGGTTCATTGATTTTCGTCAAATTCTTGATCGGCGACTGCATCGCCATCAGCGCACCCATGAAGGCGACGAAGGCGCCCGGCGTGATGGCGCCGCTTTGCGCGCGCAGCATGGCAAAGTAAATCACGGAGGACAGGGTAATGCCGACGAGCATCATGATGAAGCCGGAATTCATGGCCGAGGTGGCCGCATGCTTGACGGCCAGCTGGCGGTTGCGCTTGACCACGTCGACGAAGCGCGCCTGTTCATAATCTTGCCCGCTGAAAATTTTCACCACGCGTTGGCCGGCTATGCTTTCGTCCAGCACGGACGTCAGTTCACCCACGGCTTGCTGCGAACTCTTGCTCAAGTGGCGCATGCGACGTCCCGCCAGGGTCACGACGATGGCCACGATGGGCATCGAGGCCATGCAGAACAGGGCCAGTTTCACGTCTATGCTGAACAGCAAGATCAGGTAGCCGATGGTGGCGACGGAATCGCGCACCATCACATTGAGCACGTTCAAGCCCGCCTGTGATACCTGGCTGGCGTCGAAGGCCACGCGCGACTGCGTCAAACTGGTGGTGGTGGTATCGAAAAAGCGGCTGGGCAGGCGCATGATGGTGGCGAACATTTTTTCGCGCAAATCGGCCTGCACCCGGCTCGATAGCCATACGGAACCGTAATCGCCGGCAAAACTGGAGACCATGCGCAGCACGGCCAGGCCCAGGATGGTGACGGGAATCACCCACAAGTCCACCTGTCCTGCCTGTGCCGGCAGGAAACGGTCGACCCAGCCCTGCAGCATGCCCATCACGCCGGACGCGGGCGCCACCTGTGCGCTGGCCGTCGTGCGCATGGCGTCGACGACATTTTGCAACTGGCGGATTAACAACACATCGGTGGCGGACGCCACGCCCACGGCCAGCAAAGTGGCGGCAACGATGGCGCCATAGCGGCGAAACTGGCCGACCAGGCGGAAAAACAGGAGGCGACTTTGCTGCATGCAAATGGTAAAAGTGAGGGTAAAGCGTGATTCTAACCGCTGCAACACTTACTTATGAGAAAGTCGTTCCTTGCCGGTGCAGAACCGGCAAGGACAAGCACGGACTATCAGCTCTTTGCCACTTTCCACGCAGCACTGCCAGCCTTGCACACTTTCAGCTTCAGAGTCTGTTCCTGGCCCTTGGCGTTCAAGCCCACCTGCACCATGCGGCAGGTTTGCGCATCCGTCTTTTGCGTCTCGCTGGCCGTGATCTCGGCAGCAATACGCACGGAATTGCGCAAGCCTTCATTGCTCCATTGCACAGTTTCGCCATCTTTCTTGTCATTGAGCACGTCGGTGACGGCCTTCACGAAGACGGGCTTGTCGTTCTTGTTCAGGTAAGCCATCGGCGTATCGGCCAGGAAACCCAGGCCGACGGCGGAAGCGGAGGCGCTGAAGACGACGCTGCCGAGTATCAGGGTGGACAGCAATGTGGCGGGACGAATACGCATGGAAAACTCCTTATAAAGAAATAAGTGGGAACTGCCGGGACGCCCCTAGGCCGGGATCCGCCGGCGAAATACCCGGTGCCAGCAAAGCATCGATGCTGGACACAAAATAGATCGCCGACAACAGCGCCGCGGAAAAATCCAGCAGCCTGTCTGTTTTGCTGACGCCATCATAGCCTACGCCATACATTTGCCGCAGCATGCCCTTGGTCACCGTGATGTCGCGGCAAAAACCGACAATGCCCGCCTCGCTAGCCATCCGCATCGCGCGCCAGGCTGGCATGCCGCTGGCCAGCTTTTGCCGCCGCGACGGCTTTGTCGACGACACGGCCGGCGACGCCCCCCCCCTGTCGAAGGAAACACGGGACAAGCTTACCGTCTGGCAAGCCGATGCTACATTTTTTTCCATAAAGCAAGTGCACGCTTGACTTGCCACGGCCGCTGCGGGCTTTCAATGGCAATAGTTTCCTATAATTAAGTTGCCGGCAGCCACTCTCCCGGCGCGGCGGCAATGAAAGCATCGTCGACGGCCCAGTTGAGCATGGCGGAAACGGCGGGCATGGCCATGATCGCCGATGGCGAGGCGCAGGTATTGCGTCGCGTGCGCCAGTAGCTGATGCTGGGCGCGACGCAGATCAAGATGCTGGCGGGCGGCGGCGTCGCGTCGATGTACGACCCGCTCGACAGCACCCAGTAGTCGGAACGCGCACTGCGCGCCGGTATGGAAGCGGCCGCCGACTGGGGCACGTATGTGATGGCCCACGTCTACACGCCGAAAGGCATACAGCGCGCCATCCGCGCAAGCGTGCGCAGCATCGAGCATGGCCAGCTGGCCAAGCTCACGCGCTTTTACGATCCCTAGACCCTGCCGGCGCAGGCGACGGGACAGAATGGCGACTGCTGGCCCTGTCCGGCCGGCACTCGCCCTTCCCGGTAAGCATCGACAAGGACAAATTGAGCACACCAATGGCAAGCTGAAGGCGGGCGCGTTGGCAACGGCGATGGCTTGCCGCATAATGCGCGCATGTTCAAACTGACTTTTCTCGGCACGTCTTCCGGCGTGCCCACGCGCCACCGCAACGTCACCTCGCTGGCCCTGCACACCACGCACAACCGCGACTGGTGGATGATCGATTGCGGCGAAGCCACACAGCATCGGCTGCAGCGCCTGCCCTTGTCCGTGCACGACCTGGTGGGCATCTGCATCACCCACGTGCATGGCGACCACAGCTACGGACTGCCGGGCTTGCTGGCCAGCGCCTCGATGACGGGGCGCAAGAAGCCTTTGCTGCTGATCGCCCCGGCCGCCATCAAGGCCTGGATCGACGCGACCCTGCTGCACACGGAACTGTTCTTGACATATCCGCTGATCCACATCGACGTCGATAGCGCGCCAGTCGTGCATGAGGAGGCGGGCTTGACCATCGAGCGCCATGCGCTGTCGCACCGCGCACCCAGCGTCGCTTATCGTTTTGCGCTGGAAACAAGCAGATGGAAACTGGACAAGGCCGCCCTGCAGGCGGCTGGCGTGCCGCCCGGTCCCGCCTGGGGACTCTTGCAGGCGGGCCAGGATGCGATCCGGGATGATGGCACGGTATTGCGCGCCGCCACTTTCCGCCAGGTGAAAACGCAACGCGCCACGGTAGTGATCGGCGGCGACAACGACACGCCAGCGTTGCTGGCGGACGCTTGTGCGGACGCGCAGCTGCTCGTGCATGAAGCCACCTACACGGAAGCGATGCTGCAGAAAGTGGGCCCCGGCCCCACGCACAGTTCCGTACAGCGCGTGGCGCAGTTTGCCGAAGCGGTCCGCTTGCCGAATCTGATCCTCACCCACTTCAGCGCCCGTTATCACAATGCGGACGGCATGGCCGAGCTGGAAGCGGAAGCGCGGCTGCATTACTCGGGTGAACTGTTTTTGGCACGCGATTTCGACAGCTATGAGCTCGATGCGGCCGGCGTGCTGACCAAGCTGCCGGCGAAATCCCACCAACAACCCATTAGTGGGGATTGACGCCGTACTGCGCCGCATAGTCGGCCGCCAGCGTGCGCGCCGCTTGCTGCTATGACGGCGTGAGGATTTCCAGCAACTGGTCGCGGTTCTTGACCAGCCGTATTCATTCTGTGCCGACAGGGAACCGGCCTCGGCCGCCTGACGCCCATACACGAGCGATTACGCCATATCTTGCGCGACGCCATTGCCGCTCGCATACATCAGAGGCAGATTGGCCAGCGAGGGTGGAAAGCCCGCTTGCGCGGCCGCCGTGAACAATTCCACCGCTTTCGGCAAGTCTTGCGTCACGACATGGCCCTGGTAATACAGGCTGGCCAGCAAATGCTGACCGGCCGGATCGCCAGTGCGTGCGGCCGCGTCGAATTATTTGAACGCCTCGGCGTGATGACCGTCGTTATAAGCGAGGATGCCCGCTTCATTAAAAGAGTCGCGAGAAGATGGCATAAAGATTTCTTATTCGGGTATTTTTGGGCATTGTACACAGCACTGTTTCGCGCAGAATGTACGATAGGGAACGGTGTGGCACATTGCCCAAATCATGCGTTATGATCATTCACGCACGATTCAATCTGGACGTTGCGCAAATATGCCTGCCCAAGAATATCTCCATGAAACTGACTGTCTTGTCTTTATCGCTGCTTTTATCCCTGATTTCCACCTCGGCTTATGGCGGCACGCTGCAGCTGGACAAAGCCGCGACAGGCAAAGTGCGGCAAGCCGCCGATATCCGTTATGCGAATCACGATGAAAAACAGACGTATCAACTGAAAATCGGGAAGCAGTGGATACCTGGCAGTTGTAGCGGCAGCGGCACGGGCAATTTGCACGCGCTGCTGCTGGACATGAATTTTGACGGCCATGCCGACCTGTGGGTCACCGGCTACACGGAAAGCCAGGGGCGCATCCGCTGTTCCGATGTGTGGCTGTGGGATGCGTCAGCGAAGCAATACAGTTTCAACAAGCCATTATCAGCGATTCCGAATCTGGATATCAACATAGCCGATCAAGGAATTGAAGGCGGCATCGCCAATTGCGGCTGCGCGGCGCAATGCTTTTATGAAGACAGCTATGCCTGGCGTGCTGACAAATTAATCACCATCGCACGGCGCGAACAGGATTGTGAGCGCTACCGGGAATATCGCTTGAATGACAAGAATGACTTGCTCATCGTCAAGGATGAAATCATCGATAGCGGCAATCCCGGACAGCAGGCAATAGAGAACACCAAAACCTATGACTGGCAGCGCCATGCGCACATCATGCGCAAACCCTGGGAATGAGCTTTATCCAAGTTCTACTCACCGTTGATCCGACACCATCGCAACCATACAACACATGACGACACATCCAGCATCGATTACTTTCCATGCCGCCAAGGCGGAAGACACCCCGGCCTTCATCGCATTGCGCGGCAAGACGCGGCAAAACGCCATTTCCGCAGAGCGCCTGGCGGAAGTGGGCATTACGGCCGAGTCCTGGGCCGAGATGATGCGCTCAGGCAGCTTGCCCGGCCAGGTCTGCCATCACGACGGCCAGCTGGTCGGCTACTGCTTTGGCGAGCGCGACACGGGAGAAATCATCGTCCTGGCCCTGCTACCGGAATTCGAAGGCCTCGGTATCGGCAAGACCATGCTGGAATTGGTGATGACGGAACTGCGCGCACAGGGCCATCAACGGCTGTTCCTGGGCTGCTCCAGCGACCCCGCCTCACGCTCCTATGGCTTTTACCGCTACCTGGGCTGGACGGCGACGGGAGAGACGGACAAATATGGCGACGATGTGCTGGAGTTTCACTTTACGGCCTAGCGTCTAGCCCGGCACGCGGTTGGCATCCCACACGCGCAGGATCTGCGTAATGGCAGCGTCAAACACGACGTAGCCAACGCCATCGCGCGCCTGGATCGACACGCCCGATAAAAAGCTGTCGAAGACGGCGGCCAGCGCCGCTGCATCCGTACCATCGGGCAATTCGCCGCTGACCATGCCCCGCTCGACGCAGCGCACGAAGCCGGCACGCGTGCGCGTGCGCGAGGCCGTGAGCGGTGCGGCCACGGCCGCATGTTCGGCCGTCGGCGCGCTCATGCAGCCGAGCGCCACCATGCAGCCAGGTGGATGTCCCACATCGGACTGCATGCTGGCCGACTGGCGCAATGCCAGCTCGATGGCCGCGCGCGGTGCCAGGCCATCGTCCCACAGGCATTCCGTCACACGCGCAAAGGTATCCAGATAGCATTGCGCCGCTTCGCGGAACAGTGCTTCCTTCGAGCCGAACGCCGCATAAAAGCTGGGCGCGGAAATGCCGCCGCCCAGGCTCGCCTTGAGCTGGCTCAAGGACGTCGATTCATAACCCTGCTGCCAGAATAAAAACATGGCCTGCTCGACCGCTGCCTGCCGGTCGAACGTGCGCGGCCGTCCCATTTGCGCCATCCATCGCTCCTTCTCATCTCCTTATATGCCACTTACATACTACTCGATACAGAAGTTGTTGACAACGGGGCGCGCCATCGTCTATATTTATACCGATCGATACATATGTACCGCCATGACGGTCAGGAGCATTTCTGCGCCTGATCACTTTACAAGGATGTTTGCCGTGAATCACGCCACTATCACTACCGGAACCAGCCCCGCGCTGGCCGATCGCCTCCCCATCTCCGGCCTGCTGGCCCTGGCCATGACGGGTTTTATCTGTATCGTTACGGAAACCTTGCCCGCCGGCTTGTTGCCGCAGATCAGTGCTGGCCTTGGCATCAGCGCCGCGCTGGCCGGGCAAATGGTCACGGCCTATGCGCTCGGCTCCTTGCTGGCAGCCATTCCCCTGACCATCGCCACGCGCGGCTGGCGCCGCCGCAACGTGCTGCTGCTGACCATCATCGGCTTTCTCGTGTTCAATACCGTCACGGCACTGTCGTCCCACTACTGGCTGACCCTGGCGGCCCGCTTCTTTGCCGGCATGGCGGCCGGGCTGGCGTGGAGCTTGCTGGCCGGCTACGCGCGGCGCATGGTGGCGCCCCACCAGCAAGGCCGCGCCCTGGCGCTGGCCATGGTGGGTGCGCCCGTCGCCCTGTCCCTGGGCGTGCCGCTGGGCACCTTGCTCGGATCCCTGGTCGGCTGGCGCGCCGCGTTCTGGATCATTTCCGCCCTGACTCTGGCACTCATCGCCTGGGTCTTGGCAAAAGTACCGGACTACCCGGGCCAATCCGTCCATGAGCGCCTGCCCCTGCGCCGCGTCTTCACCACGCCGGGCGTGCGCCCCGTGCTGGCCGTCGTCATCGCCTGGATGCTGGCGCATAACATTCTCTACACCTACATCGCCCCGTTTGTGGCGCCGGCCGGATTGACGGGACGCATCGACCTGGTCCTGCTCGTCTTCGGCGCTGCCGCCATGGCAGGCATCTGGATCACGGGCAAACTGGTCGAGCGCCACCTGCGCGTCACCGTGCTGGCCAGCCTGGCTACTTTCACCCTGACGGCACTCGTGCTGGGCATCGCGGCGCACTTGCCTGCCGTCATCTATCTGGGCATGGCCGTCTGGGGCTTGTCCTTCGGCGGCGCGGCAACGCTCTTGCAAACGGCGCTGGCCGACACGGCGGGCAGCGGCGCCGACGTGGCTTTGTCGATGAATGTAGTGGCGTGGAATGGCGCGATAGCGGCAGCGGGCGTGGTGGGTGGCACCTTGCTGGAAACCTGGGGCGCGGGCGCCTTCCCGTGGGCTATGGTGGCTTTGCTCGTGCTGGCATTCGTGGTCGCCTGGTCGGCCAGCGCGCATGGATTCCGGCCGGGACGGCGCAGTGGCGGCGCGCCAGTGTCCGGGCATTGAGGCGACGCTTTTAATCCGCCGCAGGCACCATCACGATGCGGGGCACGTGCCCCGTGTGCGCGAGGAAACTGAGCACGGTAGCGTGCGACAGCGCCACCGTGGCCGTGTTGCGCAGCGGATGGGCTTGTAGATGGCTGGCCTCCCACACAGCCTGGTCCAGCACCAGTTCCACCGCCTGCGCGCTGTCGTGGATCAGCGCAAACAGGCTGACGGAGCCGGGCGTGATGCCCAGGTGCTGCAGCAAGCGCTCGGGCGAAGCCATGCTCAACTTTCTGGCCGGCAGCAAGCGCCCCAGCGCCGCCAGGTCGATGCGCTTGTCGAAAGGCACGATGACGAGAAAATGCCGGCGGCCCTTCTCGTCGCGCACGAACAGGTTTTTCACCATCAGGCCGGGCATGGCTGGCACATGGATCAGCGCTTCGGCGATGGTATGCACGGCCGGGTGTTCGACCCAGGTGTCATCACCGGCGCTGCTTGCCAGCCAGCGGGACAGGGGGTTGGGCATGTTGACTCCTCAGCTCGGACGCGATGAGGGATTGTAAGTGGTTGCTGCGCTGTTCGCTTGCTATCGCTGCTAAGGTTTTTTCTGCGCCTCTTCTTTATCGGCGGCCGCCAGCCCCCAGTCATTCCAGCCTTCCCCGAACAGTTCGATGGGATGCTGCGTGCGTTCGGAACCATTCCCGCAGCGCATGGCGTCCGGCGGACAATATTTGTCGCAGCCCCAGCAGATGCGTTCAGGGTTCTTGGGGTTTAAAGGAAAAGGCTTGGCCATGGGTTGGCGACGCAGTCGGTTGAGGTCTCTTCGACGACTGTAGACCTGGCACGGGCGCGGGTCAAACGAATTCCAATGAGGAATTTGTCCGGGGTCAATTCTATGCAAATGGGTGGTGTGGCGGCAAAGCGCAGCACCCTTCCAGCACGATACGCGCGACATTGATACCGCCATCGGCTGCCGGCTGCGCCTTGAGCTCGTCGCTTTGATGCTTTCCCACCATGCTTCGGAGGCGAACAGGCCGTAGCTGCCTTTCAGGCCCATGGAGGGTCTGGCCCTGTCGAGGGTGAGGGATTGGTCTTGGCGGTGCGAGTGGGGTCTTGTGCCAACGCTTCGGCGAGGGTGTAGACGGGTTTCATCAGGCGCAGGAGTGCTTGAAAGCGCTCACTCAATATTTGCGCCGAACGACGTATGCATTGCCGGCAAGTTCAAAACCGAGCGTCGGATAGTAGGACATGGCATCCGGGGCGGAGAGCAATATCAAGGACACTTCGTCGCCGATGATGGCCCGGGTGCGCTTGACCAGCTCTTTGCCGATACCCAGGCCCTGGTATTGCTTGTCTACCGCAAGGTCCGAGAGATAACGGCAACGCATAGTCTGTCAGCGACCGGGCCAGCCCTACAAGCTCGCCATCCACCCATGCCGACAGCAAGAGACAAGGCGCGGCAAACATGCGCGCGATTCTGGGGAGCTCGCTACTGGGCCGCTTGATGCCAGATTGATCGAAGACACGAACCACATCCAACGGATCAACAGGAAAGTGATGACGATATTGACAGTGATGTTTTCATTGATTCACGGGTGTAAGGAGATCGCGCATGGGAAACCTCTGTTATGCACATAAAATAAGCGGCGATAATCCAGGCATGTGGACGATACGACATAGGTGAAAAGTATGGATCCCCGTCTCGCCTTTGCGCCGATGCTTGAACGCCTGTGTCGCGAGCGGGAGGCGCCGCCAAGTGCCTGCATGTCGGCAGTCATCACGTGCAGTGCCAGAGGCTCGATGACCTGAACGGCCACATCGCCGGCATGGCCGTTCTGTTATTAAACCGCCTTCAATCTGTTAAAATACTTGAAATTTTAATGATTAGACCATGAATAATCTATATTTTTCAAATACAAGGAATTTTCTTAGCCAATGAAAGCCATTATATTCTGCACCAGCTTTATAAAAGATGCCCCATCATGGGAAAGTCGGTATCAAAGGTGGCTCGACTACTACGAAAACATACCAATCAATGCAATAAAAAAAATAATGATTGATGATGGGTCGCCGTATCTGCCGCCTATCGATATTATCAATACAATTTCCCATAAAGACCCGCTGGCTTCAAATACCGACAAAAATCTCATCATTCACTTTGATAACAATCTCGGGCGACAAAGCGGAGTTGACTACCCCGGTTGGTGGCGAAGTTTTCTCCACTCCATTAATGTGGCAAATGAATTAGGTGTTGATAAAATAATCCATATCGAGTCGGATGCCTATATTTTGACGCCTCGCATGGTGAATTTCATCAATGAAATAGAATCAGGCTGGAACGTACTATGGTCTCCACGCCATCGTTTTCCAGAGACTGCCATTCAAGTCATTTGTAGAGATCAATTTGAAATTTTTGAAAAATTCAAAAACGATAATCTAAGTTTTTCTTTTCCGGATATTGCCGAAAGATTGCTTCCCTTCACGGCTGTACACCAGCAGTTCAAAGGGGACCGTTACAGCGATTTCACGAAAAACAGATGGATATTTCGTTCGCGAAAATTTAACAAAATTCCAATTTTTAAACATGATTTTTTCTTGGAAATGATACCGCCGGATGCAGACTTTGTCACGCAAGGCATTAGCCGCCAACAATTCGTATTCAGACGGGATGAGGAAGCTTGACCTTGTCATGGCGGGAAACTCGCCAACTCGCACATGCCTGGTAATGACGCACGGTTCCATCATACGGGCAGGGGCTGGTGCGTCGTCAGGCTCCTGCCGTGCCATAGAAAAATATGCATGCCCGCATTTAACGCTGACGGGTTCGAGAAGTCTTACGACAGGATCGCGGCGCTTGCACGGGTATGAAAAGAAGGTCAAACAGAGGGGTAATCCTGCCAGCAGACGAACGCCACCAGCCCTGTCGACAGTTGTGTGCAATCTCAAAATGGAAATGTGGAACCCTCTATGTCTTTATCTAATAAAGAGAAAACTTGGCAAGGATTGTAAATATGTTGCTACCGCTACGATTGAATAAACGCATGTACGCCTCCCTTGCTAGCTCCTTTTTTCTTGTTGCGAACGTCTCATCGGCACTCGCTACTACTCTTGACGAAGATCGAACACGAGGTGACATACATGGATTGTTTGAGATAAGGGATGCAGCTGTAAAGTTCATTGCAGCAGAGAATCTGAAAAATGGAACAAAGTGGCAGGCCATGGCGCCGAACCGGAAGATTCTGGTTGTCAAATGCGCGATATCTTTGCATGTAAAATGGGTTCCGAAAAGCCATGGCCTGTCTGGACCGAATGTAGCTGTAATTTGCGACAAGACCGTAAAGCCCGCGATACAAAAGAAATGGGAAGTTTTCGTACCAATCGATAAGGGGCCGATGGCACATAAATGATCACATTCGGGTCATGATCGATACAACCGATGCCCCGCGATGGTCCGGTCCTTACCAATGACGTCACAATTTTTCAACTAAATTCACTAGGCCGGTGCAACCGGACAACGACAGATATAATAATGGATTCAAATTTTACTGCTACCAAGACCACATTTAAATGAAAATATCATTCATCGTCTCGCTAGTAATTCTATCGCTAATCAAAACATCGCCAGCCTTCGCAGATAATATCAACGGGAAAAATCTCTACCTACAGAGATGTGCCATGTGCCACGGAATAGATATCAAAGGAACCGGACCATTGGCAAATAAAAGCAATCCTCCCACACCTGACCTTACAACATCCTCTTTCAAAAAACGACTAAAAGATTATCCTGGCGTTATTGTATCATCAATCATACTTCGTCCAAATGGCGACTTAATTCCAAAAACTTTGCGAGAAAATGGAATTAAGCTATCGCCGCACTCGTGGGGGATTAAGGATTTTCGCGATTTAAATCAATACATGAGTGGTGTTATTTCAAAAAATCGATAATTTTGAGATAAGATTGGAACATAGAAATCTAAAAGCCACATGCAGGGCGCGTGGTTCAGGTCTGCCATTTTTCACACAGACTGATGCGTTGTGTGCCGTGACAGCAGGCTCAGTCGGAAAGCTGATTAGATAACGGGAAGATCAATCCTGCCGGAAAACTAACATTGAAATTATTCGAAATATCAAAATTGCAATAAAAAAGCCAGTCAAATGACTGGCTTTTTTTATTAGGTCGGACTTTCTTGAAACTGTTTAGCGTTATCACAAATTTCATACCATGCAGGCTTGGAGCCAACATAAACATGAAATTGCATTCTTACCTCAGGATCATCATCCAAGCAGTTAACTGATATTGGAAATGAATCATTCTCTGAACCAATTTCCCCCAAAGAAGTTCCGCAGTTTTTGCAAAAAGTTCTTGCATATTTAAAGCGGGGCTCTGGCTCATATCGTTGAATAAATTCTCGTCCCTCCAGCAAGGTAAATGAATTTTTATCAACGAAGGCCAAGGCACTCGCTCCGACCTTCCGACAACGAGAACAGTGACACATGCCCATCATGCTTGGAGGGGATGCCAATTCAAACTTTACTGAGCCACAGCAGCAACTGCCTTTGATCATGAGGTGTCCTTTTTGAATGTTGACACTGTATTTTTACACAGTACTTCTAGACAGGCAAGGTACACATGGAGAAATTTTTCAGAACCTAAAACAGAAAGTACAGTGCGGGTGCAAGGGTCTGCCATTTGTACCCGAACTGATGCGTTGGACGTCGTAGAGGCTGGCTCCTTTGAAAGCGAATTGAAGGATTCGGGCCGGGCCGGCAGGCCTAGCCCTTCGAATCTCACGAACAATTTAAGCCGTCGCCAAGCTTGCAATTCCTCAAAATACTTCTTATATTTCAATAAATTACATAGTATATTATTCCGCACAAGGTTTTCATGCAACCTTGCATCACCGTATTTTCGCTGCCATGTGTAGCCGATGCGGAAACGATTTTTCTGCATGGCGACAGGCGCTTCAACTAGACTTTTCTGCCTCAGATTGAGCCAAAGCCTTCTCTGCCAACGCAAGTTGAACAACGTGATGGTACTTTTTTAAAAATATTATTTATAAAATAAAATTTTTTTAAATAAATATTTAACTTCTTCATGTGTGAGCACCCTTGCTCTAAACATTGAGGCCAGAACGGCCTGTAGCTACGAGAAATCCGCAAAACACGCAACCATTGATCGTGCAACCTCTCTGCAGTTACCCATCCTAAGTTACCTCCATCAGCGGCATCGTTCCATAACTGGAACACACCTTCTGGATGCGTCATTAATCCTTGAAAAATTGCATATTAGAGAAGCATTTATTTATAAGAAGCCATGAAAAACGGCTTTACGTCTTTGCGTACCTGAAGCGCAATGACACCAAGCTGGCACACGCATGGAAGGTGCTACTGGCGTCGATGGTCTGCACATGAAACCAGCGCCGCGGCCAGCCGCAGCAACATCGCCGAGGCGTTAAGCTAGGACGCAGGCCGGATTACCTCCAAACCCCAGCTTTCCCCATCGCCGAAACAAAAGTGGAAAAATCGCGCGCCGGCTTGCCAAGCACAGCCTCGACGTCACCCGAGACTTGCGCCAGCTTGTTGTTAGCGATGTCCTGATAAAGAACGCTGAAAGAGTAAGCCCATTCCTCCGGCACCTGTTGCGCGACTTGCTCGGCAACGTAGGTGGCGGGGTCGAGCGACACATACGAGAGAGGGTGTTGCGCCCCCGACGTAATTTCCTGCGCCACCTCTGCAAAGCTCAACAGGCAAGGGCCAGTCAGGTCGTACTGGCGGCCATTGTGGCGCTCATCCGTCAATGCAGCGACCGCCACTTCGGCGATATCATCCGCATCGACAAACGCTTCCTTGCCGGACCCTGCGGGCAAACGCAACTCGCCCGAGCGTACGGACTGGAGCAGGAAATCCTCGCTGAAATTCTGGAAAAACCAGCGCAGGCGCAGACTTGTCAGGTCTAAGCCGGCGTTGACGATATGATGTTCTGCAGCGCGCATGGCCTGTGAAAACTCGCTACCGTCATCCGGAGTCGAAGCCAGCACAGCCTTTTTCACGCCGGCAGCAGCAGCGGCACGGGCGAAATCTCCCACTTGCTCAGTCGCGCCGTCAAAGCCCAAACCGGGATGCACGATGTACACAGCGCGTACGCCCTGCAGCGCAGCTTGCCAGGTCGATGCATCGTCCCAGTCGAAGCGCACCGCCGATTTGCGCGAAACGGCGCGGACGTCGAACCCTCGTTGCATGAGATTGGCGGCGACGCGGCTGCCGGTCTTGCCGGTGGCGCCGGTGACGAGAATTGAACTGTCAGACATGATGCTCTCCTGATGGTGTTGCGATGGTTAAAAAAGTCATGGCTATCAAGCGTGCTCTGATCGCTGGCAAGTCCAGAACCCTTGCCGAAGCGCCAGCGCTCAGCGAAGTAAACCAAGCGCCATCTGCCGCCAGTCTGACGACCTCTAGAAGTTCTCCGGCGTCGGTATCAGCATGGCGGCGCAATCGTTGCGCTAGCCAGGCGTGCCATTGGCCTGCCATCAGCGTCTCCGCAGTCAGCGAACTAATAAGAGCAGACCAAATGCGCGTGGTGTTATCGTCCATAGAGAGTGCGGCGTGAACATAGGCGCGGGTAAAGCTGCCACGCGGCACCTGATCGACGGCGATCAAGTCGTCGAGCGCCGCATCCAACTCCTGCATCAGCTCATTGACCATCGCATCGACCATCGCCTGTTTATTGGCGAAATGATGGAAGAGCGCCCCCTTGGTCACGCCTGCAGCTGCCGACACACCCGCCACTGTCACGGCGGCGAGACCCTCGCTACCAGCGATCAACGCAGCACAATTGAGCAAGGCACGACGCACCGCTTCGGGATCCTTTCGACGTTCGTAAGCAGATGCCATGTCAATGCCCGCTTGCTTTAGAGAAGCCGTTGACGATAATCACCCCGACCACGATGAAGCCGATGCCGACCATGGCAATCCAGTCGAGCCGCTGCTTGAACACCACGATGCTGACAATCGCGGTGAGTACGATGCCCAGGCCGCCCCATATCGCATATGCCACGCCAATCGGCAAAGTCCTGAGTGCCTGGGCCAGTAAATAGAATGAAACGCCGTACAGCCCGAGGGAGATCAAGGTCGGCGCCAATTTGCTAAATTGCTCGGACTTGTTGAGGAACGCGGTGCCGGCCACCTCGCACGCAATGGCGCCGCCCAAAGCCGCCCACGATAATAAATTTGGAGTCATTTGAATAAAACGGCTGACGATTGAAGATGGCTGCAAAGATAACATACCGACCGGTATCTTTCAATTGAAAATGTGTACTATCAGCATGAACAAAGCCCTTCGCTGCAGCCTCTAGGCAAAGAGAAACCGCCCTACTGTCCCTTGGCAACGGCCCGGAAACTGAAATTTTTGGCTAAAAAAAAACCCGCCATCTTGGGCGGGTTGAATCCAATTCTTGGAGGAGTTGGAGGAGACAAATGAATTATGCTGCACTGCGCCATATCTCGCCAATCATCATTTGTAATGAGATGTATCACAGGTGGGAATGACACTCTAATCGGTGATGGCGAACAACTCCATCCGCAGTTCTGTGAAGGTGCTGGGCGCATAAATGGCTATCGCCTGGGCCTTCATCATCGCCTCGTAAAGCTCACCACGGTTATCAATCGAGAAATAATAAGCGTTCGGGCGGACCGGCACTTCCATCGGCACCTGGGCCATGTGCACCAATTGCAGTCCGGGCAAGGCACTACGAATCAACGCCTCGATGTCGTGGGGCGATGCGATTTTTAACTGACGCGGTACCTCCGCGACCAGATTGAGCGCCGGCATATTGGCGGTGACGGCAAGGTACAGCCCTGCTTTCCGGTCCAGTAGCGTGGCGTCGATTTTTCCCTGATGGTATGGGCCTTGTTCCTTGTCGAGGGTGAGAGGAATGACGACGTATCTGGACGACACCACCGTATCGAGCAGTTCGCAAATGATGGCGTTCAGCGCGTCGAAACCGGGAGCCGGATTCTCATGGTCGTAGGAGGGTAAATCTGATACCGAATACTTCCGGGAAAACGCCATCAGGCCGCCCGCGAGCACCATCAGCTTGTCGAACAGCCGCTCCGGATGGCAGTGTCCCGACTTGGCGCAATGGGCCAGGGACGCGTTCGCGGCGCTGACCGTGCTGAGCATCCAGAATGAAGACACGTCGCCACTGTGCGCCTCGATGGCGTTGCCCCGCGGCTGGCGTTGCAGACGGTAGAGTGCATCGGCTTTCGCGCTCAACTTGCCGAGCAAGCCGCGCAGCATTTCCCGCATGGCCGGGTCAACGTCGACCGACAGGCTCGGTGCCATGAACGTCGGGTCGATTTCAAAGGTGCTGTCCTCCTTGCGACGCACCTTGACGAGCGGGATGCAGTCGTAGGCGTCACGCATATCGAGATGCGACAGCAGCCGCAGTTTTTTTCTCATGTAGGAAACGTTGGTGCTGAGCGCATCGGTGTAGAGGTCCAGAGCTTGCGCATCGAATGGCGAGTATCGGGTGTCATCGTACGGGGCCTCGCCGCTGGCCAGATTGCCGCCATGTGCCTTGACGACCGGCAGCGCCGCGTAAAAGACGAAGCTTTGCTCATCCGCGGGCAGCTTGCCCAGGTCTATCGCCAGAGGCAATTCATCGGACAGCGGCGCCTGGTAGATTTCTCCATCCTTGAAAATCAGGGTCAGTGCCTGCGCATACAGTGCATTACTGGTCACGCCTTCAATGCTCCAGCGTGCAAGCTGGACGCCCCAGGTGTAGGGATTGATGGCCGAGGCGATATGCCGCAAGCGGGCCTCGTGATACAGGTCCAACTGCTGGAAATGCTGCGCATCTAGCGTGAGACCTTCGGCCCACAAGACTTTTAATGAGATGCTCATGTTCTCTCCCTTGAAATGCATTGCTCGTCGATAGAGTTTGACGCTGCATTTAGGAAACTCATTGAGTTTTCGCAAGAAAGGTCCCAAGCCCGGCCGTTGCCACAATGACGACGAGCAAAACCCGCCACTGTCACCAGTATTGCGCAACCGCAACATATTCGCCATCGCTTGATTGATACTTGAACATCTGCACACGGCTTTCGTCCGTGAGGGGCAAGGAGAGCTTGATGGAAGACTTGTTGCCGTATTTCGAGCGTGAACTGGTGTATCTGCGTCGCCTCGGACGCGAATTTTACGAGCGCTATCCCAGGGTGGGCGGCGCCCTGCAGCTCAGCGACGACACTTGCCCGGACCCGCATGTCGAACAATTGATACAGTCCGTCGCGCTGCTTTCCGCGCGCGTGGCGAAGCGGCTCGACGACAGCTATCCTGAATTGACCGAAGCGCTACTGGAGACGCTGTTTCCGCACTACCTGAGACCCTTCCCCTCCTGTTCGATAGTGCGCGCCACGTATCCTTCCATCAAGTCAGCGGGCGAAGCACCGATGCTGACCATCCCGCGCGGTACCGAGATGGACTCAAGCGCCGTCGACGGCGTACGCTGCAGTTTCAAGACCGCCTACGACATCGTGCTCTCGCCGATGACGCTGGCCGCCGCCCGCTTCGAGCCGGTAGTACGCGCGCCCTCCAGCGTCACCTTGTCGTCATCTGCCAGCGCCGCACTGAGCATCGTCATCGACGGCGCCGCGCCGGCCGAGCTCCCCGCCCTGCGCGTGTTCATCGATGGCGAGCCCTCGTTTTGCGCGGCCCTGCGCGACGCGCTTTTCATGCGCGCCGTGTGCGCCTATGTTGAAACCGAGCCGGGGCGCTGGACGGCGTTGCCGGCCGTGCCACTGGCGCCGGTCGGTTTCGCCGAGGACGAGGCGCTCATCCCGTTTGACGCCCGCTCGCACGTGGCATACCGGGTGCTCAGCGAGTATTTTGTCTTTCCGGAAAAGTTCAATTTCTTCGACATCGACCTGGTGGCGTTGCGGGTGCTGCTGCCACAGGGATGTCGTCGCTTTACGCTCCATGTGGCCTTGGCCGGCCTGCGCCCGGATTCCTCCCGTGCCCGCATGCTGACGAGCCTGTCCGAGACGAATTTGCTGCTCGGTTGCAGCCCGGTGGTCAACCTGTTCCAGCGGCCGGGCCAGCCGATATCCGTGACGCAGTTGACTGCCGACTATGCGGTGGTGGCGGATGCCGCGCACGCCAAGTCGTTCGAGGTGTACTCGATAGACTCGGTCAAGATGGTGCGCCGGCGCGGGAAGAGGGAGGCAGTGACCGAATTCCGGCCGTTTTATTCGCTGCGCCACGGCGAGGACGCGTCCACAAAGAACGGGCATTACTGGATGCTGCGCAGCGATGACGAATTGGCTGCACTCAGCCCCGGCCATGAAAAGCGCATCACCCTGATTGACGGCGACTTCAACCCGATGGAGGTCGAAAAGACGAGCCTGTCGATTGCGCTTAGCTGCACCAACAGGGACTTGCCCAATGCGCTGAAATACGGGCAGGCCGGCGGCGACTTGACGCCGCTGCGCGACGCCGACAGCTACTCGGTTCGCCTTATGCGTCGGCCGACCCGCACCTGCCGTTTTGCCAAAGGGAGCCAGCAATGGCGATTGATTTCCCATCTGACGGTGAACCAGCACGCACTGTCGCAAGGCGGATTGCCGGCTTTCCGCGAAATGCTGGCCCTGTACGACTTGCCACATTCGCCGATTTCGCGGCGTCAGATAGAAGGCATCACTGACTTGCAACAAGCGGCGACGGTGACCTGGATGCGGCACAAGCATGGCGCCGCGCTGGTGCACGGAACCGAGATGCGCATGACACTCGACGAAGAAGCTTTTGTGGGCAGCGGCTTGCTGCTGTTTGTGGAAGTCATCGACCAGTTCCTGGGCCTGTATGTGCAGGTGAACAGCTTCATCGAATTGGTTGTTCTATCCAAACAATCCGACAAGGAACTCATGCGATGCAAGCCAAGAAGCGGCTACCTGACGTTAGCGTAATCCAGGGTTTAATGAATGAACCCCAGCGGTTCCATTTTGTCCAGGCTGTGCGCATCCTGGTACGCTGGCTGCGCCAGGCCGGCCTGTCTTACGATGACGAGCAAGCGCTGTCTCAGGTGCTGCGCTTTCAGAACAGCCTGTCGCTGAGCTTTCCGGCCAGCCAAATCGAGGCGCTGGGGGCGCAGCCGGCGACGCGCGAGACCGATATCGAATTACTGCGGGCCATGCGGCAAGCGCCGGGCACGAAGATATTCCTGACGCCCGCGTTCCTGGGGCTCCTTGGCGTGAACGCTGGCCTGCCTTTACATCGCACGGAGCGGATTAGCGCCGCGCAGCGCTGGGACGGGGACGACAGCGCCCGCGCGTTTATCGACCTATTCTCCCAGCGCATGGTGGCCATGTTTTTTCAAGCCTGGGGCAAGTATCGCCTGGAGCACCGGCTCGACATGGGTGGCGAGGATGGCCAGTTGCCGCTGTTGACGGCATTGGCGGGTATTCGCCGTGACGCGCTGCCCGGCGGCGCAGACGATGCCGCCTGCGATATGGCGGGATTCTATGCCGCGTTGTTGCGCACCCGGCCGGTGGCGGCAAGCTCGGTCTCGCGCGTGTTGACACATCACTTCAGGGTGCAGGTCGAGCTCGAACCTTTCGTCGAAGTCTGGGACGTCATCCCGAAAAACAAACGCAGCAAGCTCGGCGGAAGGGTCGCCAGGCTGGGTTTCGGCGCGGCGCTGGGCGGGCGCTTGCGGCGCAAGGACCTGCGCGTGCGCTTGAACATCGGCCCCCTCGACAAGGCCGATGCCGAGCGTTTTCTCCCACGCGGCAGCGCCGCCGTGGGGCTGGCGCAAAGGTTGGCGATGTTCGGACTGCCCAATCTGCAATTCGAGGTGCGGATTTTATTCAAGCCGTCGTGCCTGCAATGCCTCATCCTGACGAGCAAACCCGGCGCGGGGCGGCGTCTGAATTGGGACGCCTTTCTGTTGCGACAAGATGGCAAAGTTTCCAGAGACACGGCCGGCTACCTATTGCGGCCCATCGATGCAGCCTCACGCGGCGACAGTCCGGAAGCGGCTGGGATACAGATGCATCAATCCGGCCAAGTGGCCTTTGAGCAGGAGTAACGCGGTGAGACCCCTTCTATACGCAAGCAGCCCAGCCATGTCGGCTTGCTTCATGGCGATAGCAGCCTGCCGCGCGCGCGGCGACGATGTGCATCCTGTGCATGTGCGAAATATCGGTTTTTATCAAACATGGCAACGATGCGCCGCGCAGCGCGAAGACGGCACCGCCCAGTTGAGCGCCGCAGACGTGCTGGCCAGGCTGCATCTGCGCTTCGCCGAGAACGACGACCTGGTGCGCAATATTTTACTGCGCCACTCGCCCCGCAATTTTTCCCGGGACGCCATCGAGTGCGACGCCATGTTCACCACGGCGGCCCTGATGTTCTGGCAGCGGCCCAACGTGGTCATTGAGTTGACACCGGCATTGGAGCGGCTGCTGACGAGTTCCGACTTGGGCGAAGACATTCCCGCCGCCCAGTTGCGACCGCGCATGGCGGCCTGCTACATCCGATTCGGCGAGGCGATGCGGCAAGCAGTCGCGCTGCCCGCAGAGACCGGCGTTCATAGCATCCAAGGTGCCTAAGTGTTCGCCTCAACGTACAAGGGTAAACGGGCCATTTCCATTGTGGCGATTTATGCGGCGGGCCGTGACGAGCCCCTGGGCATCAGCAGCCTCGATTTTGTCATCGAGGACGAACAGGAATCCCTGCTCAGCGTCATCCGGCGTCAGTGCGGGGGGACGCTACAGTCCGATTCCTTGCTGGCGCAGCAAACGGCCCTGGCACAGCTTTGCACGAAGGTTTTTCTGTACTGGGCCATCGAACAGGCACGGCATGTAAGCCTGACGCCGCATGGCGACGCGTTGCGGCGCTTGCAGGGCATGGGGCCCAGAAATGCCGCCAAGCTGCGCCGACAGACCGAACGCCTCTATGACCGCGTGGTATTGGGGCCGGACACGCTGCCGGCCCATCTGCGCGGCGCGTCTGGAGAGATGTCGCCGCACTGGCGGCGCGGCCACTTCCGCATGCAGGCGCACGGACCGCGGCTGTCGCTGCGCAAGGTGATGTTCATTTCCCCCACGATAGTGCGCGCGGACCGGCTCACTATTGATGAGCTCCCTTGAGTCCCCTCAATACGGCTCCCCCGACACCCACCTACAGTGGCGGATACAGGATAAATAACGACCCATCTCATCCGCCGTCGGCGGGAAGCACATCGGAGGCTGCATGATACGCAACATCGTGGACGCTGGCATGGCGGCGCTGTCCGTATTTGGCGCCCAATCGCAAGCCAATCGGCTCATGCGCATGGACTTCCCGCAGGCGGACGGTCCCGCGAATGCCGTCATGCTGGTCAACAAGGTGCGCATGCGCGAGGAGTTATCGCGCGACTTCCGCATCGAGGCCGAGGTGCTGTCGGATGACGCCGGCATCCCCCTCAAAAGCATGATGGGCCGGATGGTCACCATTTCGCTGGTGCGCGAGAACGGCAGCCTGCGCTACATGAACGGCTACGTCGGCAGTTTCCGTTTTGTCCGTACCGACGGCGGCTTCGCCTACTACCAGATGGTGCTGTCGCCCTGGCTGGCCTTCGCCAAGCTGCGCAAGGACAACGTCTCCTTTCACCACCGCAGCACCATCGAACTGACCGAGACCACCTTCGGGCACTACCGCCAGCGCGACTGGAAGACCAGGCTGGGGCCCGGTTACGACGATAAAAAACTGACCTGCGCCAACCAGCATAACGAGACGGACTATAACCATCTGCACCGCCGTTGGGAAGACGCAGGGCTGTATTACCACTGCGAGCACCGGGCCGATGGCCACACGCTCATTCTCAGCGACAACTCCACCCTGGCCGAGCCCATCGACGACGCGCATGTCGCCGATGCTGCAGACCAGATGCAGTTTCGCGCCCAGGCCGGGTCCGAGGAGGCGGACGGGATTGACGACTGGCAAGCGGTGCGGGAACTCGGCTCCGGCAAACTGACACTGGCCAGTTTCAACTATAAAAGCCCGCATCCGCAACGGGTCCAGGGCAGCTCCCTGAACGCGCAGGGCGACGTGGACGGCTATGAACTCTACGAAAACACCGGCGCCTACGGCTACCCGAATCTGCGTGACGGCGAGACCCTGGCGCAGCGCCGCATGGAAGAACATGACCAGCGCACCCAGTATTTCGAGGCGGGCGGCAACGACCGCGCCGCGCAGCCGGGCCGCACGTTCAAGCTGACCGGCCACTTCAGCGCGCAAGTCAAGGCGCCGGCGCCCGGCGAAGACAGGAAACCGGGCATCGCTGCGCGCGACTATCTCATCGTCTCGGTTGAACATGTCGCGAGCAACAATTATCCCGCCGGCCCGGACGGCAAATCGGAATACAGCAACACCCTCACCTGCCTACGCCGCGACATACAGTGGCGCCCGGGGCGTCAGCACAACAGCGTGCCGTGCCGCCATCCCGGCGTGCAGACGGCCATCGTCGTCGGCCCGCCCGGCGAGGATATTTATACCGATGAACTGGCCCGGGTCAAACTGCAATTTCACTGGGACCGGTTAGGCACATTCGACCAGGCCAGTTCGCCCTGGATACGCGTCATGCTGCCCATGGCCGGCCAGTACTTCGGCCAGATGTGCTTGCCGCGCGTCGGCCAGGAAGTACTGGTGCAGTTCCTCGATGAGAACATCGACCACCCCATCGTCGTCGGCGTCGTCTACAACCGCGACAACATGCCGCCCTGGCATTTGCCGGCGCAACGCTCGCTGGCGGGATTGCGCAGCCGCGAATTGAACAGCGGCGGCGACGGCAACAGCAACCATCTGGTGCTGGACGACACCAAGGGCGCACTCCAGGCGCAGCTCAAGAGCGACCACGAGCACAGCCAGCTGTCGCTGGGCAGCATCACCCGCATTGACACGTCCGACGGGCGCATGGACGCGCGCGGCGACGGCTGGGAGCTGGCGACCAATGCCTGGGGCGTGGCGCGCGCGAACCGGGGCATGCTCATCACCACCGAAGCGCGCGCCAACGGCGCCTCGCACATCAAGGACATGGGCGAGACACAGCTGCGCCTGAAGGCCGCCCATGCCCGGCAAGAGGCGCTGACCAAGCTAGCCCTGCAATCGGGCGCGCAGGACGGCGAGGACCAGGGCAAAGCAGTGGCTGCCATTAAGGCGCAGAACGACAGCATCCAGGGCGGCGCGGGCGCCAAGGGCAGCTTTCCCCAACTGGCCGCGCCGCACCTGGTGCTGGCCAGCCCGGCCGGCATCGAGACCACGACCCGCGGCAGCACCCATCTGGCCAGCGACCAGCATACGGCGATTACCACCGGACAAGACCTTTCCATCGCCAGCGGCGCCAGCCTGTTTGCCAGCGTGCGGCAAGCATTCCGCCTGTTCGTGCAGCAGGCCGGCATGCGGCTGGTCGCGGCAGCCGGCGATATCGATGTGCGGGCGTTGAAGGACAGCATCAACCTCCTTGCCAAGCTCAACATCACGCACACGGCCAACCGCATCACCATCAGCGCCAAGGAAGAAGTGGTCATCAACGGCGGCGGCAGCTACGCCAGGTTCAGCGCCAGCGGCATCGAACAAGGCAGCAACGGCACCTTTGTCGCGCACGCAGTGAGCCACAGTTTGCTCGGCCCTAAGAACCTGCAGATAGCCCAGGTGCAACCGCCACAGGCCCAGCTAAAGGGCGCGGGCACGTTTCATTTGAACAGTCATCCGGCGGCGGGCGGCGCCCTGAATGCCGGCTTGCCCTACAAACTCTATAAGGATGGCGCGCTGACGGAGCAAGGGGTGTTTGACGACGATGGCAACATGACTTTCCAGCACGAGCTGGAAAAGCAGTCCACCTACGAGTTGGAGCTCCCCAACGGCAACCGCTATACCGTCGCGCCGAACCCACATGACGAGAAACAGGAAATGAGCGCTGGCATCGGGTACCACGGGTACACCAATTCGGGCGGGGCTGCCAACGAGGGCTACGCGACGCTGGAACAGAGTCGAGTGCTGTCAAATCCTGCATTGGACGACGGCGAAGATTCATCCGAAGCATGACGCCATCGCTGACTTTTTTAAGGACTGTACCATGAGTGGCATGAACAGCAACGTAGACCTCTACAAGCAAACTCTATCCTATCGCGACAACGACGCGCCCTACCAATGCCTCGCACAGCCTTGGTTTGTTCATGTTCCATATCCCGTCCATCCGCCGCGTTATCGCTGTTTTATTGAACCATTGATTTGCGGAGAAACGGTCTTTAGGAAAATAGCAAAGGACTTGGAAAGCGCCAAGCATAGCGTCGACATCATCACATGGGGATTCGACCCTGGCATGGTGCTGGTGCGCGGGAAGAGCGCCGAGGATGGGATACGTTATGGAGATTTGCTGAAGAAGATTGCCTCGCGCAAGCCCAATCCGGTCAAAGTTCGTTTGCTGGTATGGCACGACAGCACCGTGACGCAAAAGTTAATGAAAAACAATCCAGGCTACTACGGCAGACGATTCCCATATATCGGATGCGCCATGGGCGGTTATTTTAGCGAATCGCACCAAGCCTATAACGCAGAATGGTATGCGCAGGTTTGCGACGACGCGATACCGAATATTCATTTTCATGTGCGCAAAGTTCCTATCGCTTTGTTAGAAAAGTCATTGTCGGGAGAGCTGGCGCCCACTGGTTTTATGGCACAGGTAACCCAAGCGTTTGCCACGCACCACCAGAAAATGCTGTTGATTGACTATGAAAATCCGGTCAATGCGATAGGTTATGTGATGGGACACAATTCCGTCACCGACTTCTGGGACACGTCGGAGCACCACTTCCGCGACATCAGGCGCGAGCGCATCTACCACATGGAGCATGTGAAGCTACAGAAGGCGGCTTGGAAGGAAGGCGAGTGTTATGACAGTGCTGGTACAGGATACCAATTGAGCTCGCAGCAGCAGACGGCCAAGGAGCGGCTTGTCCAATCATACATCGACAAGAATAGCCATGTGGTCAAACCGTATCAGGATGTGTCCTGCCGCTTGCATGGTCCGATTCTCTACGACCTCAATCATAATTTCTGCCAAGCGTGGGAAAAGTCAACCAGGCCTACCTCTCTCTTCATGGACACGGCTTGGTTTTTTAATCCGCCAATCAAGCGTATCGTTAAGAAAGCTGGGGACTGGCTTCATGATGAGATGGACCCGGAGTTCATCGCGCGGCGTGCGAAGATACCATTGAGCGCGTTCAAACTACAAAACGGCTTACACAATGTACAACTGCTGCGCACCGAGCCGCAGCATACAGAGAAAACCATTAAGGAATGCTACGCCAACCTGACCCGGCAAACTCTTCGCTATATCTTCATACAGAACCAATATATCCAGTATGAGCCTTGGGCGGAGCATCTCATCGAATGCGTCGGCCGCCTGCGTTCGGCCGGCTACCTGAAGCCGATATATGTGTTCATCCTGACCTCCACCCCGGAAAATGATGGCATGGACGTGCCGACCTACGATGTAGCCAGCAAAGTGGGCAGGAGTGAGGCAATGAAGGTGGAGCACGAAGAAGCCTTGAAGCTGGCGCGTGAGAAAAAGACCAAACCGCCGATTACCGCAGAAGAACTGGCCGAGCGTGGCATCAAGGTTTTTATGGGGTCGCTTTGGACTTGCGCCAGGGACAAAGACAGGCTGCAAGCGACGGACTATGAAGAAATCTATATCCACGCCAAGGTGGCGATTGTGGATGACGCCGCGTTCACGATAGGCTCGGCCAACCTGAATCTACGCAGCATGGCACTAGACAGCGAGCTAAACGTGTTGAGCGAGGCGAAGGAGGTAGCGTTTCAATTGCGCTGTGATTTGTTCAGCCAGTGCTATGGGATGGCGGGGCCGCCGCAGTTTGGGGATATGGCGGATATATTTCAAAAATGGCAGGAAAGCGCTTCGACAAATGCGAAAAACAAAGCAGTGGGAACTCAACTGACAAGTCAGCTGCTACCTTTCTATGTGGACCGAAAACCCAGCTCGCCTGTTGTGTAGTCATGGGGAATTTACTAAAACGGTGGATTTATGCATCGGCTCTGCTGGTGGTATTGGCGGTGGGGGCATTTTGCGTCAAAGATTATTTACAGGAGAGAGCCTTGCACGCATTGCCATATGGATTCAAGAAGTTCAGTATGTCTGACCCGCTACCCGCATGCGCCCGCTGGAAAGACCACATGCCGGCAAGCCGCGACCCGGCAGCATACCGGCTCTATATCGAGGCTCGCAAGGTATGGCGTAGCAAGATAGCGTGGCAATTCACGCGAGAGGAGGCCATGCGCATACTCACCGATGTGAAAAAGGCGGCCGAGTTGGGCGACTGGGGAGCGCGTGCACTAATGGCGCATTTTTATCTGCACGGACTCGGTGTTCTCGAATCCAACCACGTGCTTGATGCAAACCCTGACAAAAGTGTTGAAATCGCCCGCATGGCTGCCAAGGAAATGCAACCGTGGGGGCTGTATGACCTCGGTGTCGCTCACGAGCATGGCTATGGCGGCGCGCACTACGATGTCGATTTGGCTTGGGCATACTATCTGAGGGCGGCTCAGCTCGGCAGCCCGGAGGCACAGATGGCCTTGGCTCAAGCCTATAGCAAAGCTGGACGCCGGGGAGATGAGACCACTATGCTGCATTGTGCATATCAGCAGGGGCATGGACCAGCTGCCCACGAGCTGGCTCTATATGCTAGAGTGAATAAAAGGTTTCAAGAAGCGATAGATATATATCAAAATGGCGTGAAATTTGGGAGCGCAGAGTGTGCGCGAGACCTGAGGATTATGTTTAACCAAGGGTATTGGGCTATCGGCTCTGACAGGGAGAAAGATGCACTCAGTGCGTTGGGAGTTCAGGTAGACGCTGAGCGAGAGAGGCGCTACGACGCCATTTACGACGCGTTACAAATCAATCCCGACCCAAAGCTGAGCCGACTCGACCAAGTACTTCCATTGCCTCCGGCTGTATTGCCACCCTGGTCCGGGGTGGAGGACGCGGTCGAGCCAGAGTCATACGACAAACCCACGTACTGAGCGAACCTGAATGTCCGCCACATCTCATGCGGTTGCAAACGGCCCTCGTCGACGATGGCTATATTGCCTTGTTCTGCTGGCGTCGCTCGTTGCTGCGGCTTTTTTCCTCCCAAGCTACTTGCAGGAGAGAGCCTTGCACGCCTTGCCATATGGATTCAAGAAGTTCAGTATGTCTGACCCGCTACCCGCATGCGCGCGCTGGAAGGACCACATGCCGGCAAGCCGCGACCCGGCAGCATACCGGCTCTATATCGAGGCTCGCAAGGTATGGCGTAGCAAGATAGCGTGGCAATTCACGCGAGAGGAGGCCACGCGCATACTCACCGATGTGAAAAAGGCCGCCGAGTTGGGCGACTGGGGAGCGCGTGCACTAATGGCGCATTTTTATCTGCACGGACTCGGTGTTCTCGAATCCAATCATGTTCTTGATGCAAACCCTGACAAAAGTGTCGAAATCGCCCGCATGGCGGCAAAGGAGATGCAACCTTGGGGACTGTATGACCTTGGCGTAGCTTACGAGCATGGTTATGGAGGGGCACCTTACGATGTCGATTTGGCTTGGGCATACTATCTAAGGGCAGCCCAACTAGGCAGTCCAGAGGCACAGATGACACTTGCCCAAGCCTATAGCGACGCTGGAAGATTAGGCGACGAAAAAACTATGCAGCAATGTGCATACCAACAAGGTCATGGCCCCGCCGCGTATGAGTTAGGAATGACTGCAAGAATCCATAAACGCTTCATGGAGGCCATAACAATCTACCAAGAGGGCGTAAAATTTGGAAATTCGAACTGCGCGGCTACCCTATGGTTGTTATTTGAAGATGGGCATTGGACCAATGCGAAGGATGAGGAAAAAACCGCCTTAAAACTACTCGGCGTCACAGTGGACCCGGAACGCAGCAGTCGATACAAGACCGTTTCCGAAGTGTTGGATGTCAATCCCGACCTGAAACTGAGCCAGCTCGACCAAGTACTTCCGTTACCTCCTGCGAAAATGCCACCCTGGTCCGGTGTGGAGGACGCGGTCGAGCCAGAGTCCTACGACAAACCCACGTACTGAGCGAACCTGAATGTCCGCCACATCTCATGCGGTTGCAAACGGCCCTCGTCGACGATGGCTATATTGCCTTGTTCTGCTGGCGTCGCTCGTTGCTGCGGCTTTTTTCCTCTCAAGCTACTTACAGGAGAGAGCCTTGCACGCCTTGCCATATGGATTCAAGAAGTTCAGTATGTCTGACCCGCTACCCGCATGCGCGCGCTGGAAGGACCACATGCTGGCAAGCCGCGACCCGGCAGCATACCGGCTCTATATCGAGGCTCGCAAGGTATGGCGCAGTAAGATAGCGTGGCAATTCACGCGAGAGGAGGCCACGCGCATACTCACCGATGTGAAAAAGGCCGCCGAGTTGGGAGACTGGGGAGCGCGTGCACTAATGGCGCATTTTTATCTGCACGGACTCGGTGTTCTCGAATCCAACCACGTGCTTGATGCAAACCCTGACAAAAGTGTTGAAATCGCCCGCATGGCTGCCAAGGAAATGCAACCGTGGGGGCTGTATGACCTCGGTGTCGCTCACGAGCATGGCTATGGCGGCGCGCACTACGATGTCGATTTGGCTTGGGCATACTATCTGAGGGCGGCCCAGCTCGGCAGCCCAGAGGCGCAGATGGCGTTAGCTAAGGCATATAGTGAGGCGGGGCGTCCTAAGGATGAGGCAACTATGCTGCAATGTGCATATCAACAGGGACACGGTCCGGCTGCCTATTCGCTGGCTCTAGATGCCGGAGTAAATAAGCGATATCAAGAGTCGATACGTATATATCAGGAAGGCGTGAAATTTGGGAGCATAGAGTGTGCGCGAGACCTCGAGGTTATGTTCCGCCATGGCTATTGGGGAAAAGACTCTGACGAGGAAAAAGACCTTTTAAGGACTTTGGGTATTGGAGTCGACCCGGAGCGTAAAAGGCGCTACAGCGCCATCTCCGACGCATTAGAAATCAATCCCGACCTAAAGCTGAGCAGGCTCGACCTAATACTTCCGCTACCTCCGGCGCAATTACCACCCTGGTCCAAGGTTGAGGACGCGGTCACACCCGAGTCCTACGACAAACCCACGTACTGAGCTAACCTGAATGTCCGCCACATCTCATGCGCTTGCAAACGGCTCTCGTCGACGATGGCTATATTGCCTTGTTCTGCTGGCGTCGCTCGTTGCTGCGGCTTTTTTCCTCTCAAGCTACTTACAGGAGAGAGCCTTGCACGCCTTGCCATATGGATTTAAGAAGTTCAGTATGTCTGACCCGCTACCCGCATGCGCGCGCTGGAAGGACCACATGCCGGCAAGCCGCGACCCGGCAGCATACCGGCTCTATATCGAGGCTCGCAAGGTATGGCGCAGTAAGATAGCGTGGCAATTCAAGCGAGAGGAGGCCACGCGCATACTCACCGATGTGAAAAAGGCCGCCGAGTTGGGCGACTGGGGAGCGCGTGCACTAATGGCGCATTTTTATCTGCACGGACTCGGCGTTCTCGAAACCAACCACGTGCTTGATGCAGACCCCGTCAAGAGTGTCGAAATCGCCCGCATGGCTGCCAAGGCGATGCAACCGTGGGGGCTGTATGACCTCGGTGTCGCTCACGAGCATGGCTATGGCGGCGCGCACTACGATGTCGATTTGGCTTGGGCATACTATCTGAGGGCGGCTCAGCTCGGCAGCCCGGAGGCACAGATGGCGTTGGCCCAGGCCTATAGCGATGCAGGTCGACTAAATGATGAAGAAACCATGCTGCAATGCGCATATCAACAAGGACATGGTGCCGCGGCCTATGCACTAGGAATTGATAGAGAAGCTTCGAAGAAAGACTTCCGAGCTGCAATGAAGATTTTTCAAGACGGTGTGAAATTTGGCAATCAAGACTGCGCAGACTCATTATTTTTATTGTTTGATTGGAAGACAAACAGCGAAGGGGATAGAGCGTTGTTAAGAGACCTAAACATAAATTCAGACAGCGAACGCAGCTCGCGGTACAGGGCCATTTCCGACGCGTTACAAATCAATCCCGACCTGAAGCTGAGCCGACTCGACCAAGTACTTCCATTGCCTCCGGCTGTATTGCCACCCTGGTCCGGTGTGGAGGACGCAGTCGAGCCAGAGTCATACGACAAACCCACGTACTGAGCGAACCTGAATGTCCGCCACATCTCATGCGCTTGCAAACGGCTCTCGTCGACGATGGCTATATTGCCTTGTTCTGCTGGCGTCGCTCGTCGCTGCGGCTTTTTTCCTCTCAAGCTACTTGCAGGAGAGAGCCTTGCGCACCCTGCCATATGGATTCAAGAAGTTCAGTATGTCTGACCCGCTACCCGCATGCGCGCGCTGGAAGGACCACATGCCGGCAAGCCGCGACCCGGCAGCATACCACCTCTATATCGAGGCTCGCAAGGTATGGCGTAGCAAGATAGACGCTGAGCGAGAGAGGCGCTACGACGCTATTTACGACGCGTTACAAATCAATCCCGACCTGAAGTTGAACAGGCTCGACCAAGTGCTTCCGTTGCCTCCAGCCCCACTACCGAAATGGTCCGGTGTGGATAGCGCTGTTAAGCCCGAATCCAACGGCCGTCCCACTTAATAAGACAACCTGGAACAAATAGGAGAAATACCATGCCCTTGAAAATCATCACAATCGGTGATTCCACCGACCATGGAGGGAAAGTCATCAGCGGCTCACCCACACACGATATCGGTGGCAAGGCGATTGCGCGGCTAGGCGACGAAGTCATGTGCCCGCAGTGCTATCCCGGTGGCGCGCCGCATGGCGTCAATAAAATCATTACTGCTCATGAAACCCTCACCGCCGGGGGGATTCCGGTGGCCATACATGGCTGCAAGACGGCATGCGGATGCTCGCTCATCGGCAAGGCCAGTGCCACAGTAGGATAGCTGGCCCTTGGCATCTATATGCGGGCCACTTCACAACAATGAACGCCCGTGCAGATACCGTTGGCCAACTGGGGACGTGCAAGTCCGCAACGGCCAATTCTCAGCTCTGCCTTGTTCCCATGGACTGCTTCTAAGAGCCAAATTGGGAGCAGCTTACCCACGTGCGCGGACCCATCGGGATGGCCACCGGAGAGCAGGTACCCAAAGCACCAGCTATCAAGCAGGCCAAACTATTTTGAACTGGTGGTGGAGTGCCCAAACTGAGGTCGCCGGCATTCAACCGGTACAAGGCCAGGACAAGGTTTCTGGCCACCATACGCGACATGCTCAACCGCCCCTTCCCGGACCTTTCGTGGCATCTTGAGGTTTAAACACAGGCGTCGCAGCTTTCGAGACTGGTCGGTTAATTTTTTATGGACCGATGACGGAGTAAGCCGGCAAGTTGCTGCGTCCGCAGCAGGATGCGGACGCCCGTTTGACGCGAAGTGTCAGTTCTAGTTTGAACTAATACCGATTAAGTGCACTAGCTCAGTCTTGAACAGTAAACGTCTTCCCAACCTTCCGATTACCCACAATTCGCTTGTATACTTTCAACGATTCTGTTAACTTTTTTCACATGAGGAATTTGATCGCAATCAGATGACAACGCGGAGGACGCCAAGCGATTCCGCATC